>JACNLO010000047.1 GCA_014381555.1 Planctomycetota bacterium | reverse complement strand
TTTGGCATCCATCGTCTCGAGGGGCGCACAATCACTGTCGTGATTCTGCGGCCACAAGCCCGATCGGCTCCACTCAAATAATCAGCTCGGAGGTAATAAATGTAAACTAACCACATGCAAACGAAAACAGCGAGCGTTATGGCAGGGAATCCATCAACGAATAAATCGTTGTATCGTTTAATTAGATTTATGGTGCACGATGCGATGATTGCAATTGATTTGCCAGATGGAACGCGAACGCTCATTCTTCGAGAAATTGAAATGGACCGCGCGAAAAAAAACGCTCGGGCTGACCGAGTTTATGGATACAGCGACTTCACGCCAGCTAGCGGGCTATCGGGAGATAGAGAAACAGCGGCAGCACAATCAACAACCGAATGCCTTCGCCGAAACGGAATCACTAACGTCATTGGAGACCGAACGCTTCCTCTGATTTATGTTGATGAGATGCAGGCAGCAGGTATTTCGGTTGAACTCGATATAGACATGGGTGTCACTGACCGTCGAGTAAAAGATGAAGAAGAAGTTGCCCACCTTCGCCGCGCCCAACAAGTCACTGAGGAAGTTATTCGGATGGCGTGTGAAACCGTTGCAAACTCGGTAGCAGACGACAACGGTATTTTGCAAGTAGAAGGTAACCCGCTCACAAGTGAACGATTGCGAACGATGGTTGATACGTTTCTTCTTGAGCGAAACTTTTTTAATCCACCGTGCATAGTCGCAGGTGGAAGCGATGGTGGCGACTGCCATGAACTTGGGAGTGGTGTTCTTCGAACAGGAGAACCAGTCATCATCGATATATTTCCTCTCGATAAAAGTTCGATGTACAACGGGGACTGTACACGTACAGTTGTGCATGGCGAAATCCCTGAAGAAATTCAAAAGATGCACGCAGCAGTTGTTGCAGCAAAAGAAGCAGCAATTCTTGTAACAAAAGCAGGCGAAACTGGCGAAGTTGTTCACCTTGAAACAATTCGCGTGTTACTTGAACATGGATACCAAGAGGGACTTCCAAAGGAAAGTGATCCCACAACATTTTGCTCTATGCCACATGGCACAGGGCACGGTATTGGTCTTGATGTGCACGAGCCGCCCTTACTTGATCGAAACGGTGCGGTTTTACTTTCAGGCGATGTTGTGACGATCGAACCGGGTTTGTACAGCCATGCCCTTGGTGGAGTTCGAGTTGAAGACATGGTACTTGTCACTGAAAATGGTTGCGAAAATTTTAATACACTCCCAGAAGGATTGAAATGGTGTTAAGTGTTCTTGCTTCGGTGATTTTTTGGGGGACTCCGGAAACCGCATTTGACTTGATGCAAGTGCCAGATGGTTTTTCAAAACAACTAATTGCAACGGAACCAGAAATTATGGATCCTGTTGCATTCTGTTTTGATGACGATGGAAACATCCTTGTTGCTGAATCATTTCGGCAAGAGCAGGGCGTGGAGGACAATCGTTCAAGTTCGTTCTGGCTTGATTGGGATTTGCGATTGCAATCGGTAGAGAGCCGCCTGAGAATGTATGAACGATTTGCCGACCAACGTCAAAACGGGATGGCGTATTACTCGGAGTTTGAAGATCGAATTCGAAAACTTGAAGACCAAGATGGCGACGGTGTATTTGAAACAGCAACGATTTTTGCAGATGGATTTAACGACCCGCTCGATGGAACTGGTGCCGGTGTGCTTGCAATTGGAGATTCGGTGTATTACACATGCATACCGCACGTGTGGAAAATAGAAGACGGAAAAAGAGAATCACTTTTTGGTGCTGGGTTTGGCGTACGTACCGCACTTCGTGGGCACGACATGCACGGGCTTGCATTGGGTTTAGATGGTCGCATGTATTGGTCGATTGGTGATCGCGGCTATCACATTGAACTTGATAACGGAAAAGAATTGCACAGTCCGGGTGAAGGCGCGGTCTTTAGAAGTGAACTTGATGGGGCGAATTTGGAAGTTTTTCATCATGGGCTTCGCAATCCGCAAGAACTTGCCTTTGACAACTATGGGAACCTGTTCACTGGAGACAACAATTCCGACGCAATCGACAAAGCCCGATTGGTCTACTGCGTAGAAGGTGGCGAGACCGGTTGGCGGATGGAATACCAAACGCTCGAGGGTGCTAATGAACGAGGACCTTGGGTAACCGAAAATGGTTGGGATCCTCATAACAAAGATCGTCCAGCATGGATTCTTCCTGCAATTGATGTGATTGGCTCGGGGCCATCTGGGCTTGTTGCGTATCCGGGTGGTGGTTTTGCAGAAAGGTATAACGACCATTTTTTCATGTGCGATTTTCGTGGTGGGGCTGAGCATTCTAGCGTCTTAAGTTTTGCACTTGAACCAGATGGAGCACATTTCAACATGGTCGACCTTCATCCGTTTGTTGAAAAGGTTTTGTGCACCGATGTTGATTTTGGATACAACGGTAAGATGGTGATTAGCGATTGGGGCGAGGGTTGGACTGGAAACGAAGAGGGTCGTCTGTACTCTGTTTGGGATGAATCGCACGTTGCAGATGGCGATGTGTCTGAAATATTTGCAAGTGGATTTACCTCATTACCAGTAGACACGTTAATTCAAATGTTGTCGCATGTTGATAGGCGTGTTCGAATTCGCGCGCAGTATGAACTTGCGGATCGAAAGAACACTCTCGCACTTGCAAAAGCACTGCAAAGCGATAATCAACTTGTACGTATCCATGCGATGTGGGCTCTTGCGATGATTGATCGAAGTGGGGAGAGATGTATGGAATTCGTTGCTCCACTTCTTGATGACCTTGATCCTGAAATCCGTGTGCAGGCATGCAAAATTCTTGGCGAAGCGCACTTCACAAAAGCATTTGCAAAAATTGTTGCGTTGATTGATGATCCAAACTCACGAGTTTCGTATTTCGCAACTATGGCGCTTGGTTATCTTGGTAATGCAAAAGATGCAATTATTGCAATGCTTGAGCGCAACAACAATGAAGATGTATATTTGCGACACGCTGGAGTAGTTGCTCTAACGAAGACGCAGTACGCAGCAGCGATGGCAAACTTGCAAACCCATCCGAGCCAAGCGGTTCGTCTTGCAGCGGTATTGGTGCTTCGAAGAATGGAATCGGAATTTGTCGCCGACTATTTGAACGATCCGGATGATGATGTTGCAACTGAAGCTGCAAGAGCAATCCACGATGGGCGTATTGATGGGCGTGGCTATGGTGATGAAGAAGGGGCAAGGCAGACTCTTGCGGCATCACTATCTCATGCACGGACAATTCCGTGGCAGAAACGGGCAATTAGCGCAAATAAAATGGAACACGATTGCTATGGAAGTGTGCGTGTTGCTGAGTTTGCGGCAGATGCAACCAAGCCGTACGAAATGAGGTTGCTTGCGATGCAAGCGTTGAACAATTGGGGTCCCCCAAGTCCTTCTAAAGCGGATAGAGATATTGTTGAGGGTAGGGTGATACCGAGAAAACACATGAGCTTCATTTGCATTGAAGGCGTTGATGATGCAATTCATGCATTGTTCACGAGTGCAGAGGGTGAGCTTCTTATGGAAACCCTACGGTTCGTTTCTTCAAGTAGCGGATTGTTTCCAAAAGAACTTTGCGATAAGTTTGTTCTTGATGAAAAAATGCCAGTCTCAATACGTGCGTATGCACTACAGGTGAATGATAACAAGGACCTAATTGAATATGCCCTGCAAAGTGAACACTGGAAACTTCGCTCTGTGGCTAGGGATGTTTTGCTTAGTCAAAATGATTTGTCCGCTGAAAAACTATTGCTTGAAGCTATCCAAGTTGGTGAAATCTTTGAAGCACAAGAAGCAATTAAAACCCTCACTAGAAGACCACTTGTATTTTCCAAGATTGACAATGAAACTCTTCGAGACGAATTGCAATTAGATTTTGCAGAACCGTGGAATAAAGAAATAGAAGACGCGTGGTTGCTCCATGGTGGGAATGGAATTATCGGCAAACAAATCGTGTTTGAGAATTCAAAGAGTGAATGTTTACGCTGCCATAAAATAGAAGGGGAAGGTGGTATTGCTGGACCGCCATTAGATGACGTTGCTAATCGTTTAGACGAGGATCAACTGTTGGCAGCTTTGCTTTACCCAAACGAAAATGTCGCAGAGGGTTTTGGTGATTATTCAGCGATGCCGCCAATGGGTGTTTTGCTTAGCAAAAGAGAAATACGAGATGTTATTGAGTATCTGAAGACGTTGCAGAAATAGTGTTTGAGTGTAGCATTGCCTTATTCAACATGATTGCAATGACTGCTAGCAAATAACTTGAACCAATTGCAGCAACGACGATGTAGAGTCCGGGTTGGATTTCTGTTTTTACTAAGTCTTTGCCCTCGGTTGTAATTAAAAATAAGGCTAGGCCAAATACATCGAGCATGCTCCACCTTGAAAACTCATCAATTACATATTTTACTTTAGTGTGTTTCTTTGGAGAGAATGGAATAATCCATGAAAACAATAAAATGGTAAGTCGAAGCAGGGGCACAACAAAAAGTGTTCCAACCATAATAATGAGCAGTACCCAATGTTTTTGGCTGTACATTAAAGTGAAGATTTCGCTGATGCTATACGATCTGGATACCAAAAACATTTGGCTTATGCGTAGAAAGGTTGCGTTAAGCGATTCAATAAGGGTTGCCGCTGATGCGAGTACAAGCACAGGAACAATCCATCCGAGATAGATATTGTCGAACAACATCCAGCGTCGTTTATCAGATTTGAATTTTCTTGGTGCTTCTTTATTACAAGTTTTTCGTGCAAGAGTCATAATGACTCCAGAAGTAATCATGCTAAGTGTAATTGCACCAATGAAGTAGTAGACCCCCACATGAATAGATGACGAAATAAAAGACTGTTTACTTGTAAGGGTAACGAGCAAAATGACAACGAAAATATCCATATAGGACCACTTGCCAAGAAGTTCAATGACGTGAAGATATCGCTCACGGTTTTTTGATTTCCAAGGAATGAACCAAAGTGCGAAGAGTGAAAAGAGTTTTACGAATGGAAAGATGATCGAGAACCCGAGGATGAGACCTGAGATGAAGTAGAGTTTGTGTTCCCACATCAAATAGACAGAGTGGGGCAAACTATAAATAACTTTTCCGTGAAATGCCTCGTCAATTTCTAAAAATGGAAGGATAATTCCCAAAATATTAGCCACGAGCGATGTCAGAAGGAGGATAGGTATTATCCATCCCCACCGTCCCGCGTTGGTTCTCATTGTGTTCCGCTCTGCCATTATTCCATCATACCGATAGATAGTCGAGTATGTAACAAGGACTAAACCATGTATACTATCTCACCATGGCAACAGTATTAATTACAAATGGTTTATGGCTGGCGTTTCTTCTTGGTTGGTGTTTGCTTTGCTATGCCGACGCGAAAAATCAGAGCAATTAATATTGCTGTCACCCAAGGTGTAACCTTTCGCAAATTTTTTTAATTTCTGCTTCTCTATCAAGGAATGCATCAACGACTTCTGGGTCGAAATGTGTTCCAGAATCTTTTTTGATAATTAAAGTCGCATCTTCATGGGTCATCGTTTTTTTGTATACGCGTTGGGAGGTTAGAGCATCGTAAACATCTGCCACAGCAACGATTCTAGCGGGAAGAGAAATATCTTCTCTTTTTAAGCCAAATGGGTATCCGCTTCCATCCCATTTTTCGTGGTGGCTAAGTGCAATTTGCACTGAAGTATCAATCCACGGATCACTTCCAAGTTCTTTTGACAAAGACAGCAGAATGTCTGCGCCAATGGTTGTATGTCGTTTCATAACTTCAAATTGTTTATCTGTAAATTTTCCAGAATGAAGTAAAACATCGTCATAAATTCCAACCTTTCCAATATCGTGCAAGATTGATGCAGCACCAATAATTGAAACCTCACCTAGTGGTAAAAGAGATGGTTGTTTCTCTGCATAAGCTCCCGCGATGATGGTTGTGTAATGTTGGATGCGAGAAAGATGTGCGCCAGTATTGTCATCCCTTGACTCTGCGAGTTTTGCAAGGCCAGTAATCATTGCCATTCTCGAAGGTGGTGGGTCTCCATTTTCCTGAGCTATGTCGACCATTAGAAGAGCTGTTTCAGCTTCTATTCTGTATTTTTGTTCACGACGTAATTCGGCACGTAATGAAGAAATCTCTTCCTTGGGCGAGAGATTGGATTCGGTGGTAATTATTTCAGGTAGCTGGCTCATGTTTGCATTGCAGACAAGCCGTAAACCTCTTAGAGTTTTCAAAAATCTCGGTTATTTAATTGGTCTAGTGAAAAGATTGGTAAAATTTGCATTGCTGCCACCAATACCGATGGTGTCTCCCTTGCCACGCAATACAAGCCGTGTCCACTTCCCAGACACACTACACGGTAATTCTGTGACATGCCCGTCGATAACAACATAGGAGGAAGAATCTTCGTCGTTGCATTTGTAATCAAATGTCAATTCATACTCACTGTAGATATTGACGGCCTCTAGTGTGTCACTATTCTTTTTACAATGAAGCACATTATCTTTCACTGTCCACAAGGAAGGAGTGTTTGATATCCAGCCAGATAAATCAATCCCATTAAAGATAGTTGTAAAACCTAGGTCTTCATTTGCTGTTTTGGAAGGTGGAATAGGTGGTGCAGATGGTGGAAGTTCCATGATTCGTATGTTTTTGAAATGTGCTTCGGTACCTTCAGCCTCGAGACATATGTATCCTCTTCGAGGAGAAACACGTGTTGCTCCTGAAACGAATGCGCCATTTACGGACAAATTAATTTGACCATCAATGCAAGTCACAACGTAATGGTTCCATTCTGGAGAAGGATGAGAACGACGTTCACTCGGTAAACAACGCTCGATATGATCACCATTTGGGTGAGGTTCATCGGGAGTCATTTTTGATCCCCAGATTGAAAAAATATCACCATGAGTTGTGTACCAATCAAGTTCTTTGCCGTCCATGATTTGAACTTCAATCGCTCTTGTAAACGGAACGCCTTTTGCTGGAATTGGATCGGACCAAACAAAAAGACCCGCGTTTCCATTTTCGACCATGTGCCTCCACTCGAGTTCAAGAACAAAGTTTTCATACATTTTATTTGTGCGAATAACACCTGTTGGCTTGCCAGTTGTGACAAGCATGTTGTCTTTGGCAACCCATGTCGTACGGTCTCCGTTGACGATGGTCCATCCATCTAGGTTCTTGCCATTAAAGAGTGGTTTAAATGAAGTGGTTTGAGCGCATAAAACGGAAATAATGAGGAGTTGGGAGAACATACTCAACATAATACTCGCTCTTTCGACCAATCAAGCAGTTTACTGCTTGAGTCGAGGCGAATTATCCCTTAGGGTAGGTAGCAACTAAGGAGAAAAACAATGCTACAACTCATTGCACTTACGTCGGTACTACTTGTTGGTGCACCTCAAAACACCCAATATTCATATTCGCACTTTAAAACATCTATCGAGTTAACGGTGGATATTTCAATGATTGCAGTATTTGATGAAAACGGAACTCCTGATGTTCCAGAATTTGTTGCGGATTCCGCACAATCGTTTTCTGAAAGTTCCGTTCCCGGCTGGGCGTATGTAAGAACACCACAGCGTATGCAGTCGTTTAATTCTATTGAACAAACAGTTAACAAACTTGTTGAAAACTCAGAGTACGACTTTGTATCACCTGTCTTTCTTAGCGAAAACAGTTTGCCTTATATTCCAACACGAGATTTGCTTGTGCAACGAACTCACGAAAGTAATCAAGATTCGGTTGAAGCACTGTTGCGCTCTTACGGTGAAATCCTTGATATCAATTTTTCTGGAATGGAACGCGTCTATCGCGTTCGGACATCACTTACAGACGGCCGTGATGTTTTAGTGCTTGCAAACGAACTTGCGGGCATGGAGATGTTTGCATTTGCAGAAAGTGACGCGATTGCTTGGGTAAAACCAGCGCACATGCCAAATGATCCAGAGTTTAATCAGCAGTGGGGGTTGCACCAGTCAAACGATCACGACATGGACTTGCCAGAAGCGTGGGATATTTCAATGGGCAGTGAAGACATAGTCGTGGTTGTCTTGGATTCAGGCATTGATCAAAATCACCCAGACATTCATCAACTTACTGGCGAAACTTTTACAGGAAGTAGCAGTAACGGAAACCCAGGCAACGGTTGCGATAATCACGGCACGGCAGTCTCTGGTTGTGTCGCGGCAACGATTGATAATAATCTAGGAGTTGCAGGTGTTGCTCCGCATTGCTGGGTTCGCGCGGGTAAGATTTTTAACGAGATGGATCTTTTTGGTTTTTGCTTTGGATTTCTTGAGTTCCAAGAAAGTTGGGCAGTAAACGGCATTACGTGGGCGGCAGATTCAGGTGCTCGAGTTACAAACTCAAGTTGGGGTGGAGGTTCACCTCTTTCTGGAATTACAAACGCGTTTAACACAACTCGCGCTTCAGGTGTTTTCCATGTTGCAGCCGCGGGTAATGATGGGTCTACCACTATTGGTTGGCCTTCTAGTTTGGACAGCGTAATTTCGGTTGCGGCGATGTCATCCAACGGTACTCTTGCGAGTTTTAGTACGCATGGCAACGGATTGTTTATAAGTGCTCCCGGAGAATCCATTCGCACAACAGACAGAAGTGGAGGAGACGGTTACGGCAGTGGAAACACAACAACGATTGATGGAACTTCTTTTGCATCTCCTTATACAGCGGGTGTCGCTGCATTAATCCTATCTGTTGACCCAACGCTTTCACCCGATGAATTAGAAAACGTACTTTCGTCAACAGCAGTTGACTATGGAAGCGGTGGCTATGACACAACATTTGGTCACGGCTTTGTAAATGCAAAGGCAGCCCTTGATGCAGTGGATGGCGGGACTTCTTGTACTGGCGACTTAGATGGCGATGGTTCGGTTGGTGTTGCAGACTTGCTTGGCGTTGTTGACCAGTGGGGTGCTTGCAACGGTTGCTCTGGTGACATCGATGGTGACGGTACTGTTGGAGTTGGTGATCTTCTAGCGATTGTCGATGCTTGGGGCGCTTGCTGAAAAAGCTATCCCACGGATAATTTTTCTGTTTTTTGCCACAGAGGCACTGAGGCACGGAGATAAGAATTGGGATAGTTAGTTCCTAAACCAAAAATGTACTCCTCCGCGCCTCTGAGTCTCAGTGGCTATTCTTTTCTTCTGAAATTTTCCGCGGATTGTTTTTGGTCTTAATTACTAAGATAAGTCTTTCTCATTGTAAGTTCGGCATCGTTCACTTTGATGAGTAGGGTGTCACCTGTGAGATTGGGTGCACCGTCTGTAGTAATGATTGGAATGTTGTTGAGGTAGACAGTGGTTGTCTTGTCTTGATGGATTTCAACGGTACACCATTCGTTTTGATCGACTAGGTTTGCTTTAATTGGGTGTCCATTGATGCTGCCTGTTTTGTAATCACCCTGAGTGGCGATTGTGAGTTCTAAATCACCTATTGCAATCTTCGCGTTCCCTAGACCATTAATTTTGCAATCAAAACGAACTGATGAGAAACCAGAATTTGTTAATGGAAGAATTATGGAACCGTTTCCTCCAATAACTATGCCGCCACTATCAGACTTTCGCCAGTCAATATCTCCAATAGTTTTCCAGTCGCTTTCATCGCTTTGTAGTGTTGTCCATTCCTTGCTATCAATGTCTTTTAAGTTCGTGCGCAACCGAACATCGCCAAATGCAAAGTTGCCCTTAATGCATTTGAATTCAAGTGGCGAAGGTTTGACGATGCCGCTGTACGTAATCATATTTGTGTCCGTGTGCACGCCGTTGACTTCAACGAGCGTAACCTTTGGTGGGCTTGCTTGGAAAATTATTTTTGCATTGTGCCAGATACCCTCGCCTAGATATCCGCCACCCTCATTGTTTGACAGCAAAATTGATGCACCAATAGGAAGTTTAATTTCCGCTTCGCTTTCTTTTGCAAGCATATAAGCAAATGTCAATTCCCCATCGACAATATCAAATTTCGTTGCCATGGACTCGCCTTCGCTTGCAACAAGTGCGCTCATTCCGTTGCTGATTACAAATTGTGTAGGGTTATCTAAATCGAGTTCAGCGTTGCAAAGTTCAACACCATTATTGTTCCACATATCTGTTGCATCCGCCCAAGTGAGGTAGAGCCAACCCTCAACTTGTTCACCTCGTTCAATTGGCGGCTCAACTTGTTTTGCAACATACGCAAGTTTGCCACCAGGAAGTTTGTTAATCGTATATGACATTTCGTTGTGCACTAGTGAAGAACCGTCTTTGCTTGTTGCTCCTTCAAGTTTAAGCATCACGCACTTACCTGCATCTAAATTGTCAATGGTTACTTTTGCAGATAAGCCATCATCAGAAAGGGTTACCCTTGAAATCTGTAAATCCTCGACGTGTTGTTGTGGCGAACCATATTCCCACCAATAGTTATAGTCGTATTTGTTTCCGGTAACTGTTGGTGCCGATGCGAGTGGCTTTGTAAATGAAATTTCAAAACCATCTTCAACTAGATGTGCATTTCTCATTTCTAGAGGAAGTTCACCGTTGTATTTGATTCTGGCAATCCCACTTCCGGGGGCGAGCCCGCCCCATCCACGATTTGTCATGCCAGCATATAGCGTGCCATCTGGCCCATATTCAATGTGGTACGCCGAACCAACACGTTGGTGTGCAAGCCAACATGCGCCTTGCAACACGCCATCAATTTCTTCAAACTGCGCTCGAAGAATTTGTCCGTTTGTTAATTCGGCGATGAGGTACTGACCATGGAATGGTCCACCCGAAGAATCGAGAATCACATTTCCAGTAGACCGCGACCATTGATATGGAAGCCAAAGTACTGGATGTTCCCTTGCGATTTCTGGGTGTGGCAGTATGTCACTTGGTTCAATGTCAGGTTGATCTTCGTACCAACGAAGTGAAGCTGGGTGCCCGTAAAACGCACCTTCTTTAATTGCAAAAACTGGGCAAACTGGCATCCAGTCGCCTTGGTTGTCGGTAACTAAAAGTGTTCCATCTTCAAGTAGCCCCAAGCCGGCAGGGCTTCGAAGACCGCCAGCGATTGGAGTGACGGTGCCATCGGGTGAAAGTTTTAGTACCCATCCGCGGTATGGCACACGTGATTTGCCGTGCCACCAATGCGGATTCCAAAATCCAACGTTCAAAGAAAAATACATGTTGCCATCTTGGTCAACAGGTAATCCAAACCCAAACTCATGGTAGTTCCCGCTCATGCCCCAGTCCTGCGTTATGGTTTGAATTTCATCGATGATAGTGTCACCATCGAGGTCAAGCAGTTTTGAAATTTCACCTCTTTGCATGACGTAAATTTCATCGTTGATTACAGAAAGCCCAAGCCCTTCGTGTAACCCTTGGCAAATTAATGTAAATGTTGCATCGTTTGGATTGTCTGCGTTTGGATTATCGACCCGCCAAACTTGCCCTCTTCTAGTGCTTGCAACCAAATCTCCATCAGACATAAATCCGATACCGCCAACTTCTAACACCTCACCCTTTGGAGTAGAAAGATAATCGATGGTCCAGTATTCCGGCTGTGTTTGCGCAAGAGCAACTGTGAGAAGTAGAGGAATCATTCTTCACTCCCTCTTGCTGCATGAATAATCGTGCGAACCGACGTTCCAATTGGAATTTCCGCCGAATCATCCATACTAGTTCCTTTGAGAATAGTCATTGTCAAAGGTGTACTTGCGGTTATGGTTAATTGTTGTTCTATTAATGCTCTTGCCCCAGTGGTTGGTACACATTGTTCTTGTACGGTTGCAAGGGTATTACCACCGTTGTCAACAATATCGTATGTAATCGTTGCATAGTCACCTAAAGTGTTTGTTGCAACAAGTTTTGTTTGAAGTGGTTTCATGTCAGATGTTGCAAATATCGAGGAAGGGTTTCCGTTGTCAATAAGCACGATGATTTTCCCAAGCATACTGAGCGGAGAGCCACCCCGTGCACCCCAGTCAGCTCGCTCGACAAATCTTCCTTGGCGAATTGCAAGTAACCGAACGTCATCAACGCGGTACTCGTAACTAAACCCATCTGGGTTTCCAATAACAAGCCCACGAGGATGCAGTTGTAAACCGCCTTGAATTGGTGGAATCATGCCGCGGACTACAAGTGGGCGATTATTAACAACCAATTCTGTTTCCTCGATGACCACATCTTTTAGGGTTGGAGCAAGCGAACGAACGTATGTTGCGACTTTTGTAGTTTGCTCTTCATCGAGAATATCTTCAAATGGTGGCATTGGAGTTCCAGGAATGCCTGAGCGAGTTGTTTTTAAAATTGCGTTTACTGTGTTGCCAAATGAAAACCCACCATCAATAAAACTACGAGCGGGTCTGTCAAGGGTGACAGTGCCTTTTCCATCACCCAAAATACCATGACACATGGCACAGTACATTACGAAAATTTGTTCTCCCGTTTGTTTTTTTATTGGTTTTGGTGGTGGTTGTGTTGCATCGCCGCATCCTAAGAAAAGTAATGCAATAAGAGGTGTAGGAAGTAGCAGTTTCATATCCTATTAGGGTACACCAGACGCAAGGTCAATTGCGGTGAGAAACGTAAGCTGCGTAGTTTTTGTAGCAAGTTCTGGAATAATTTTTTCAACATGATCAGTAACGCGGTGGTAGTCCTCATGATCTTCAACACTTAAAAAAACAGCTGGCACGCCTTTCTCAAGAAATGGTGCTTGGTCGCTTCGGTAGAGCCAATCTGGATGTTCGTTTCGCACGATGTTGAGCCCAATTTGTTTGTTTGCTCTGACAATCGCCATATTGATTCGTGGTGCATCTGGAGCACCTTCAAGAAAAATTGTATTTGGTTCACCTCTACTTATCATGTCGAGATTAATTAGCCCCTTGATTTTAGAAAGAGGAAATGGGGAATTGCTTGCAAAATGTTTGGAACCAACAAGACCCGCCTCTTCACCAGTGAAAGCGATTAGCACGATCGAACTTTGCAAAGGTGTTTTTACTTTTGAGAGTGCTTGTGCAATTGCTATGAGAGCGGCAGTGCCAGATGCGTTATCGTCAGCACCGTTGTAAATTCTATCTATTCCTGAGCGTCTTGGTTTTAAGTGGTCGTAATGTGCGGTTATTACAACGAATGAATCACCTTCTCCTTGGTACATCGCTCCAACGTTCGGTGCATTCCGGGCGTCGCCAGTTGGAAGATACATCGAGGTTTTGGTTGGAAGAGGAGTGAACCCTGCAAGTTTCCATTTGTCTGCGATATATTTTGCTGCTTTTCTTGCTTCGTTTGAACGATAGTGTCTCCCACGCATTTCGTCTGAGGCTAGCCACGAAACATCTTGTAGTATTGCATGAGCGGTAATGGTTGATACTGGAGCTTGATGTGTGGAATTGCAGCTAGCGCAGGCAAGCAGCACAGGGATGAGTAACAATTTACACATCTTCAACTTCAATTCTTCCCGCAGCAGCAAGTCCAAGCACGACTTCTTTACCTTGTGATTGAATCGTGATGGAATCGGCGATGTCATTGCGATGTTTGATTTCAATGGATGCGCCAAGAAGTAAGCCATTATCTTCTGCGAACTTTAAAAATGCGGCGTCTTGATTTCCGATTCTAGCAATTGCAACGTTGTCGCCTTCGTTACAAAAAGAAAGCAATTGTAACGAACGTTCCGGAATTTCACCTTCGGGAGTTGGAATGGGATCGCCGTGTGGGTCGTGTGTAGGGTGTCCAAGTAATTCATCCATTCTTGTAATCACATCATCAGAAACAACATGTTCAAGTTGTTCCGCCTCATCGTGTACTTCACCCCAATCCATGCCAAGAATGTTGACAAGAAATAGTTCGACAATACGGTGCCTACGAACGACGTGCACTGCAAGATTTCTTCCTTGTTCAGTGAGTTTGACACCGTAGTGTGGGCGGTGTTCAACAAGTCCGCTTTGGGCGAGGGTTTTAATCATGGAAGTAGCAGAGCCTGGCGTGACGCAGAGAACTTTTGCTAACTCTCCGGTTGCGATCTGTTTCTCGCTGCGTGGATCGAGCAAAAAGAGCTCTTTGAGGTAGTTTTCGACGGTACTTGAAATCATGGCTTGACTTATAGCATACCATAGAGTAAACTTTTGACTAACCAAAAGGAGCCATTTGTGTTATTAAAAACACTGTTATTGACCGCGACGTTTGCTTCAAGTTCGTTTGCGGAGTTAAATATCGTTGCGACAACTGGGATGGTTGCAGACATTACTCGCCAAGTTGTAGGCAATTATGGAACCGTCACCGCGCTTATGGGAGAGGGAGTAGACCCACACCTATACAAACCGACTTCAGCAGATGCTCGCAAAATTATGAATTCGGACATGATTTTTTATAGTGGTTTACTTCTTGAAGGGCGTATGACGGATACGTTTCTTAAAGCAGCACGCATGGGAAAGGTTGTGTTTCCAGTGACTGAACTCATTGAAGAAACATACTTACTTGAACCGCCAGAATTTGAAGGCCACTGGGATCCGCACGTTTGGATGGATGTTTCTGCTTGGTCACAAGCAGTTGATGCAGTTGCAAACGCACTTTGTGAACAAGATGTTGAACATTGCGATGAGTACAAAGAAAACGCAAAACAATACAACGAACAACTCGCAAAACTTCATTCGTATGCAATTGACTCAATTGCATCAATACCTGAAGAACAACGTGTTCTTATCACAGCACACGATGCATTCAACTATTTTGGGCGTGCGTATGGTATTGAAGTTGTTGGCATTCAAGGACTTTCCACAGAATCCGAAGCGGGCATTGAAGATGTTAATCGTCTTGTAAACATGCTTGTTGATAAAGGAATCACAGCGGTTTTTGTTGAATCAAGTGTGTCGGATCGAAATGTAAAAGCACTTATAGAAGGCGCAAAGTCAAAGGGGCACACTGTTATCATTGGTGGCCGTCTTTTTTCTGATGCGATGGGAAAAACCGGTACATACAAGGGGACATACATAGGTATGCTCGACCATAATATTACGACAATAACAAAAGCTCTTGGCGGAGAAGCCACTAGCGGTGGTTTTGCTCAGAAAACTGGTAGAAAAAAAGTGGGTGAGTAATGAAGGTTGAAGCAGGTCATTCACCAACATCTCCAGTTTCTATTCACGACTTAACTGTTGCATATAACCGCAAACCGGTTCTTTGGGATGTCGACTTAGATATTCCAGAAGGAAAACTCATCGCCATCGTTGGCCCAAACGGAGCGGGAAAAAGCACTCTTATTAAAGCGGTGATGGATCTTGTTCCAAAAGCTTCTGGCAAAGTGATGATTTACGGTAATACTTTTAAAAAGCAACGCAAACTCGTTTCTTATGTTCCGCAGCGAGAATCCGTCGACTGGGATTTTCCAATTGATGCACTTGGCGTGGTAACCATGGGAAGGTACAGTCGTATCGGATGGTGTAAGCCAGTACGAAAAATAGATTACAAACGAGCTATGGATGCACTTGAACGGGTTGGTATGTCTGATTATGCAAGAAGGCAAATCAGCCAACTTTCAGGTGGACAACAGCAACGAGTTTTTCTTGCCCGAGCGCTTGCTCAGGACTCAACAATCTATTTCATGGATGAACCATTTGCTAGTGTGGATGCAGCAACCGAGAAAGCGATTGTAAAAGTACTTAGTGATTTACGATCCTCTGGAAAAACCGTTGTGGTTGTACATCATGATTTGCAAACTGTCCGCGAATACTTTAGCCATGTAATTTTGTTGAACATGCGTGTTGTTGCTCACGGGCGAGTTGAAGATATATTTACCGAAGAGAATCTTAAGAAAACGTATGGCGGAAGATTAACACTACTCTCAGAAGCGGTAGAGAGAATGGCGCGTCATTGATAGCAAACCACTCTATTTCCGACTCAAGGGTGTCTCTTCCATCGCTTGAACAAATCGTTCAAGTGCTCACTTTAGAAGAGTACAACACGAGAGTTGTTGTCTTAGGAGTAATGGCACTTGGAACGGCTGCAGGATTAGTAGGAACATTTTTGATCCTAAGAAGAAGAGCACTTACTGCTGATGCACTTAGCCACGCAACACTTCCAGGAATTGCCATCGCATTTATGGTAATGGTTGCCCTTGGTGGTGAAGGGAAAAATTTATTAGGGTTACTGATTGGAGCATTTGTTTTTGGTTGCATCGGTGTTCTTGCAATTCTTGGAATACGCCACACGACTCGTCTAAAAGATGACGCAGCAATTGGTATTGTTCTCAGCGTCTTGTTTGGTCTTGGACTTTGTTTGCTTCGAATCGCTACCGAATTGCCAAACGGAAATACCGCGGGTTTGAACGGTTTTATTTTTGGCAAAGCAGCGTCTATGGTCGCAAACGACGCATTAACAATGGGAGTAGTTGCTCTTGGGGTGGCAATAGTGATAGGGATACTTCGTAAGGAATGGACTCTTTTATGTTTTGATGAAAAATTTGGAGCAGTGCAGGGTTGGCCAATGCTTTGGCTCGATGTCTTACTGATGGCGATGGTTGCAATTGTCACGGTTATCGCCTTGCAATCAGTTGGACTTGTTCTTGCCGTTGCAATGTTGATTATTCCCGCAACTTCTGCCAGATATTGGACGACAAAAATTTCAAGCATGTTGATTGCAGCAGCAATCATAGGTTGTTTGAGTGGATGGCTTGGCGGGATAACGAGCGCCCTTATTCCGAGAATGCCAACAGGTCCAATCATTGTTTTGATTTGCGGGTTTTGGTTTATATTTAGTTTTATTGTTGGCCCTGTGGATGGACTAATTATCCGTCAGATTACACGGTTGCGACTAAATAGACGAATTTCGATGCAACACATTTTGCGTGCGATGTGGGAAGTGAGTGAAGATACAGAAACATCTCAATTTTCAATCGAAGAAATAGTCTACGTCCGTTCATGGAGCAAACGAACCGTCAGTAAATTGCTTAGGCGTTGTGAGAAGTTGCATTTTGCAACACGAGTTTCAGCTAAAAACTGGAGGTTAACTCAGAAGGGTTCTGCAGAAGCATCAAGAGTTGTTCGTAATCACCGTTTGTGGGAAGTATATTTAATTACTCACGCCGACATTGCTCCAACACATGTCGACCGAGATGCTGACATGATTGAACATGTCCTAGGACGAGATCTTGTAGCAAAACTTGAATTGCTATTGGAAACACCAGCGTTGCCCAAAAGCCCACATCCAGTTGGAGAACAGCAATGAGTTGGTCAATTATCGATACTTGGATTATTATTATTGGCGCACTTTGCGCTGCTGGCTGTGCAATTCCCGGAACGATTTTAGTTCTTAGGCGAATGAGCATGATGGGCGATGCAATTAGTCATACTGTTCTTCCCGGAATCGCAATTGCATTTTTAGTTACTGGAAGCAGAGACCCAACAGCGATGCTCATTGGGTCGGTTGCTGTCGGTTTGTTGACAGCCTTTCTAATTCAAGGGATTCAATCGCTTGGCAAGGTGGAAGCTGGCGCGTCTATGGGTATTGTTTTTACGGTATTGTTTGCATTTGGCCTTGTGCTAATGCGTCAAGCAGTTGACCATGTTGACATTGATCCAGATTGTGTACTGTATGGTTCAATTGAACTTGCGTGGTTTGATCAAGAACCCGATGGCTTGGGCATTCCGCGCGGAGCAATCGTTAACAGTGTTATGCTTTTAGCAAATTTATTTGTCGTTCTCCTTTTTTACAAGGAGTTCAAAATAACTTCGTTTGATCCTGCGCTTGCAAAATCGCAAGGCATTCAGCCATCATTTATGCACTACTTATTGATGACGATGACAGCGACAACCGCGGTTGCCGCGTTTGAAACAGTCGGTTCTATTCTTGTTGTTGCAATGTTTATTGTTCCACCAGCTACGGCATATCTGCTTACGAATCGGTTTGGGATGATGTTTGTTTTCTCAATAGCCTTGTCGATTGTTGCAGCAGCACTCGGTCATCTTTCTGCAATTACAATTCCAACCTGGTTTGGTTTTTCGGGAACAAGTACGGCGGGGGCAATGGCAGTTGCCACCGGGGTATTATTTATTGTTGTTTTATTAGTATCACCAAATCAAGGCATGATTTCACGGTTGTGGAGGCGCTTATCAGTGCGCATTCTAGTTATTCGCGAAGACATTCTTGGATTACTATGGAGGTTAGAAGAACGTGGGCAAGGGAAAATGTTACCAATTCAATTGTCCGAAGCTATTGGTACAACGGAACTGTCGGTTCGAATGGCACTGTTGAGTTTGAAGAAGAGGGGCTCGGTATCAAAAACGGCTTCTAGCTGGTCACTGACAGAAAGAGGACGTACAAATGCGACAAAATTAGTTCGCTCACACCGTCTATGGGAAGTTTATCTTGACAAACATTTCCCACAAGATACGCACCAATTACATCATGCTGCGTCTCGGCTTGAGCATGTGACAACAGATGCTATGGAAAGTAATCTTGGGCATGCAGAGGTTGACCCTCATGGAAGCCCCGTCCCGGATGAAGAATGAATGAAAAAGTGGTATGCTTTGATAATGATACGAAGCACACTCATTTGCATCTTGCTGTTTGTACCCGCATGCTCCATGTTATCTAAAGACGATGGAAGCGTTCGAAAGCGTTCATTTTCTTCAGCAGATGCAAGCAGAGAAATTGTACTTGCGCCAAATCGGACATTTGAAATTGTTCTGCCAAGCAATCCTAGTACTGGATACGACTGGGTGTTAAGCATCAATCACCCAGAAGTTGTACATAATGTCTCTCACAGATATACTCCAGATTCAAGCGGGCGAGTTGGTGTGAGTGGTGAAACCACTTGGTCACTTAGAACGGGTAAAACTGGTGAAACAAAACTAACTTTTTCCTATAAACGTCAATGGGAAACAGATGTGCTACCTACAAGAGTAGAGGTGTTTACAATTGATGTCCGCTAGAAGCACTTTGATACATATTCTCATATTTTGATGCAACGGTCTCAGTGTCAAGCCATTTAAGAATGCGCTTCCTTCCTTCAACACCCTTCACCTTTAGAAGTTCCTTGTCTGAAGTTAGCGTTTGGATTGCATCTGCAAATGCTTGAGGAGTTCGATCAGCAATTACCGCACCGCCTTCTTCAAGCTCCTTCCAGATGTCAGTCCCTTTAGTCCCAATGGCAGGAGTTTCACAAAGCATCGCTTCGGTATATACAAGACCAAAGTTCTCTTGTTGAGTTGGTAATGCAAAAATGTCTGCCATTGCATATAACGAAAGTTTTAAGTCTCCAACGACCATTCCTAAAAAAGTAACGAGTTTGCTAACTCCAGCGGCGCTCGCTCGGTCTTGCAAGGATTTGATGTATGTATCCTCTCCTGTGCCTGCAATAAATACGCGGATAGGGTAGCCTCTTTCATTTAGAATAGCAGTTGCATCTATTAAAGTTTCAATTGATTTCTTCTCATGAACTCTGCTTAAAAATAGCACTGTTGGCTCATCTACAACCCCATATTTGTCTATTGCTTCTTGTGGGCTTGGTACATCTTGGTACGGGTCTAGGTCTACGATGTATGGGATGACAGCAATATTCTCATGTTTAAGCCATTTTTCAGATTGGCTTTTCTCAGCTTCTGCAGTCGTTAGAAAAGTATTCGCCCCACGCAACATAATTCTACCGACGGTTGACAAATACAGTTTTTTCTTAAGTGGACGTTGTTCCATACACCAATCATCGAGCATGCCGTGAGTACTTAACACCCAAGGTGTCCCAACAGAGTCACACGCTTTTGCCATTTGAGGGTTTGACGGCATCCACATTGCATGGATATGCGTAACATCCATTTCTTTAGCAACTTCAGCAGCTTTTGAAATTTGCTGTTTTGTTAATCGCTTTCCAGTTTTTTGAAGAGGTCCGAGAAGCTTGATTGTTGGAGTATTTGGTTCCTTGTCTTTCCAAGATTGTGGAACATCGTAATCATCACAAGTCAACCATGTTACATCGTGCCCACGTCTTGCGAGTACAGAGCAAAAATCAATCGCCGCGCGGACTGTTCCACCCTCAGTGAATCTGGTTGATGGAAAATAGTGTAGTAATTTCATGGTGTTGTTTCGCCTTCTTCGGTTACCCAAGAATCATCGGTTTCATATTCAGATTCAATTAGAAAATCTGCGAGCAGAGTTGCATATCGTTTTTTAAGTTCAGTGGTAAAGTGGTTTCTCCAGTCGCCAGCAACACCCTTGCGAGCGAATGCTGAATTTGAACCTTCTCCTCGTTTTCTGCCTCCGCTCATCTTTTTGAAACTATGCGCATCAACAATTCGAGTTATTGTTTCAAGAGAGTTGTCGAGTTGGAAAAGAGTAGCAACTTTTGTCATGCCAGCAATTGGGTCAACTAGCATGTCTTCGTAACGAAGTTGTACTGAATGTTCTGGATTTGCATTCTTTTTCCAAGATTTAACCCAATCGATATACGCTGGTAGCATTCGTTCACAAAACACTGCAAGTCCTTCTTGGACACTTTTATTGCGATGACGTTTGTGTTCTGGGTGCCATGGCGTGTTGTGTACATAGAAGTGGTAACTTACTGCAACATCCCGAAGATCTCGATGCAGAATTACATAGTTGATTCCGGCCTCTTCGAGAACCCGGACATTGTTAACGGATCCATGGCTGTGCATTTTAGTTAGCACCAACATGTTTTTCATGTTGTCGAACATGCCACGTGGCAACTCAAAATCATGGCTACCTCCGGTCGCTAGCTCGTGCTTTGCAATTTCGGGTAATAGAAATTCATGATAACCAGAATAACTTGCTACCATTTTTTCAATCCATGTGGAACCACTTTTTGGGAGTCCTGCTATGAAGAGAATTGGCTGTGAGTATTGTGCACCAAATTCTTTGTATCCCTCTCTGCAAGCATTAAGTTGTTCACGCCCTCTAATCCGAACAGCGGCGCGTTTTCCAAGGCGAGTAATGCATGGGGGGAATTTTCTGGCAATGGATTCGAGTTTTTTAGTGTTCATGAATCTAAAGTTAATTACTTAGTTCAACAATTTTGTAGTTGCCAAGATTTACATCATCAAGCCGCTCTAGAGGAACACGCCCAATTGGCCAATAATCAGTAAGTTCAATCAAAATCCAATCTTTACCATTATGCCTTATGGTTTGATCATCAGGAGTAGTTTTAACATTGACCGCAGCAAACAAATGCTCATCCATTACGATAAAGCAGACATCAACCAAATCTATACTTTGGACGAGCGCGGCGAAGAGCATGCTTTTAGAATCACAGTCCCCCCATTTTTTTGACAGTGTTTCAAGTGGCACCATTGCTCCTGCAGTAAGTATTTTTTCGCCCTCATCATTTATTCGGTAATCAGAAGGAACCCTGTAGTTCAGCGATTGAACAAATGAGGCGAAACAACCAACAAGTTCACGCTTTGAACGGTAGTTTTTTTTTCGAGCAGCACTCCTTATCCGCTTCGCAACCTTGGCTATCGGGCGCTCACTCTGATTGATAACCCAATTGTAGTCAACGCTGAAACGGTTACCTTCATCAAGCAGTTTGATGCCGTGGTTTTCAGCCTTTTCTTGCAAATATTTTTGCTTTTGCAAAAGGTCTTTCTCATCAGTGTACGTAAATGTTGTCCATGCTTTTGGGATTCCAAAAGAATCAATTGCATGCTCGACATCGGATGATTTGATATTCACTTTGCATTCAAAATCTCGCATTGAACTTCCTTGCCGAACAATTGCAGTATCACCTTCCCAACGGATTACTTCTCGGGTGTTGATATCGTTCCAAACAAATGTTGTTTGGTTCATTGCAAAGACCACATTCTGAGATGCGGTAAGAGTTAATACGATAAAAAATGTGTTACATCGAGGCATTTTTGCAGACATCGGCTGTGATTTGAATTGCTTTTTCGATTTCTGTTACCGTGACATTCAGGTGTGTAACAAATCGAATCTTTTGCAAGTCCAGAGATTCAGCCAATACTCCGTTCTCCCATAATTTTCGGCATAAAGAGACGCCATCTCCAAGCATTTTATCGATATCGAAGAATACTAAATTTGTCTGTGTGTTTTCTGCATTACAAGTAATGCCATCAATAGTATTTAGCCCTTTTGCAAGCATTTTTGCATGTGAATGGTCGGCTTTTAGACGTTCAAGGTGGTTTTTGATTGCGTATATTGCAGCACCAGCGAGAATGCCGGACTGGCGCATAGTACCGCCGAACATTTTTCTAGCTCGCCTTACTTTGTAGATTGTTTGTTTGTCACCAACAACAATAGACCCTGCAGGGCAACCGAGCCCCTTTGAGAAACAAGCGGAAACACTATCGAATGGTTTTGCCCAAGTTTTTGCATCGATATCTGTCGCAATAATTGCGTGCCAGATACGAGCACCATCAAGGTGGGTTCGTAGACCAAGTTCGTGGGCTGTCTCACAAACATCAACTAGTTGTTGCAATGGCCAGATTGAACCCCCACCTCTATTATGCGTGTTTTCTAAAGAGATGAGTTTGCTCTTTCCAAAATGGTCGTCGTCTGGACGATAAAGTGTTCGTACATCATTTGCAGTAAACAAACCGCGGTCGCCAGAAGCAAGAGCAAACGAACATCCACTTAATGCGGCTGCCCCGCCTGCTTCGTAGTGCACAATGTGGCTTTCTTTATGCACGATGATTTCATCGCCAGGCTGCGTTTGGCTTCGAATAGCAGTTTGATTCGCCATTGTTCCTGATGGGACGAAACAGGCATCTTCTTTTCCGAACATTGACGCGCATATCTCTTGTAACTCGTTGACTGTTGGATCATCTCCCCATACATCGTCTCCAAGTGGTGCCTCCATCATGGCTTGCCGCATTCCAGAGGTAGGTTGAGTCACCGTATCACTTCGTAAATCGATAATCCTTTCTGCCATGAGTGCGATTGTACGCATGCAAGTCTTATTCTGGGTACTATCCACATATGATTAACTGGAAATGGTGTACTGTTGAGGGAATACTCCTCTTTATATTAGGTATTTTTGCTATTTCTCGGCCTGGAGTTGCAGCCGAGGCATTTGTGACACTTTTTGGTTGGTTACTCATTTTCTTCGGAGCAATCTCTCTTTTTGGTGGCGTAACATCTCAAACAGGTGCAAGAAAACCAGTTTCTTTAGGAGTAGGATTTGTCGCCATCATCTTTGGTTTTATATTCATCTTCCTTCCAGCAACAACCCTTGTCATGATGACAATTTTACTTGCCGCCTTCTTCTTTTTATCTGGGTTTGCAGAAATTGCGTCGTCGTTCTCTTTACGTTCGCTTGGAGGTCACAATAACCATTGGGGGCTTGCGTTTTTCAACGGAGTTATAGGAATAGTGCTTGGTGTTTTGCTTCTCTCAACATGGCCAGAGTCATTTGAAGTAATCGGTTTATTATTAGGTTTAAACTTTTTGTTAAGCGGGGCGTATCTAGTTTCATTGGGGTGGTTTTTTCATAACGCACCCTCACACTGAATAGATGAATTTGAATTTGGCCGTAAAACTATCGAACACAGCAAGAATTATTGCTGTATTGGCTGGGATAGGGGTGGGTGGTGTTGCATGTTATTTAACAATTGCGGGACAATACTCTGATAAGTTCCATGATGCAATGATGCAAAATGCACCCTGGGTTCTTTATGCATTGCCCGCGGTCGGAATCACCATAATTACTCTTCTTCGGAAAAAATTATTTTTGGGAACCGAGGGCACTGGAATTCCACAAACAATTGCATCTCTTGAAACGAAGACAGAAGAAGAGCGTAGTAAATTGTTGTCTCTTCGGATTTTAGTAGGCAAACTTTTTCTGACAACACTTGGGCTTTTTAGTGGCGCTTCCATGGGAAGGGAGGGACCGACCGTGCATGCAGGTGCGTGCCTAATGTATTTCTGCAGGAAAATAACAATCTTCCCCGCGCATTTTCTTCAGCGAGGTTTGATTCTTGCTGGTGGAGCAGCCGGAATCGCTGCAGCATTCAATGCACCAATTGCTGGGATTGTCTTTTCATTTGAAGAAATAAATAGGTCATTTGATAAGAGAAACCTTGGTGTAATAGTAATAGTGGTCCTTATTGCATGTCTAGTTTGCATCGCAATATTTGGTAATTATTGGTTCTATGGTCGGGTTGATATCAAGTTGCACGAATGGCCCGTGTGGGTTTTTGTTCCGGCAATAGGAATTGTGATGGGCGGACTTGGGGGATTGTTTTCACTATTCATCGTTAAGGCATATCCAATTGTTTCAACATGCATTGGAAAACACCCTGTTTTGACTCCAGCGAGTATTGGATTATGCATTGGTTTATTAGGTTGGTTAACGCATGGGCAATCGCTTGGAACGGGTTTTGTTGAAGCTCAAGATATGTTAATGCAGGGCGAAAAGATGAGTTGGTATTATCCTCTCGTTCGTGTTCTTGCAACCGCGCTTACATTACTGAGTGGTATACCGGGAGGGCTGTTTGACCCAACATTGTCAGCAGGAGCGTGTTTTGGACAGTGGTTTTCATCGGTAACGACTCACATCGAGTGGGCAAGTGGAATTTCTCCACAGTTGATGATGATGGTTGCAATGGCATGTTTCTTTGCTGGTGTTGTGCAAAGCCCAATTACATCCGTTGTCATTATGGTTGAGATGACGGGTTGCGTTCACGCAACATTACCAATGTTAGGAGGTGCAATTATTGCATACACTACTTCCCGAAAAATATGCCGGTGTTCTATTTACGTTGCTCTTGCGAGTTCTTACTTCAAAGATAACCGTGGATTGGAACTTCGTCGTGAGGATTGAATTGAATCTCGAGCAATTTTTTGCAAGCGATGAATCCTACAAAGCACATCGCTCATCGACATACTCATGACCACATGTATCTCCCAAGGTGAGAGGCGTTCTGCAAAGTGGAGAGCGAGAATTTGTCTGTCCGTCCAAGACAAATTAGAGAAAAAAAACCCGAGCTTGTCATTGAATTGATCGGTCTGCAACCGAAGATTATTCGTCTTGTTTTGAGGTAATGAACTTGGACCGATATGTCCCAGAGGAGATGTGTCAGCAATCATGGGTGACTTCCTGTCTTGAAAGAGAACCAGCACTCCGCTGGTTCTTCCATATAAGGCAGCGAGAGGCACATTCCATTCAAAAAATTAAAAAAATAGAAAAATATGAAAAATATGCAGTGAAGGTTGAAAAGAAAGTGATACGTCATAATTGTCT
The DNA here is from genome assembly GCA_014381555.1 of Planctomycetota bacterium. GTDB lineage: Bacteria > Planctomycetota > Phycisphaerae > Phycisphaerales > SM1A02. The sequence continues at coordinate 29,619 of JACNLO010000047.1, read as the reverse complement.
TCTCGTGGCACGGATGCCACTTTACTTAGAACTCCTCTCTCTTTCTTCTCTCCTCTGCGAGCCCTCGCCATAAAGTCGTGGGCTCGCTGAGTTTTATGCCATAACGCGTCCAATACACGCGATTTCCAGTTGCTCTGGGGTAATTAATTGGAACCGAAAAACCATATTCCGCAGTGGTACCCATCATCATCTGGTTCTGAACTGCTCCAAGCTACCATCATGGGCTTGTGTACGGATTTTCCTTCAGGGAGATACCTCGTTACAACGCCTGTCATGCCTTCTGAGAGTGGGAATTGCGACACAATTTGCATCCCTCCCTCACTCCGGTCGATAACTTGATACCGAACAGGTGTATCAAAATCGTGGCTCCATCGAAGCACTGCTTCTCCGGAATACGTTATTCGTTCCCTGTTTCGTCGATTTTGGCTTGAAATATCCGATTGAATGCTAAAGTCGTTAATCATGAACATGCAATCGGCTCTTGCCAATAGGCACTTAAGTCACTTAAAGAAAATATGTTATGAAAACTTTACTGCCCTGAATTAGATCTTTTGTTGCATTTTTAGGACTTGCTCTTCCGCATGGTAAGAACTGCGAACCAAGGGACCAGATTCAACGACCCTAAAGCCCATTTTTAATCCCTCTTCCTTGTACATTTCAAATTGATCTGGATGTACCCAGCGATCAATGGGCAAGTGGTTTCGGCTCGGTTGGAGATATTGTCCAATGGTGATAATCTCAGTTTTTGCCCTTTTTTGGATATCCTCAAGGGTAGAGAGAACCTCGTCATCACTTTCCCCAATGCCAACCATGAGTCCAGTTTTGCTCACAAGCCCAGAAGCATTAATATCTACGAGAACTTTCATAGACCTGTCATAGGTTGCCTGAGGTCTCACTGCCCCATGCATTCTCGGGACTGTTTCAAGATTATGAGCCAGAATGTCAGGTTTTGCGTTAATAACAGTAACTAAATCCGCGAGATTTCCTTTAAAATCGCCAACTAGGGCCTCCACTGAGGTATCTGGAGCATGTTCTTGAACCGCGCGAATTGTCTCCGACCATAAAAGTGCTCCGCCATCGTAAAGGTCATCTCGATCGACACAGGTAATAACTATGTGACGTAAACCCATTAGGGCAACGGATTTACCAACCCTTGCAGGTTCGTCATAATCAGGTGCTTCTGGCTTTCCGGTTTTCACATTACAAAAACCGCATGAACGAGTACAAGTGTCACCTAAAATCATGATTGTTGCGGTGCCACGCCCCCAGCAATCCCCAATATTTGGACATGATGCCTCTTGGCAAACAGTAGACAATCCATGGGTAGCCATATTGTCTCGAATTGCTTGATAGTCAGCCCCACTTGGGAGTTGTGCCCGAATCCATGGCGGTTTTCGCTGCATTAAGAGAGATTGTGAGCCATCAGAGTTATTTAGGACGTGTTTGCTTAAATCAACAATCGCGGATTTACGTGTTTTTCTGGCGGTGTCACCACCTAAGGCATTAGGGTGGCGAGGTGGTTGGGATTGTGGATTATTTGGCACGTAATCCATATTCTAGCATGAACGAATGGGGTCCATCTCTCAACTAAGTTGGCTCTATTGGTCGATGAAGTTCGGTACAAACCCGCATACAGTTTTGGTGTGTGGGAGTTTTTATGATATTCACCCTAAAAGGGTTTTTGCGACTGGATGATAATGGCTTTACGATGGATTACTTTGAAATGTGTTTTGGGGATATGTCTCCTCTTGGGTTTTATTGTATTAACAGGTTGTAACGCGAACGCTTGGATGGGTGATCCAACCGCAAATGGTTATTACAAACCAACCCCTACAACGATTCCAATTTTGGATCGAATAGACATTATTGAAGAACATGCGGTTTGGCCACAAGTTACGAAAGTTGGTCCTGGAGACCTTGCACCTTCAGATTTGGAATACCGAATTCATCCTGGCGATGCTCTTGAGGTAGAGATATATGGTTTGTATTCACAGGGACAACGTTATCCAGTTCAAAGGGTTGTGGATCAGGGTGGATACTTTAGAGTTCCAGAAGTAGGCGATGTGCTTGTTGCAGGGCTCACTCCACAAGCTGCTCAAGATAAGATTGAAAAGGCACTTTCGGGGACAGTGTTATCGCATCCGAGCGTACAGGTTAATCTGCTTAATCAAACAGGATTTAGATATACCGTGTACGGCGGGCTGTCTCGTTGGGGAGTGTTCAGTCTTTCAAATCCAAATTTAAGATTAGTAGATGTTCTCGCATTAGCAGGCGGTGTTCCACAGGCAACGAAAAAAATACACGTTATTCGTCAACTTGCAGTAAGCGACACTATGCTGTCATCATGGGACAGAGAAAATAATCAGTCGACAAAGAGTCAATCTAGCAAGCCCAAAACTGATTTTCCAACGAAGCCAACTACGCCAACTGCTCCTAGCATTGAGGATTTGATAAACCAACTTGATACTGGTGGAACTCAAAAAAACGCACAGGAGCCTGCGAAAACACCCGAGTCCGTCGAACAACCAAACCAACAGATCCAAGATTTAATTCAAGAGCTCGATATTGGAGATACAACAGAAACAGATGGTTCATCGCCAATGGTATCACCTGGTGTGTTGCAAACAGGTGATCATGCAGTTATTGATGTTGATGATCTGGTCCCACCAAACAAGAATACGCATCAACCGGTCGATGTTGATGATTTAGATGGGAAGCCATCACGAGGTGGTACTTCAGATGCAGCGTATATCTATGTTCCTGAAAACGATTCATGGATTTCAGTTAGCACCGACCCATTAAAGCGAACAAATGGAAAAGAGAAATCTTCTGGCAAAGAGGCAAAGCATACGCCAAAAGTTTTAGAGCGCATCATTGTTATTCCTTGGGATCTCTTACGGCAAGGGGATAGCTCCTACAACATTGTCATACGACCTGATGATCGCATTTACGTTGAACCTCCTGAATTGGGTAACCTTTATATAAGAGGTGAAATTAATCGTCCTGGGGTATTCAGCTATCCAAATACAGGCGAAAAAATTACATTGTCAGAATTTATTACCTCAGCTGGTGATCTTGGTCCTATCGCTGTTCCTGAACGAGTCAGTTTGACACGTCGAATCGGAAACATGCAGGCGACCGTTACCTTGAATTATGCCGCAATCCTGCAACGAACAGAGCCAGACATTTTTCTGAAGCCAAATGATCACATCAGTATTGGTACTTCATGGGGTGCAACTCCAATGGCAATTATCAGAAACGGTTTTCGTGCCACTTATGGGTTCGGGTTTCTGTTGGACAGGAACTTTGGAAATGACGTGTTTGGAAGAGCTCCATAAGTGTTACTTACCTAAAAGGTTGCATAACAGCTGAACATTTGACGTAAAACGACGTATTGGGTGAATTGGACAGCGCAAATATTGTATATTTCCTGCTTGAGAGCCCCAATTCATGACCGAATAACACCTAGTATGAGAAACGGAAAAGACGATCAAACGAATAAGTCGGCTCAGCTACGCCAATTACTAGTATGGTCAGTTGCATTGGCAGTTGCATTTGGTTGGATTTTCTGGGATTTTCTTCATCGGCAATTCCGTTTTGCAATCGAACAGCAAGCGGACTGGGGGCACACTCTAGTCATTCCCTTTATCTCTGGATATTTTGTTTGGATTTATAGAGATAAATTACTACAAGAACCATTTAGACGCGCTTGGTTTGGTCTAGTCCTAATTATTATTGGAATAGGATGGTATAGCCTTTGCGCTTTAGGTCCGATCTCAATGCGACATCACAATCTCATGGGTGCAGGGGTTGCGTCTACGATTGCTGGGATTGTCCTCTTTATCTTCGGCTGGCGAGCGATTCGATATTTATGGTTTCCATTGTTGTATTTGTTCGTATTTGGCCAGTCTATATCTGACCGATTTATGGAAATAGTAACCTTTAAGTTGCAAGATATAGCATCGTTTGGGTCTTATTTTGGGTTGTCACTCGTAGGGTTCGATGTGACGCAGGCAGGAAACACGATAGAAATTTTTTACGATGGTAAAAGTTATCCGTTGAATATTGCAGAAGCGTGCTCTGGGATGAGAATGTTGATGGCATTTTTCGCTCTTGGTGTTGCGATGGCATTTACAGGTCTTCGATACAGTTGGCAACGGATTATCTTAGTTGCACTTGCAATTCCTACTGCAGTATTTGTTAACGTTCTTCGAGTAATGACTCTTGGTTTATTGAGTATTGCTGATAGCGGCTTTGCAGCTGGGGACTTCCACACTTTTGTAGGTACTGTTTGGTTAATTCCAGCCTTTTTAATCTATCTTGGCATTGTCTGGATTTTAAAGAATCTTGTTATAGATGAAGATGATGAAATTGAGGATGAAAAAAGTGAGGGTACAATTCGTTTTGTGGGTTCAGCAACCTCAGGATTTTGTATCGCGGTTATTCTCCTTGCAATTTCAGCTGTTGTGTTTCAAGTTAGTGTTTATTCGCTAAATGTTTACTTACACAAAAACCCAATATATCCAAGGCAGAACTTTTCTATGTTGCCTACAACAATAGACGGGTGGGAAAAACGTAGGTCTGACGACAGATTTGACGCGGCAGGTGTTGAAGCGTTGGGAACAGAGGTGTATTTAAGTAGGGTGTATAACAGTACAGACAATGTTTTACCACCAATCCAATTACACATAGCGTATTACACTGGGCAGGTTGATGCTGTGCCACACGTTCCTGACAGGTGCATGGTTGCTGGGGGATTTGCTCCATTGACACCAGAACCTATTACTATTCCACTGGAGATAGATCAATCTGATTGGTCAGAAGATACTAACAAAAGCTTAGATGGAGTCCCTTACCGAGTTACTGCAGGACCTGGACAAGAAGACACCGTTCGAATGCCTTTTGGAGATTTTGAATTGCGAACAACTGAGTTTAGACATCCTAACCTTGGTGATGACCGTGTATTTGCAGGGTATTTTTTTATTGCTAATGGCAAAGCCACAGCGTACCCAGAACGCATCCGAATGCTTGCATTTGATCGTTCTTCTGAGTACGCTTATTACTGTAAAATTCAATTTACGATTACTGGAAAACACAATTTTACTTCTGAAAAATTTATCGAAGTTGTTTCGGGATTTATAAGCGAGATGCTTCCATCCATCATGGAATGCCTTCCAGACTGGTCAGAAGTTACAACTTCAACCACAACACCATCCACTACTACAATTAGAAATTAGGAATCCATGGCAAAGAAGAAAAAACACAAATCATTAAAAAAGAGAAGTCGACAAAAGAAGAGTAGGTCAAAGGTAAATAAAAAAATGCTCTGGGCAATTGGCATTTTATTTATGGCAGGTTTATCAGTTGGTGGTGTTGGATGGTACCTTTTAGCCCATAAAGCAGAGAGCAATGTTAAAGCTGGGGATGTGAAGTTTGAATCGGGAGAATATAAAAAGGCACACAAACTTTATGGTAAAGCAGTAAGGAAGGAACCGACAAATCTTGAGTATGTTGAGAAATTAAGGAAAGCGTTGCTCAACATGGTTCCTGTTACTCCAGATTCTGCACGAAGTACATATGACCAATTTATTGGCACACTTACACATGAAGCAAGATATAACCCTTTGGATATTGAGGCGCACTTAGCAGTTGCCCAGGAATTGTTTGATGCAGGGTGGTTAACCGGTAGAGAATCTTTTTGGAGACAGTTAAGAGCTGTCACGCAAATAGGTCTCGATAGAGTTTCTTTAGATAATCCACGCCGCTACGAACTGCTCTTGTTTCGAGCATTAGCATCACTTCATATAGAAGATGATTCCATGACAGAAACATATGACACTCAAGGGAACCTACGTTTTCCTGGAGAAGACGATTTGGAAGAAGTGCTTGAAAAAGATCCCGGCAATGCTATGGCCTGGGCAGCCCTCACTCATGGCAGAATGGCTTTGTACTACAGGCTCTTAGACTCTGGAAAAACAAAACAAGCAAGGAGGAACAAAATATTTGCACATGAAACTTTAGATAGAGCTTCTGAGGTTGCCGGAGATAGTTTTGAGGTTTCAGCAATTGTCCTTCGAGAATTAATTCTGCAGAGGACCACTTTGCTTCAGAAACAACTTCTTGATCCAGAATCTGTTCTTGAAGAAGATGGTAATTCCATAAATGACAAAATCAATGAAGCCAGAGATATGGTTGTCAACGCGTATGACCCAGAAGTGAATTATCCTAGGGCGAACGAAGTGGCGACTCTCATGCTCGTGACAGGAGAAGGCGGAAGAGAATATGCAGAAGCAGTATTGCTAGATACAATCGGTGTGCATGAAAATGATTTTGCTCGAAAATATTTCCTCGCTACTATTCAATTTGAACTCGGAAAATTTGATGAGGCCTCAAAAGTTGCTAATGAAATATTAAATTCAGAGCTCCAAACCGTGGGTCTACATGCTATTGAGTTGTATGCTTATCGTCCTCCAATTGCCAACTTTTTGGTTTTGATGAATACTTCTGAATCATTAAAGGCTGAAGATGAAGAAGAAAAAAAAGCGTATATCAAAGAGGCAAAACAGTATAGAGAAAAATTGTTTGATCTAGTCTCTGGAAATGAGACTAATCAATACCTCCTGTATTCTGATGGTTCGATTGCTCTTGCAGAAGAACGCTATGGAGATGCTGCAACACTTTTTGATGAAGCCATTTCTCGTTATCCCGATTCAGAAGTCATAATATATAAGCAATCTGCTTACGCCTTAGAAAAGATTAACTCGATTGGATTGGCCATAGACCGCTATCAATACATAGTTGAAAAGGAGCCATCTAATGTTGATGCGTTTTTAAGTAAGGCCCTTCTGGAGTTAAGAATTACAAGAACTGAAGCTGCTGCTGTTACACTTTCAAATCTCCCAGAGGAAGCACTCTCAAGTGAAAAAGCACAAGAGATTTTGAATCTGCTTGCGCTACAGAGGTCAAACGATTCTGGTTCAGAGATTTCAGATGCCAACCTTCGATTTATATTGCAATCAGAACAGTTATCTGCAGGAGGTAAACATGATGAAGCGATTTTGCTACTCACTAATGCAGTCGATTTATCTTCCGAGCCAGATTTGCGTCTATTTTTGGCGATTTCAAGAGTTTATGCAGACAAAGATGATAAAGACCAAGCAGTAGTCTGGATGAACAAAGCAATTGAGCTGAGTCCCGACCCAGACAAATTGTTGCCTCGGTTGTTTATCCTAGAATCAGACAACAGGGTCGAAGCACTTATCAAGTATGCAGAGTCAAAAGATGAGTCCGAAGAGGTAATTACTGAAAACATTGCTTTTTCTCTATATGAGTTAGGGCTAGAGTTGCAGCGTGAGTCAAACCGCTGGGAACAACAGGGTAACTCAGTGAAAGCGGAAGAAGTTGCAGAACTATCAAAACTTTCCCTTCAAAAGAGTGAACAGTATCAAGCACGTGTTGAGTCGCTCGGCGCAGATATGTCGAGAATCTTAGGAATTAGATTTAATGAGGAGTTAGATAAGGGCAAATTTGAAAAAGCAGAAGCACTCCTAGATAAAATGAAAGAACTTTCCGTAGATCAGAATAGTATCAATGGCTTTCAAGTGAGTTTGCACACAGCAAGAGCCAAAGAAGCGAAAAACTACGGCAATCTAGATGTGTTTAAAATAGAAATGGAAAGCGCGCTTGCAATTGCTAACGCCATGGTCAAGGAATTTGGGGTTTCCGATCATCCGTGGAGAATCTTGGGTCACGTGCAATTCGAATATGGCAATTTGCCTGAAGCTAAAGATGCATTCGCAGAGGCGTATCGCATTTCTCCAAGAAGGAAGGAAAATATACGTCGATATGTAGGCGCACTTGCGGCTTTAGGATCTGAGCACCAACGAATACTTCGAGTGTTGCGAATTGCAAAAGAACAACATCCAAATGACCAACAACTCTTTTCTGCATGGCTTGAAGCAGAACTTCAGCACGGGGAATCTTGGAGGGTGTTGGCATACCGCCAGAACACACATAGTCTTCATCCAGACAATCGAATGAATGCTTTAGAACTTGCCCTCATGCTATCTGAAGGTGAGCCGAGTATGAATGTGTTACGGAACAGCGAGGGAGAGTTACTCTATTCTCCACAAACTTGGCAGAAAATGCCTTTTTCACAACGTGAGATGATTCTCAGAGATGCTCGCAAAGAATGGAATTTATTAATTCTTCAAATACTTGAAGATGCAAGCAAAAGTGTTGATTCCAGTACAAAACAAGCATTAATACACGCATCTATACATAGGAATCTGGGACAGTTAGAGCAATCTTCAGACATTTTGGATCGATACATTGATAGTCTTACTGATGATAAACGGTATGTAGGAGCAGTACTTAGTGCTGCAGAATTTTTATCGAACTCTGTTCGCAGCCAGCAAGCCCTTAAACTATTAGAAGATGCGCGGGTAAAGCAAAGCGACCTCCACGAAGTTGATTATGCACTGGGGGTCATGTACTACAACGCTGGCGAATACGGAAGTGCTGCTGAGTATATGGAGCAGGTGGTAAATGCAACTGGGCAAAGTAACGTTCGTGCAAGATTAATAGAGAGCCTAGCTTTGGATGGTCAGTTTGAGGAAGCAGAGCGAGCATTAGTAGAATATAAAACAACAAATACAGAGTACGCAGAGGCAATGCTCCGAGCACTTATAAGCAGGGTACAGAGCGAACAACTACTAGCTCAGGGTGATGTTGTAGCTGGGACTGCGATGCTCAAAAAATATAGAGATTCCTTGCGTGCAGGCATTGAAGCTGATACTTCAAATTCCACTCCTTACATTGGACTTTGTCGCAGTTTACTCAGTGAGTATGAACTTACACAAAATAAATCTTTGCTCCAAGAAGCACTGCTTGTTGCAGATGAAGCAGCTTTTATCAATAAAAAAACAGGACAACATGTTATTGTTCGGGCTGATGTGTTGCAAGCAGATGGGCAATTAGACAGAGCAATCGAGCACCTGAGTCGTTATTTATCTGAAAGTCCCGATTCAAATAATGTTCGGACACGTTTAATCGAAGCATATATTGATTCGAACGATAGTTCCAAAGCACTTGGAGTCGCACAGGGAGGCGTAGAACTTAATCCATCAGACTCAATGTGGCATGAGCGACTGGGAGATCTTCATATTCGAACAAATGATGATAGGAATGAGGGTGTCAAGGCATACCTCAGAGCAATTGGAATCACACCTGATTCGAGGTTATTGATGAAAATAGATGAAGTGACTCGTACCAACCAAGAACTACCAAATCAGGAGTTGTTAGAAATTGTTGTTGATAAACTTTCAACTCTTCATCCAATTGCTGGAGCCATTGAAGCAAAAGCTTTAAACAATCTAGGCAGAAACAGAGATGCGTTGTTAGCGATGAAGCGTTCGTGGAGGATGTTTGAAGAGGGAATCCGAAAAGGTTGGTTGCCTCCTGGGATTGCATCGAGATGGTTCCTCGATTTACAACATATCTATAAGGACGATCCCGCTGGTGGAGAAGCATTTGTGCGATCACTAGTGAATGGGGCTCTGTCACAAGAACAACTAGCAAATCTTGCAGGGTATTACAAGGCATTTGGTGGTGAATACATAGGGCAAGCCATACAAATAATTGACTCTGCTCTAGCGCTTCCATCGGAAGACAAGGATGTCAGGATTCGGTTGTTAACAATGAAGGGAGGATTCCTTGTGCTGATAAACGAATATCTCAAGAGTGAAGAGACGTTCCGTTTGCTTGCAGAAGAATATGATTCTCCAATGGTGCAAAATAACTTGGCGTACGTTATTGGTGTTTATCAAAATCGCCCAGAGGAAGGACTAAAAATTGCCTTGGAAGCGGTCAAAAAAATGCCTCGAAATCCCTCAGTTATTGATACGGTTTCGATGATGTATCAAAGGATGGGTGAGTACAAAAAGGCAGCTGAAACTCTAGATTATCTTTTACAAGTTGACCCAGTAGATACAACTGCAATGTCAAAACTTGCCTTGCTTTATGCTGACCACTTAGACCAAGCTGAACGTGGAGTTGTGGTTGCGACTAGGGCAAGAAGCCAGAAATCACATTCACCAGAAGTATTGGACGCTCTTGGATGGAGTTATTATCGGACAGGCAAAAAAGAATTGGCTGAAGAAACTATCCGCAGATCACTTCGCTATGGAGACACAATGGAAGCATATCTCCATTTGTCACAGATAGTTACAGAAGATGAAAAATACGATGAAGCCCTTGGACACCTAAGGATGGCCCAAGAACTTGCAGAAGATGAATTTTCATTGAATAGTATTCTGGCCTTGAAGGACGATATTCGCAAGAAGAAAACCGAAGCCAACAAGTAGACGACGAGAGTATTATTTATGCCAGCAGCAAATAAAAATATTGGTTCACCAAATAGACCAATGCCAAAAGGAAGAGCGATTGATCCTCTGCGGGTGTTGCGAAGATATTGGAAGGGCGTGCCAGTCTGGGGAATTATTGGAGCAATTGCAGGCGTAGGGGCATATTTTTTATTCGCTCGAATCTATCCACTCTATTCAAGCGAAATTATGTTTGAGGTTCGTCCCGGTCTTGGCGAAGCAACTGAAATAGGGACAACGGATACTATCAGTGACAAAATGGTAGAACGAGTTGCAGCTACTCAGGTATATCTAATTAAAGAAAGGTCAACCCTGACCGTAGCAGTCAATGAACGAACAATGGTGCAGACCAAATGGCTCGAATTCTTTATTGATCCAGAATCGGGAATAGTCCTAGTCGATGATGCGGTTGATGAATTGATGGAGCAATTGAAAACCCCGATTAAGGGTGGGACAAACCTTTTTGGTATTAGTATCTCATGCCATGAGCCAGCTGACGTTCCAATTATTCTTTCTGCGGTAGCCAAATCGTATTTGGCTCGAACGAGAGACCTTGATGATGAGGGCTTTAGAAGTAACGCAAAACTGTTTGAGGATGAGGGAAGACGAATCAACTTCATGTTGCAGGATCTGAACGATGACTTGCAAGCTTTCATTCAAGCAAAGGGGATTACTACGCTTGATGACACACGATTTTCAACAGAGATGTATGAAATTCAAAGATTAACTGAGAATCTTACAATTACTAATCAAGGGCTCACTACTTTAAAACAACAATACCTTCAAACAGCAGCAAAACTTGATGGCACAATGGAGTCCACGATGGAGGATCGTTTAGATGCTGAACGAGATCCAATAATTATTCGTCAAGAGCAGGTACTAGAACAACTTGAGGCAGGTCTTCGAGCATTCAGAGAACGTTTAGACCCTTCACACCCTCAAATCAAAGACGCAGAAATCTCAGTACAAGCAACTAAAGATCAAATTGAATCGAAAATTGAGATCATCATTCATCGTAATTTGAATGCTCGACTTCGAGAATTAGTGTTAACTCAAGAGCAATTAGTGGTTTCTCTCGAACGAACAGAAAAAGAAATTGAAACAAAAGATGCTGCTCTTCGTGAACTTGCTTCAAACCAGTCAGTGTATGAACACATGGAATCCACACGAAAACAATTGGAAACTCAGCGAGATGAAAATCAACGGCTCATTTCAAGTTTGCGACTCATGCAGGCGAGGTCTGATGCAGGTCGTATTCGCCAGGCAGTACCCCCTATAGAACCCCGCGAAAAATCGTTTCCGAAATTAGAATTCATGCTTCCAGCAGGGATATTTTTATTTGTTGCTGGGTACGTTGGAATTATTTTCCTTAGAGAAATTACAGATCAGAAAATTCGAAGCGCAAGTGATGTTTTAATTATTCCAGGAGCAAAAGTTGCGGGTGTACTTCCAGATGTTCATGAAGACCCCTCTGGTCTTGAATCGCCAGAGTTGGCAGTTCTACATAGTAGCGATGGTGTGTTTGCAGAATCATGTCGGCAAGCATGGGTTGGCGTGAATCGTACCTTGCAACAGTCTGCGCATCAAACTCTACTAGTCCTTTCTTCAGCTCCAGAGGGAGGAACAACAACAGTCATTGGCAACTTTGCTGTTTCAGCTTTTACTTCAGGGTTAAAAGTAGTAGTTGTTGATTGCAACTTTAGGCGCCCAAATCTTGGCTCAATGTTTGATTTAGACGATGCGTCATTAGGCGTTGCAGATTTACTTGCTGGAAGTATTAACCTTTCAACTGCTATACAAAAAACAGAGTCAGGGGTTGATGTAGTGACTGCAGGAACCCCAGCAAATAGACTTTTCCAACGCCTTGGTAGTGAACGGATGAAGAGTACGTTTGCTCAACTAAGAGATGCGTACGATTTGGTTCTCATTGATGCTCCGCCTTCTATCGTTGCTGGTGATGCAGTCCTGCTTGCAAATTTGGTTGATGCAATAACATTAGTTGTCCACAGTGACCGAGATGATCGCGGCTTGGTTGCTCGAGTTCTACGTGAGCTAGGTGAGTCTCGAGCTGAACTTCTTGGAGTCATGTTAAACGCTGCAGTTGGAACAGTTGGAGGTTATTTCAGAAAGAATTACCTCGCTATGGTTTCATACTCTGACCAGGATGAGGAATACGAAGATTAACTAACACGAGATGCCACCTGAAGCCCAACCACCTTTTCTCCAAACGGGATGGATTTCGCTACTGTCGAATTATTGGCTAGTTTTTGTTGTTGCTTTCGTTGTTTCTGTGATAACAACACCAATAATGAGGTGGGTTGCTAGAAAGACTGGTATTGTTGATCATCCTAATGAAGCAAGAAAACTGCATAAGGAGCCGGTGCCTTACCTCGGCGGGGTGGCAATTTTTGCATCAGTTCTCTCTGGAATCTTTGTGAGTTACTTATGGATGAACAACATTCAGATTTTTCAACCTTTCCCACTTGTAGTGTTGGTTGGCATGCTTGTAATTGGGGTAACCGGTCTTGCTGATGACATATATAAGGATTGGGCTCCTAGGTTAAAAGTAGTAGGACAACTTATAGCAGCCGCCGCCATTGCGCAGCAGGGTGTAGGCACCCGTGTTTCTGAAGGCTTCTTAAGGGGTGTGCTTGGAATTCCAGAATCAGTTTGTAATTACGCCTTGATCAACTCAAACAATATTATCCCTGATTCAATTACGCTCACCTATGTAACAGGTGTAATTATTATTGGGTTTTTCATTCTTGGAGCTTGTAACGCTGCAAATCTTTTGGATGGTCTTGATGGACTTTTGTCTGGAACAGTCGCAATTACATGTGTTGGGTTAATCGCAATAAGTACGATGATTGCATTGAGCATGACAGAAGAAAACCTTGTAAGTATCTCAGAACATCTCCCTAATAGTAATTTTTTAAATAATCGCGGGCGTGGTATTACTCTTATGGGAGCAAATCTGGTGTTAGGTTTCTCTATGCTGGGGGCAGTTTTTGGCTTTTTGATTTACAACTTTAATCCGGCTTCTATTTTTTTAGGTGATGCTGGAAGTTTGTTGTTGGGATACCTTTGTATAGTGATGGTGCTCATGCTTGGTGAACAGGGGCAAACGTTTATTGTCGTTGCTGGACTTATTGTCTTCGCGTTGCCAATCCTCGATACATTGCTAGCCATTATTCGTAGGAAAGTTGCTGGAAAACCAATGTCGGAACCAGACTCAAACCACATTCACCACATTATTAAACGTCGTTTAGTGAATGTGAAATTAACAGTTCTTGCGCTTTATGGCATTTCGTCCCTGTTTTGTTTATTGGGTGTGGCTTTAGCTTGGGCACATATCACCGGAGCAGTTGGTGGGTGGGCAATTTACCTTGCAGCAATCGTTGTCTTTGGTGGAATTTGTTCGATTTCTTTTCGTTCAGCTCATAAACATCATAAATCATGTGCGGAATAAAAACACACATACTCTTTGTTTGTATGGGAAATATTTGCCGAAGCCCCGCAGCCGAATCATTTTTTCGGAATGCTGTCGAAAAATTAAATATAGACAGCAGGTTTTTGATTGATTCGGCTGGGACCGGTGGTTGGCATGCTGGGAGCCCACCAGACAGGAGGATGAAAAAAGCAGCTGGAAGGCAGGGCCTTACAATTCAGGGAACTGCTCGGCAGATAACCGTAAATGACTTGTCTAATTTCGATTGGATATTTTGTATGGATCAAGATAATTATGTTGATGTCATTTCGATTGGAGGAAACCCCAAAAAAGTTAAGTTGCTCTTGCCTCATGTTGGGATTACCAAAACGAACGAAGTTCCAGACCCCTATTATGGTGGTACTGATGGCTTTGATAATGTGATTACTCTTATTAACGATGCTGTGCAACGATTAGCAGACATGCTTGGCTGAGGGTTGGTAAAATGCGGGGATGCTAGATCAGAAGTTGAAAAAAACAGAGAGTGGTTGCGCATCTTCAGGGTCCTCTACTCTTGTATTACTTGCAGATGCATTTCGTTCAGAGAGTGTTGTGGAACTAGAAGTTCTTGGTTGCCAAACCGAGCTTCAACCATCTCTTAGCGGTGATGAGTTGGTCGCTGCTATTTCTAAAAAAAAACCAGACATTCTTGTTGTTCGATCTACGAAAGTTACAGCCGAGATGATGGATGCGTCGGAGCGATTAAGTGTAATTATTCGAGCAGGTGCAGGATATGACACAATTGATGTTGAAGCAGCTTCTGCAAGAGGAATTTCTGTTTCAAATTGTCCCGGGAAAAATTCAGTGGCAGTTGCCGAACTTGCTTGGGGTTTAATTCTGTCGTGTGATCGCAGAATACCAGATCAAGTTGCAGATTTAAAATCTGGCCAATGGGACAAGAAGGGGTATTCTAAATCATCAGGATTGTTCGGAAGAACCATTGGAATTGTCGGCTTAGGTCAAATAGGTCTAGAAGTTGTAAAAAGGGCAAAAACTTTTGGGATGCATGTTGTTGCTTGGTCACGAAGTTTGACTGAGGAAAAAGCAGAGCAACTTGGAATAGAGTACTGCGAAAAACTACAAGATATTGCTCCGCTGTCGGATGTGGTCTCCATCCATGTTTCATCAACACCTGAAACCGAGAAGTTTATCAACGCCAATTTTTTAGATGCGATGAAGGAAAATGCAATAATTGTAAATACAAGCAGAGGGAAAGTGGTTGACGAAGGTGCACTTGCAATTGCAATTAAAGAAAAACACTTGCGTGTTGGTTTAGACGTTTTTGAAAATGAACCATCTTCTGGTGACACGACCTTCTCATCTTCAATTGTGAATGAACCACATGTGTATGGAACCCATCATGTTGGAGCATCAACAGACCAAGCTCAAGAATCAATTGCATCAGAAGTAGTGAAAATAATTACAACATTTATTAAAGAAGGAAGAGCTGTGAATTGTGTTAATCAAGTAGTTGAAGCGTCCGCGCCCGCACTACTTTCTATACGCCACAAGAATTTACCAGGGGTGCTTGCCCATGTTTTAGATGAGTTAAGCATCTCAGGAGTAAACATTGAAGAAATGGAAAACGTTCTTTATGAGGGCTCGCAAGCAGCTTGTGCTCGCATGCAACTTGGGACTATTCCTAACAGTGAACTCATCAATAACATTAAATCCAACGAGAATATTTTCTCTGTTACCTTAACAACCCAGATTTAGACAAGGCGAAATCATGACAACTACAACGGATCGAAAACTTAATTTCTCGGCTGGTCCAGCAACTTTGCCCGAACCAGTTCTGCATCAAGCACAAATTGATATATGGGATATTGCTCAAAGTGGTATTGGGGTTTGTGAGCATAGTCATCGAGGACCAGTTTTCGGAAAGGTAGTTGAAGAAACAATCTCAAACTGCAGGTTAATAGGAAATATTCCAGATGATTTTGAAATATTGTTTATGCAAGGCGGAGCAACATTGCAATTTGCGATGCTCGCGATGAATTTCCTTGGTAATGGTGAGACGGCGAACTACGTAGACACAGGTGTTTGGGCGACGAAAGCGATTAAGGAAGCAAAAAAAATCGGCAATGTCCATCTTGCTTACGATGGTTCTGAATCAAACTATGACCATTGTCCTACAGATGATGCGATTCAAGCGATAGATAACGCGGCGTACTTGCACTATTGTTCAAACAACACAATCTATGGGACACGTTTTTCCCGACCAATTACAAGCGTGTCGCCAGTTATTTGTGACATGAGTTCTGACATCTTTTCAAGAGAAATAGATTGGAAATCGTTTGATATGGTGTATGCAGGAGCACAAAAAAATCTTGGGCCTGCAGGTGTAGTCTTGGTGGTGATACGCAAATCAATGTTAGAGAAGTGTGTAGATACCTTGCCTTTGATGTTAAATTACAAGGCGATTACTCAAAAAGGATCAATGTTAAACACTCCGCCTACTTTTGGGATTTACTTAATGGGTGAAGTTTTTAAGTGGTTGCTGTCCGAAGGCGGTTTGCAGTCTATCGAAGAACGTAATGAACGTAAAGCAGGGATGATTTATAACGTTCTCGATTCATGTTCAGATTTTTATACTACTTTT
Organism: Planctomycetota bacterium; assembly: GCA_014381555.1. Classification (GTDB taxonomy): domain Bacteria; phylum Planctomycetota; class Phycisphaerae; order Phycisphaerales; family SM1A02. Next base: position 13,148 of record JACNLO010000047.1, on the reverse strand, counting down.
GCTCAAGTGGAAAGTAGATCAAGAATGAATATTTCGTTTAAAACAAAGTCTGCTGAACTTGATGCGTTGTTTTTAGAAGAATCTGCGAGGATGGGAATGTCTGGATTGAAGGGGCATCGAAATCTTGGCGGTCTTCGCGCATCTATATATAACGCATTTCCCGAAGAGGGGTGTGCTCGTTTTGCCGAGTTCTTGGATTCATTCGCAAGTACACACTAATCTAATTCATGAACAAATAAACCGCTACGAAGTTTTGGCTCAAACCAAGTAGATTTAGGTGGCATGATGAGATTAGCGTCTGCAACAGTAAGAAGTTGTTCAATAGTTGTTGCGTACATTGAAAATGCTATTGCGGCATCACCTTCGTCAACTCTTCGCTCAAGTTCTTCCGTTCCTCGAATTCCCCCAACAAAATCAATTCTTGTATCACTTCGGGGGTCACCAATTCCAAGAAGAGGTGTTAACACTCTTTGTTGCAACAGGTCCACATCTAGCGATGCAATTGGGTCATTTGAATTGATGTTGTTGAAGTCGAGTTGATACCATCCAAAGGAGTTTCCAAGATAAATACAACATGATCCAGCGTTTTGAGGGCAAGGCGTCTGGGTTTTAATCAATGAGCCAGAATCTTTAAGTGAATCAAGAATTTGTTCGGGAGTTTTTCCGTTTAAATCAAGAACTACTCTGTTGTACGGCAAAATATGTAATTGGGATGATGAAAAAAGAACAGCAAGAAACCAGTTGTATTCTTCTGTTCCGTTATGGTGTGGGTTGTCTCGAGCAAGTTCTCCTGCTGAACGTGCTGCACTTGCACTTCGGTGGTGGCCATCAGCGACATATGCAAGATCGATTGCAGAACATGCTTGTAAGAGTTCGTTTTCACGCTCAACTCTCCAGCCAGTATGTGTAACATCATCTTCTGCAACAAAATGAAACATTGGTCTCTTGTTCATTTCTTCATCAATGATGGCATCAATGGATTCATGACCACGATAGGTAAGAAAAACTGGACCAGAGTTCGCATGAATTCCAAGAACATGGTTTGTTCGGTCGTCCTCTTTTACCTTGCGAGTTTTTTCGTGTTTTCGAATTATGTCGCTGTTGTAATCATCTACATGGCAACACGCAACGATCCCGACTTGATGGCGATCTCCCATGCATTGTCTGTATAGGTAAAGTGAAGGTTCTTTATCTTTAGTTAATGCACCCGATTTTCGCAGGGAGTCATAATTGTTCTTTGCTTCCTTATAGACGCATGGGTCATAGGGAGAAACATCTTCTGGAAAGTTGACTTCAGAGCGAACAACTCTCATAAAACTGTCTGTATTTTCCATCGCGATTTTGGTTGCTTCTTCACGATTTACAACATCGTAAGGCACAGATGCGACTTTCGGAGCATCACTAGCAGTTGGATGAACAGCTTTGAATGGGCGAATTTGTAAATGATTCATATTGTGGAGTGTACTAAACGGGGTTGTTAAAGGTTTTAGCTGCGAAGTATTTTTGTCTTTTACTAGACACCGGTGGATTTGACTGTTTGCTCTTGAGAAATTAGGTAAAGAGGTCCGACTATGCATGCTTATCCTCCTTGTGACCTTTATTTTCCTTTATTTGTGATGTGCATGCTCCGAAGGGATAGGAGCAACTAACTCATGCCATCAGGAAGAGTATGGCATCTGGCGGTTGCGACCCCGCGACTAGGATGGTAGCGGCACCCGAGGTTCAAGATCGCCGTGATCTTGTTCAAGTCACCGAAACCCTGTGGTAATCATCATGATTAGTTGATTGCAACGAAAGGGAGCACAAATATGAACACACTTACACTACCAACCAACACATTTATACGACGCGGATTTACGTTGATTGAAATCTTGATAGTCGTTGTCATTTTAGGCATTCTGGCAGCAGTCGTCGTGCCTCAATTTACAAATGCCGCTGATGACGCAAACAATGCTGCAGTTCGTAGCCAATTACAAACACTTCGTGGGCAGATTGAGCTATATCGAGCCCAGCAATCAGCAGATCCAGCACTTCTCACAACTGGCTGGACTGATTTAATCGACGGTGATTATCTCATGATTGCTCCAAACAACCCTCTTGCCACATCTTCAACAATAGCAGCAGCAGCAGCTGCAAACGTTGGTTGGGTATGGCGTGACAAAGGTAATGGAACTTTTGGTCTTTACGCATGTGATAGTGACGGAACAGAATTCTCAGAATAATAGGGGCTCCCTGCCACCTCGGGCAGATTTACTCCAGCGGAGTACATGATTGGTGTCATGTGCTCCGCTGTTTCTTTTGTTCTAGAAATTTATAAAAAAGAGTGTGTGCAGAACGTCCTATAACAAAAATGTTGATCATCGTTGCACAACAAATCATTAGTTGGACTTGTGTTTGGTTGTTATCTGCCCGATGCAACCTTGAGGTTCCAAGAAAGAACCCACCGTAGATATGAATGTAGAAACCTTTAGACAATCCATTGTCCATCGCAGGGGTTGGACGCTCATTGAATTGCTAACAACTGTAGCAATCCTTGTGGTTTCATCGTATGTATTAATACCATACGCAACATCAGGCGATTCTTCTTCTGGGCAGTCCGCCACCCGCATGGTTGTTACAGAAATCCTTGCTGCTCAGATGGATGCTGTTGCGACGCAGGGATTTCGAAGGATTCATTTCTTTGAGGATGGATCTGGATGGTGTGTAGAAAAACTTGATAGCGATCAACTTGCGGATTCGTTCGATTTTGGTACAGCCGATTTCGTAGACGACGCTATTGAATCACAAGGACAAGGACAACAATCGATTACTCGATTTACAGAAGACGATCGTTTTTCTTCAATCACTATTAGCAAAGTTCAGTTTGATGGGAATAATTTAAATGTAATATTCGATCCAACTGGAGGAATTATTGTTTCAGATGGTTCGCCAAGCACTGGCGGAAGTATTGAATTACGCAGCGGCAAATACCAATGGAAAATTCAATTGGCACCACTTACTGGGAAGGTGACGGTCATAGATTTGGGTGGTGGAGCATGATGAAGTTGCCATTTGTAAAGAAAAACAAGGGCCGAATCGGAATTGCGTTCTGCGACGAGGGTGTAACAATTGGTCAATGTAGTTGGGCTCGTGGGAAATACCTAAATCCAGTAGCTCATACAATTCTCAAAAAACCTAAAGAATTAACTTCTTCTGATTGGCAAAATATAATGAGTTCATGTTCAGTATTTGGAACTGAGTGCGCAATTTCATTATCGCCACAGATTGCGCATCATCAAGTCTTGCGTATGCCGAACATGGATAAGGTGGAAAGTAAAGAAGCTGCAGCTTGGGAAATGGCTGACAGAATTGGTGTTGAGCGTTCAACGTTACAGATAGACGCAGCCCAAATTGGTTCGGGAGGAGACGTGCTTGCGATTGCAATTGAACAGGATACGCTTTCGAGTTTACTCGAACCAATATATGAAGCTGGACTCCAGCCAACTTTAATCGAGGCACAAAGCATTTCCGTTACAAGAACAATGAGCATGCTTCACCGTCGACAAAGCGATCAGTCTATTGTCAGATCTGTATTAGATTTTGGAATGAAGGATTCGGCATTTATGGTTCTTGCTGGTCACTCACTCATGTTTTATAAACACCTACCTTATTCGGGAGATATGCTTATTGATTCAATAACTTCACACACAGGTGTGACAGTTAAACAGGCAATGAAGATGCTTAGAGCATCGAGCGATTCTTCAGAAGTAGATGATATTAGTAAAGCAGTGCGTGATGCAACTCGCGGAACTCATGAAGCAATTGCTACTGATGCCATGAAATGTATTCGCCACTATGGAGTTACAAATCGTGGTCCACTCTCGACAAAAGTGATTATTACAGGAAGCGCTGGCTGGAATACCCATTTATCCGCAGTTTTACATCTTGCATGTAACCAAGAAATTGTCTCAGACGTTTCATTAAATCATGTCAATTCACTGCCTTCAGCGACAGTTCAATCATCCGGTTGGCACATTGCTCTTGGCGCGAGTTTGGCAGAGTTAAGCGAGGTTCAACAAAGACGCGGGAGCGATTGTTCCACAAAGGAGGCCGCATGAACTTATTGCCCGAACAATATGTTGAGAGAAGCAAAAACAAAGCACGAAGTAGCCGTGTTGCAATAGCAATCATCTGTACTCTCTGTGTAATTGCATCGTTTGCTACACATTCCAGATTAGCAATGAATGCATCAGTAGAGAAACTTTTAATAACACAGGTTCTTGCAAATAATGCTCTTGAACTCGAAGTAGATGCAACTTCGCTCGAGTTAAAAAAGGCAAAGTTAGAATCATTCATGCAACGTTATGAAAACGAACAAGTAGTTTTCCCCATGGGAGATATTGTCTCAACAATTACAAACATGCTTCCTGAGGAAATGACACTAGAGGAACTTGCATTTGACATCATCGAAACAGAAGATGGCAAAGGAATTAGCGGGCGTTTATCTGGCTTTGGTTCAAGCGACGAGCGAATAGCGGGATTTGTCTCGACTTTGCAACAGGAGCATCTTTTTAGCGCAGTGAGTATGGATTTTAGTCGCTCAAGAACAATTCGAAATCAACGGGCGCGTGGTTTTAGAATTAGTTTTCATATCGATTTAGATAAAACCTGGGATGTTTCAAGAACTATCGTTTCAGCAGGAGGTGGCAAATGACCGCAACACTTGAACGTTGGATGTTACTAGGGACATTCGTACTATCAGTTTTGTTTGTATCTTTCTTTATTTTGCCAAACTATAAAAGCGCAAAGCTCTCTTCTAAAGAATCGAAAAGTTTGGAAGCGAGAATTCAACAGCTTGAGTTACGGCAAACTGAAGTAGCAAAAATGAGATCTCAGTACCAAGAACTCAAAAAACAGGTAGAAGCAGAATGTAAACGTGTTCCATCTACACCAGACATGTCTCAAATCGTTCAAGCACTTTCGCTGAATGTCGATGGGCATAAGGTACTAGATCAAAGTTTCACGTCTGGCACAACTTTAACGGAAGGCGAGGAACGAAAGTTTTCTGTGCAGCCACTTGCAGTAACACTATATGCAGATTTTGAATCAATATTTTCTGTTATTCAAAATGTCGAATCAATGGATCGGCTTGTACGCATTTCTTCAATTCGAATAACACGTAAAGAGTCTGAGTCGGATGTTTTAGCACCCTCATTAGAGGCTGCGATAGGACTACATGCAATGTATGACATTGCGGAGGTGGAATAGTATGCAACGTAAAATTAAAAGAACTTGGCAAAAACTTACTGCAGATAAACGTAGATTTAGCCTGTTATGTGTGTTATTGTTCGTTGGCTTATTGCTTTGGGCGAGAATTATCGTCATCGCAAGACCAGCAAGAACTGCAATAGCAGAACCTATGTTTGAAGTAAAAACTGTTACCGCTTTGACTTCCGATAACGTGATAGTGCCAGTTACAGTAGAAACCTTTCCACAAAAAAATCCATTTGCAGTTAGCGCTTCGGTTTTTCCAGATTTTCAAGATCAAGCCGATAATAATGGCACTCAAAACACATCAAATAGCATAATTAACGATTCATCAGTTGCGTCTAAGTTTACCCTCGATGCTGTGATGGGAGAAATAGCAATGATCAATGGGAGAGTTGTGCAGATTGGGGATATTGTTGGCCCTCTTAATTCAAATAACCCACTTCGATTGGAAAAAGTTGAGGGCAGGTCAGTCATCATTTCGGCTGGAAACCACCGATATGTACTCACAATAGCGCCCCCAAGCCGCTGATGGTGTATGGGTGCGCGAATGGAGACGCACTCATGAAGTATTTATATTCCATCCTCATCATTACTTTTTTAAGTCTCACCTCTTTGGGGTTTGCTCAAGAGGATGCTGTGGACGAGATTGTAAACGAAGAATTTGGTATTTTCAAACTTGTCGTAAATGAAACTGAGGTTTCTCAAGTACTTGAAATGCTCGCAATTCAAAGCGAAAAAAACATAATTGCAAGCAACAGTGTGACCGGCGTTGTTTCTGCAAATCTTTACGATGTTACGTTCAATGAAGCACTTGATGCAATTCTAAGAGTAAATGGATTTGGGTATATCGAAGAGGGGAACTTTGTATACGTGTATACAATGGAGGAACTCGATACAATCGAGAAGGCAAGGCGAAAAACTGAAAGTCGAATTTTTGAACTTCAATATTTGTCAGCAAATGATGCTAATGAATTTGTTACTCCATTGCTGAGCGAAGAAGGTGAAGCTGCGTTTCGAGGTGATGTCGAAATAGGGTTTGAGCCAACAGTCTCTGATGGTGGTGGAGACAGCTACGCATGGACAAGTAAATTGATTGTTAATGATTATCCAGAAAATCTGGAACAAATATCGTTGCTCTTGAAGGAGTTAGATACCGCGCCGGCACAAGTTGTTGTTGAAGCAACTGTCGTGCAAACTGTTGTCACTGAAGACAACGAATTTGGAATTGATTTTACCGCACTTTCAAATGTTCGAATTAGTAGTATTGCAAATCCACTGAATGCGGCTCAAGATGTAATTACTGGAGCATTTGCTCCAAGTACTGTGTCAGCAGTTTCCTCTGGAGTCGGGACAACAGGCGCTGACGTTTCTGGTGGATTAAAGGCAGGGATCATAAAGGACCACGTAGGGGCATTCTTGAAAGTTCTTGATCAGGTTGTTGATACGACAGTCTTGGCTCGCCCAAGAATTACATGTTTGAATCGTCAACGAGCCCAAGTGCTCATCGGAAACCGGGAAGGATACCTTTCAACAACTGTGACAGAGACAAGTTCTTCTACGAATGTTCTATTCATTGATACGGGGATTCAATTAAATTTCCGTCCATTTATTTCACCCGATGGAATGATTCGTTTAGAGTTGAGGCCGAGTGTTTCGTCATTGGCGTTCCGTACAGATGGTGGGCAACAAGTTCCAAATGAAGCGACTCAAGAAATGACAACCAACATTCGTTGCCGTGATGGAGAAACAATTATTTTGGGTGGATTGTTTCGCGAGAATTCTACGGTGACACGAAACCAAGTACCCTTTCTTGGCGACATCCCAATCATAGGCGCAGCATTTAGAGGGCAGGTGGATTCGGTTGTGAAAGAAGAAATTATTTTCCTTCTCACCCCAAGCATCATCCCAGATGAACAATTGTGGGAATCTGGAAAGGATTCGTTGGAAATTGTTAAAGCAGTTCGAATTGGCGCGAGGGCTGGATTGCTTCCGTTTAGTCATGAACAGATTACTGCAAATTACAACCGCGATGCCATTGATGCATACAGACAAGGTGAATTAGAAGATGCTTTATATTGGTCGAATCTTTCATTGCAAACATCGAAGATGCAACCAGAAGTGATTCGTCTGCGTGAACGTATAACAAACGAAAAAGGGTCGTTGTGGGAACGTGATTTATTACGAACTCTTATGTTAAAGGAACAACAGCACGTGCAGATTCTTGAGGAGGAAGTACAGTGAAGAAACTAGGAACTTGCATCGTTTTAATGTTGTGCATGAGTTGCGCTGGCCCAACAAAAGTTGGAAAGGAAGCGAGGGCAAACGCACATCGCCGAATGAATATTGTTAATGCAGATCTTGCAGCACAACAAGCAAAACAACAGTTTGAAGTTGGACAACTTGATACAGCCATAGATACTATTTCAGCTGCGATTTCAAAGTACAGCGAGAACGGTGAATACTATTTACTCAAGGGTCGAATCTTGCTTGAGCAGCATCGTCTTGATGCAGCATTTCACGCACTGAAAAAAAGTGTTGAATGTAGCCCAGAGTCAGCGGAACCACATTACTTTTTAGGAATTCTTCACCAGCGCTGGGCAGAAGATGACAAGGCGCTTGTTGAATATAAACAAGCAATGGAACTTGACTCGTCACATCCTCAATATTTATTAGCGGCGGCAGAATCGCATGTTGCCTTGAATCAAAACAAAGAAGCGATTGACTTGCTTTCTAGTGCAAATCAAGAGTTCCAGCACCATCCATCCGTCGCATCACTCTTAGGAAACATTTACTTAAGAGGTGGTCAATACGATGAAGCGTCTGATTGGCTAGAAAATTCAATATTACTTGGTAACAACAATAAAGAAACAAACACCGTACTCGCACACGCACAATTTGAAGCGGGGCGTTATGGAGATTGTTTATCTTCACTCATTACGTTTGAGGAGGTTCATAATGAACTTCCGATTTCGTTAAGGAAGTTGCGTGGAAAATGTCTAGCTGCTACGGGGCAAATAATTGAAGGCCGAGATGTTTGTTTGAAGGTTACCCGTGAAACTCCTGAGGATATTGGTGCGTGGAGGGATCTTGGGTATATTTCGTGGCAAATGGGTGATTACAAACGGCTAGGTCAATGTGGCAAGAACATTACTCAACTAGATTCAAGCATCACAGAAGGCCCACTATTTATGGGAATCTCTGCGTTGCACTCTGGCGATAAAACTCTTGCAAGAAAGTTGCTTTCTTCAGTGGCGTCCGATAACGCCATTGAAGGGCTTGATTCACTTCGCCATTCGCCAACAAAAAACACAAAATTAGGTGTAGAAACACCATTTACACCGAATATGCAGGCAAAAACTGTCGAAGGTGAGGGTGAACTGCACTCCAAGAAGGAAAAGCATGGGGCGAAACCAATAGTGAGTGCTGATTCAGATTCCGATGCTCCGTAGACTCAAGAGTCTCCTTGGCATCACAAGCCAAAGGCAGACTCCAAGTGTTTACAGACCCAGTTTCAATAACAATTCTAACTTGCATCACTACAACGACAGTTGTTGCGATTGGTATTGCATTGAAGTGGAAAGCACGAGAGTCTGTTGCTATTGCAGCAATGCAATCAGCGAAGCTTGACGCCGACGAAGCACAAACAGCCCTAGAGTCTGCCAAAATTCATGGTTGTATTGATCGAACTCGTCGGCGCCAAGTTGAAGCTGTGTTTGATGTTCTTCGCGATGCGGTACTTGTTATTGATTCTCATGGAGAAATATTGCATGCAAATGAACACGCGAGCGGGATTCTTTCTGTTCGGGCAAGTGAAGCCGCTGGCAAATCGCTTCAAGATATTGTCATTGATCATCAACTACTCGCAACAATTCTCGATGCTCGAAGTGGTCTACCTAAAGAAGGCCGTTTGTATGAGCAAGAAATACAAATTGGACCCGAAACAATTGCATTTGAAGTGCAACTGCAATCCGTTGGTCGTAAAGATGAACCTATGCACGCAGTTGTGACTGTGCTCCGCGACTTGTCACGAGAGCGTGAAATTGCACGATTAAAAAGTGATTTTGTGTCAAAGGCAAGCCACGAACTTCGCACACCTCTTTCATCAATATCAGCGTACATTGAAATGCTTGAAGACGGTGATGCAAAAGATGAAACAATGCGTCAAGAGTTTTACGGTGTAATCTCAACCGAAACACGCCGATTACGTCGGATGATTGACAATTTGTTAAACATTAGCCGAATAGAAGCGGGTCTGATGCATATCGATCGTGTACGAGTTGATTTTGAAGAACTTGTAGACAGAGCAGTGACAAACATGAGGCCACAAGCGAAAGAAAAGAGTTTAGAAATACATTCGCAGATGGCAGATGTTGACCTTTCTGTAATCGGAGATGGCGACATGCTTTATCAGGTCATCGTTAATTTGATTTCAAATGCAATCAAGTACACACCGGAAGGTGGTCGCATTACTGTTGTGGCAGATACTGACAATCTAACACGCAGTTTACACTTCTCGGTTTCAGACACTGGTCTTGGTATAGCGCCAGATCAGATAGAAAAAGTATTCGATAAGTTTTACCGTGTGGAAAACTATCGACATGTTGCGCAAGGCACCGGGCTTGGCTTGAATTTATGCCAACACATCGTAGAGACACTCCACAGCGGGCAAATTGGCCTGGAATCAACTCTAGGTATGGGATCAAAGTTTTGGTTTTCTATCCCAGCAGAACAGGATCAACGAAAGGCAGCATGACATCAACAACGCATAACATTTTAATTGTTGATGACGAAGCACACATCTTGCAAGTGCTCTCGTTGAAGTTGAGAAATTGTGGGTACTCAATAACAACAGCAGTTGATGGTGAAGACGCAATGCACCAAGTCAAGGAGAATCCGCCCGACCTAGTGATTACCGATGTGCAAATGCCATATATGAATGGCTTAGAGTTCGCACTTGCTCTTTCAAGCGAAAGTGCAACTAAAGATATACCAGTAATTATGCTTACAGCTCGTGGCCACACTCTTGAAACAAGCGATACGGACATTCCAAATGTGCGGAAAGTATTGAGTAAGCCATTTAGTCCTCGCGGAATTGCAGAACTCTGTGCACAATTACTTACAGATGTGCCATGCCATGATGGAAAGAGAGATGCTGCGTGAATACAAGTAAATGCACACAAACTTCTCATACTAATATTTCTTCATTTGCAAGCTTAGTTCGTGATGCGGGCATGGTGGTCTTGCATTGTGATGCGAATGGACAACTCGGTCCAAGTGAAAAGACCGATTGGCTTACTGACCTGCTTTCTGCATCTTCATTAGTCCGAACGGCAATAACGTCAAACTGTAGTTCTTGGAACTCGCAAGAAGTTCTTGACCCTATTGAAGCATTTCAAGGTGTTTGGTTAGTTCCAGTGCGTAAGTCCAGTGGTCGCAGAAACAGCGGTTTTTCGGTTGGAGTGATTGTAACGGATGCACTTTGTGCGAGTGAATACTTGCATGTTCTTTGCCAAGCAAGTGGTGCTGATGCGAAGATCGTTCGCGATATGTTACTGTCCATTTCACCAGTTGCAACACATGATGTAGGGCGTATTGCTGCCATGTTCCAGTTTGCTTGGAATGCACAAACATCGAACGAAGATAATCAAAACACGATGGAATCAGTAGGGAGAGAACTTGCTGATTCATATGAAGAAATTAGTTTACTTTACACAATTACTAGTAGCATGAACTCAGTGAATCATCCAAAGCGGTTTGTTGAACTTGTATGCAATGAACTTCTTCAAACACTTCCTTATACTTGGATTGGTGTGCAACTACGAATAGGCGAACGTCTTCCACGAATTGGAAGTGAACTTGTGTTTGCTGGAGAAGCACCAACAAACATTTCTGGAATGGTTCGTTCAATAACAAATGATATTGACCAATCGCCCATCGTCTCAGGTGGTGATGATGTGGTGGCGAATCGACTTGGACAAGCAACGGTAATCGAACCAATCATGATTGACGGCGACGTAATAGGCGTCCTTGTAGCAGCGAATAAGCAGGGGAATGACTCTGAGGCCTCATCCGTAGACATAAAACTATTGTCAGCGACCGCTTCACAACTCGCAATTTTCCTTGAAAACGCGCTTTTATACGAAGATTTAAGTGCAACATTCCTCGGAACTCTTGAAGCGCTAACGGCATCGATTGATGCGAAAGATAAATACACCAGTGGTCATTCTCAGAGGGTGGCATTATTAACCGCTCAACTCGCTGAGTCCTATGGTCTGGATTCCGACCAAGTAGATCGATACCGCATCGCTGGACTCGTTCATGATATTGGCAAGATTGGTGTACCCGAATATGTTCTTACTAAGAATGGCGACTTGACGAACGATGAATATGCTGAGATTCAAAAACATCCAGAGATTGGCGCAAAAATTCTTAAGGATATTCCTCAGATGGAGGACATCCTTGGTGGCGTAATGCATCATCACGAAAAGTATGCTGGTGGGGGATACCCTCACGGTATTACCGGTGAAGAAATTCCACTTGTTGCGAGAATGATTACACTTGCAGATACTTTCGATGCAATGTCATCAAGCAGAACATATCGCAAGGCGATGAACCGAAACGCTGTGCTTGATGAGATGCGGCGAGTTGTAGGATTGCAATTTGACCCTGAACTTGCTGAGCACTTCTTTGCACTCGATTTTTCACAATGGGAAAAATTGATGGTTGAGCATCAAGCGTGGAGTCCCATAACCGATGAAAGGAAGGCCGCATGAATATCACATATGAATCGCACCAAGCAGCATTAGTATTTTGTATTACCGGTGATTTAACTACTGATGACGCGGATAATTTTAAGCGTACAGTTCAAGAGCATCTTGCAGATACGACAAGAAATATCATTTTAGATTGCAAGGAATTGGGTCTTGTTGACTCCGTTGGACTTGAGTCGCTCCTTTGGTTATCCGATGAACTCAATCACGATGGTAATAAACTCAAATTCGCATCAGTTCCAGAAACTGTGCAACGAATCTTTGAGTTAACTCGTCTAAATCGAGTGTTTAGCGTGCACGAAACAGTTGAGCAAGCAGCGAGAAGTTTTGCATAAGAACTTAACAGTACATTCCTAATGAAACAACAAGATTACACAACACCATCACTCACTGCCCAGGCACCACTTGGCCAGTTGTTAGTGCGTCGAGGTGTTTTATCTCAAGAACAACTCGAAAGTGCACTTGAACAGCAGGGTGCCTCCGAAGAGCGCAAGTTGATTGGTGAGGTACTCGTCGAAATGGGATTAGTCGATGACCGAATTGTTTTAGAAACACTTTCTCAAGCGTATGGCATTCCATTTGCATCTGATACTGCTAGACTTGCAGATCCTAAGATTATTGAATTATTGCCAAGAGACTTTCTTGAAGAACATGGTGTTCTTCCAATGTTTCTTGTGCGAAATGTACTCACCGTAGCTGTGAGCGAGCCCGCAAACTTATATTTACTTGAAGAAATCGAGCGGCGAACTGGATACCGCGCTCAAATTGTTGCCTCAACCGCAGATGACATTGAAACAGCGCATAAGTCGTACCTCCCTGCAGCACACGTCTTTGTAATTGATGAAATATACGAAGACATTGATGAGCATGATTTTGCTGTTATTGAGCAAGATGCAACCGAACTTGCAGACCTTGAACAAGATGCTGGTCACGGACCAGTTGTCAAACTTGTGAATTTTTTGATTTACTCAGCTGTGCAAGAAGGAGCTTCGGATATTCACATCGAACCAGACGACCACTTGCTTCGAGTTCGATACCGGGTTGACGGTAAACTCTACGAAAAAATACAACCGCCATATAAAATGCAACAAGCAATTGCCAGCCGAATCAAAATCATGGCAAATCTTG
>JACNLO010000062.1 GCA_014381555.1 Planctomycetota bacterium | reverse complement strand
CTATGACGATGACAACGGCTCCTCTTCTGGTAGCGCGTATGTCTACCGCTTTGATGGAAGAGAATACGACTGCAACTCAAATGGCATACTTGATATCTGTGATATTGAAGAAGACCCATCCCTTGATTGTGACCTTGATGGCCTCATCGATTCCTGCTCCATCGCAGATGGAACAGTTGAGGACTGCAACGAAAACGGTATTCCTGACACATGTGAACTGAAAGACCCCGCCAACGACCAAAACAATAACGGTGAACTTGACGACTGTGAGTGTGTTGGCGATGCAGATGGTGACGAACTAGTCAATGTTGTTGACCTGTTAATTGTTGTTGGCTATTGGGGCAACAACATACCGCAGGGCGACTTGAACCAAGACGGCATCGTCGATGTCACCGACCTACTCATCGTTGTCGGCAACTGGGGGCCGTGCGAGTAATGTTCCGCCCCCTGCTCATCTCGATGTTCCTAACAAGTACATCACTTGCTGACACGGTTTCATTCACACAAAGTAATGAATATTTCTTTAATACAAATGGTGCAAACAACACTTTCTCAAGGTGTGTTGCTACCGGCGACATTAATGGGGATGGAATTCCCGATGTAGCGGTCAGCGATCGATTTAGTGATGAAATTCTCCTGCTAGTAAATTGTGGTCAGGGGTCGCTGTCTACTCCAATGGTGATCAGGAGTAGTGGCGAACACCATAACCGTATTATTGAATTTGAAGATTTAAACAATGATGGGTTCATCGACCTTGCTTCTGCAAGTGGATTCGGTGCAACAGTTTTCTTGAATCTTGGCACATCTCAAGATGGCGATTGGCTTGGATATTCCGAGTCGGTGACTTACACGGCTGGTTCCGATCCACATTGGATTCACACTGTCGATCTCAATGCAGATGGATACAAAGATTTACTTGTAGCGAATTACGGGGAGATTGGATTTGAAACAGGCTGGCATGTATTTTTTAATGAAGGTGATGGCACATTTGGAACCGGGATTGAATTTAATCTTGGTTTAAACGCAAGGTGTATTTCCATCGTAGGTGTGAATCTGGACCAAGACGATGACCCTGACATTGCCGTCGTATCGCAGTTGGGTTACTTACATATCTACGAAAATCTAGGATTATCTGAAAAAGGTGAATGGGCAGGCGTTCAAAAGCGAGCGAGTATAGATACTGAATCTAGCGCATGTTCTGTTCGTGCTCTTGATTTGGAACTTGATGGCGACTTCGATCTATCGCTTGCGAATCGAAACCATCCACAATTTAGTCTGATTAGAAACCTCGGAGAATGGAATTTTGTGCATGAACTAGTTGATTGTCCATATCAATCGGAGTTGGTTGAGCCGTCAGATATCAATGGTGATGGTTATACAGACCTTACAGTAATCGACAAAGGGCTTGGCTCATTTCATGTGTACGTGAACGATGGCACCGGTCAATTTACACTTGATTACAATTCAGAACACAACACAGTCGCAGAACCAAAGTTTATTTCGTTTGCTGATCTTGATCAAGACAACGATCTCGATTCGATCGTTGTGAATTCATACCCAACAAAGGATTGGGGATCAATCATAGTTTCAATGAACGATATTGTGCCATTGAGAGACTCTAAATGGAATGGGGATTGTCAAACTATTTGGTCGGTCGATGACGATGGGCTTGCAGATTTTGTATCAATTCAAGAAGCGATTGACGCTGCAAGCGATGGCGATGAGATTGTGGTCATGCCAGGAGTCTACACAAGTTCAAACGATGTTCTTGTCAACTTAAAGGGTAAAGCAATTTGGTTACACAGTATTATTGGTTCTGAAGCGACATATATTGATGGATTGAACCAGCCCTGCAGGGGAATTGTGTGTGAGAACAACGAAGCAAACACCACAATCATTGAGGGGTTTACGATTACAAATTGTTCGACTCTAGAGGGTGGGAGTGGAATTTTATGTTCAAACAGTTCACCGATAATTAAAGATTGTCAAATCATCAATAATTCATCCAGTATTGGCACGGGCGGTGGCGTGCTAATTGATACAGGAAGTCCCGAGTTCTATCAGTGCTTAATCGCCTACAACACAGCAATCCAGGGTGGAGGGATTGGATTCGTGAACAATGGAAACCCGATCCTTGTAGGCTGTCAAACGAAAGATAATGTTGCAACGATTGGTGGAGGGTTGTATACAGAAAGTAGCAGTATCACAATTGTGGAATCACTCTTTTGTCAAAATAGCCCAGATCAAATATTCGGGAACTATGTCGATGGCGGAGGTAATTCAATAGGGATGGTGTGTTATGGGGGTGACAACAACTGTCCCGACTTGAACGCTGACGCAACTATTGATGTGAATGATCTGTTGATTTTGATAGGTGCTTGGGGAAATACTGAGGGAATTGAAGACATCAATCTGGATGGAATTGTTGATGTAACAGATTTTATGTTGCTCATTGCAAACTGGGGGCCGTGTGAGTAATGACTTTCGTCATTTCGTCACGGTGGTAAAAGGTTTCAATTACGGACACGTGTAAACGTGGCTTGCTCTATCGGCATACGCTTTAAACCTGTAGAGTTTTACACCGCCCCCTCTCAAGCCCCCCCCACCAACACCACAGCTAACAATCCCACACCACCTCCGTAATCGCTGTAATGTTGTTCGCCTGCGATGATGGCGAATAGCTCATTTTTTCTCTCTTTCTTCTTTACACTTTGATCAAAGAGTGGCGAGCATTCCGTGCCACCCTGCTCACTGGAATGTTTTCTTAGGCATTGACCTAAGTAGTGTCACTAGATTTCACAACAAACTCTTGTAAATTTTCCAATAGATTTACAAAACAACACCCGTACCAACTGCGGTAATAATGATTGATAACTTAAAGTCATCCCAGAAATAGATGCAGTACTTTTTTCTGTTCAGAGCGTAGCGATATCCGAACCAATACGTATTTACTTTCTCCACTTTGTGTGGCATTGGATGCATGATTGTTCTAGTTGTCTAAAGCATTGATCTAACAATCCTATATCAACAGTTCCCCTATTTAAATTCTGCTCTAATCTAGATGCTTTATGTAACGCATTAATGGTGTGGCTTAAAAATTTCTTGTTCGTAAATGCCGGTTCTGTTTCAAATTTCATCGATCTAAAAATTTCAGCAATTAAACCTGCGTCTGCTGCTGGAGCAAGATCAGGGTGTGAATCAGGAACAGTCCATTGTGATTGTTTCACCAGTAATATCCTGTCAAGAGCATTATCAATTTCGATCATTTGAGCGGTCATTCCAATTGGTTTCACCATTGAAGGAAACTTCTTTTTATTTTTATCTACTTCGGGAATACTGATTAGCTGTTGCTTTTCAACTGCTTCCCATAACCCAGTGTAGTGCTGAGATGTTCCGGAAACATGCATCCTATCCTTCATTTCTTGTACATTCGATAAACCAAGGGCAATCGAGACTAGTGCAGCAGCAGTAGCAGATCGATGTTTTCCATGATGACAATGAATGTATACATTCCCAAGTGATCTATTCATAATGAATGCGGAACAAAGATCGAGAATCTGTGATTCATTTGGCGCATTGTATTTAAGAGGAATGTGAATCGTTTCGATCCCATGCCGTCTTGCTGCTTCAACTTCTGAGGAAATTCCATCGACACAAATAATCGTAGCAACATTTAGACTTTTCAATTCACGTATTCCTAATTCGCTTTCAGGTCTGCTTCCGGAAAAGAGATTTTCCTGAAATGCTACGACTTGTTTCAGCCCTTGGTAGTTACTCGGTTCAGTTGTAGAAGTAGAAAGTGATGCGTCGTGTTGAAATTTATATGGCGCTTGATGCTTTGAAACACCACAACTAATCAAGGAATATACGAACCATAAAATTATGCAGCTACGAATCATGAATAATCCATTGTATTCTGAATCATTTATGTACATTGGCTGCCCTAGAAAGATTCTGCACGCCCCTCTTTGCAAAGTGGTGAGGTATTGTAAATCCTTCCCGAGACAATGAGCCATGAGTTTTTATATTCATATAAGATGTGTTCATCCAATGCGAATATTAAACTTTACAAGTTTGGTTCTTATCACGATGACGTCAATCACTGGCTGCACACAACTTAAACAATTTACCGGAACCATCACTGCACATGAACATTCGTGGAGCAGTGAAGGTAAACCTACACGAATTCAAACAAGAATCTATGACAACGAAGCTGATACACTTTTGCTCGCAAGTAGCAAGAATGACAAAATCGGTGCATGGGACGTTCTTGTAAAAGTAGATCAACAAAAACCAGAAGCGTGGTTACTGCTTGGCAATTACACTGAAACTATTTCTAAAGAGGAAGCAATTGAAAGATGGGGCAAACATTCTGGATTTAGTTCACCATCAAGTTTGGGGTTACGACATACCAGAGAAAGTGTACTCAATTGCTCGAGTGAAACACGCGAAGACATTGTTTCAAACCTTTCAGGAATACGACAACTTTCAGGATTGATTTCAATCTCACAATTCACTGGAAGTAATCACTTCAACATTGTGCTCGATGCACACTCCATTGACAACCAATGGCATGTGCGCGGCAAGTTTGAAGCAAAAAAAATATTTAATCTCGGAGATGCCGCAAAAAAAGCATCCATGCTGGCTGTCCTAGTTCCACTTACTGCCCTAAATGCAGCGCATCGAGCCGTTGATTCTGAAGCCCCACAAATGGTTTTCCCTTAATAAGGCGAAGAAACAAGCGACCCGAGGGTAGTTTTTTGCCGAAATTCGAATAAACCGCACCAAAAACTCCTTTTATTGTGTTTTTCTTCATTTTCTTGTTTTTCATTGATTCAACCATCCGAACTTCATAGTATTATCTGTAATATAAGCAATATAAGTACGGGTCTGGTATAGCTATGACCCGGGAAAGGTTTGGAGAAATGAAAAGTTTAATAACTGGTTTGGTAATGGGCATGTTCAGTAGCATTGCACTCGCTGGCACATGGGTAGTCGATGATGACGGCAAGGCAAACTTCGATAATATTCAAGATGCAATAACAGCTGCATATGATGGAGACATAGTTATTGTTTCACCTGGGACTTATACATCTACACAAGATGGTCACGTTGTAAACATGCTAGGCAAAGCTATCACTCTTCGTAGCAGTAATCCAGAAAACCCTAGCATAGTTGCTGCAACAATTATCAACGGCGAAGGTCAAAGACGAGCCATCGCATGTTTCAATGGTGAAACAAGTGATACTGTTATTGATGGCTTTACGATTACCGGCGGGTTTGCATCAGACTACGACTACAATGGCGATAAAGAGGTTGGCTCCAACGAATCGAACTGCGGCGGCGGTATTTACAACTTTGGCTCTAGTCCAACTATCCAGAACTGTATGATTTCTAACAACCTTGCACAAGCTATCTCTTCCCAAAGTGGAGGTGGCGGAATTTATAATTACGAAAGCAATGCAACAATACAAAGTTGCCGATTTATTGAAAACGAAGGTGGCTTTGGCGGAGCAATACACAACCTGAATGCTAGTGATGTAACCATTTCAGATTGTGAATTTGATGGCAATTCTGCTAGCACAAACAATCTCCAAAGTGGCGGCGGTGCAATAAGAAACGAATCTTCAACCCCAAGCATTAGTAACTGTACTTTCAGCGAAAATTATGCCTCTGTTGGTGGCGGCGGTATTTTGAATAGTGACAGCAGTTGTTCGATTAATTATTGTCAATTCAATGATAATCTTGCAAGTAGTGGTGGAGCTATGTATAACTGGAACCAAAGCAACCCATTGATATCTTCAACTACTATTTGTAACAACAGTGCAGAGCAAATATACGGTGAGTGGACTGATAACGGCAACAATACAATTGAAGATACCTGCGAAGAATGCTCCGCAGACATTAATGAAGATGGCACGGCTGGGCTAAATGACCTGCTAATATTGATTGGTAATTGGGGAAGCACCACGAGCCTTGGCGATATCAACACAGATGGTGTCGTCGATATCGTCGACCTTCTTCTTATTATCGATAACTGGGGATCGTGCGAGTAACCAAAACTTGCAGTTACTCCAAAACGATGCCCACGACAATTGCTAAGTGATCCGAGCCAGCAAGAGTTATGGTCTCAAATACCGCTCCAAGCAATTCTCCACTTATGAAACAGTGATCAATTGGAATAGAAAAGAGCGGCCCCAACGCATTCATCCCCCAAGTGGGCACAATCCCCCTGCCTCTTCGCATATTACGTAAATGGTTTTCCTGTTCGAATAATTCATATCCTTGGGTCCACATCGACGTATTAAAATCACCAATAACTACCAAATTCTCTCTTCTGTTTTTAAGCAACTTAGTTAATTGTAAGAGTTGGGAATCACGAAATACCCCACCATGTCGGAGGCCTGGTCGAGTTAGATGTACTGCAACTAAATCAAATGCCCCGTCCGGTGTTTCTACTGTAGAAGCAACGCTCACAACATGGGGTATTCCGTTCGATGGTGCTTCAATATTGGAAAGTGGAAACTTACTGTATAACAAAAAACCCGAACCCCCTCCCAGAGAATTTGAATAGGTAAATTGATAGGTTTCTTCAAGTGCAACCAATTCTTCTTGGTGAAAATAAGTCGACTCTAGCAATACAACGATGTCTGCATCTTCCAGTTCAACCATTTCTTGAATCGCTTGGGTGTTAGTATTTGTCCCTTTAATGTTAGATGTAAGAATAGTAAGTGTTGGATGACCTTTTTCACTTTCGCCAAAATACCAAGGAGCAATTCGAATAATCGGAAATATCATGCAAATCAAAGAAAGTACCAAGAAGAGCCAGTTTCTCAGGAACATAAAGATGACCCCAAGAACCAATAAAGCTACTAAGTACTGAACCTGAAAGTGTATGAACAAATCAAACTGTGGAATGATTTCAGCGAGTAATCCTATATTTGCACATGCCGTAACTCCAAGCAATATTGCAAGCAAGATCAAACTTGTTCTTCTTCTAAATCTTTTTTGCATCTACACCTTTCTTTCGTCACGAAGATCAAATTTTCTCGACTTATGTCCTCCGGCAACTACGTCACTTGTTTTTACGTGCAATTTGTTTGCGCTTGGTTTCACTCAGTTCTCGTTTACGTAACCGGATAGCGTCAGGTGTAATTTCGACAAGTTCGTCGTCTTGAATATATTCAAGGGCAGATTCCAGGGTAATTTCTCGAGACGACTTAAGAACGGTTGTCGCCTCTTTGTTAGATTCCCGAACATTTGAGAACGCTTTGCCTTTTACAATATTCACTTCCAGGTCATTGTCACGAGAGTTTTCGCCAACAATTTGCCCTCCGTAAATAACTTCTTGTGGTTCCACGAATAACACACCTCTCTGGGAAATATTAAGCATTGCGTATGTTGTTGCACTTCCTGTAGCAGTTGCAATCAAAACACCGTTTGCCCTTCGATACATGGTTGTACGAGTTGGTGCATACTTTTGAAAACAATGGTACATCACCGCTTCACCAGCAGTTGCCGTCAACATGTGGCTTCGCAACCCAATCAAACCACGAGCGGGTATTTCACACTCAATGTGCATTCTGTCCCCGCGCTGTTCAAGCGATTGCACTTCCCCGCCTCGAATTCCAAGCAATTCCATTGCAGCGCCAACGTAATGTTCATCAACATCAATCGTGAGCAACTCAATAGGTTCACACTTTACACCATCAATTTCTTTTTCTATAACTTGAGGGCGACCGACTGTTAATTCATATCCCTCGCGGCGCATATTTTCAAGAAGAATACCCAAGTGCAACAAGCCGCGTCCCGAAACCTTAAATTCTTCAGAGGAATCCCCTGCTTCAACTCTTAGTGCCAAATTACTTCGTAGTTCGCGTTGCAACCTATCCGAGATTTGTCTCGATGTCACAAACTTACCAGAAGTACCTGCATTGGGTGAATCGTTCACGCGGAACAACATGTGCAAGGTTGGTTCGTCCACTGCTATTCGTGCAATTGGATTTGGTTGTTCGGGGCAAGCAATCGTATCGCCAATTTCGAAATCACCAATACCCTCGACTGCACACAAATCACCAACTGAAACAAGTTCAGCGGGTGTTCTGCCGAGATCCTTAAACCTATACACTTTCTGAGCGCGGGCTTGCCTGTGTTCATGTTCATGGCAAATTGTAACTGCTTGGCCAGCGGAAAGCGCTCCAGCCATCACCCTGCCAATTGCAATTCTTCCCGCATATGGAGAATAATCTGCGCTTGCAATAAGCATTTGCAACGGTACATCTGCATATCCAACTGGCGCAGGCAAGTGGGACATAATTGCATCAAGGAGCGGTTGCATGTCGCCTTCAAATACACATTCTTCTTCAGTCGACCAGCCATCACGACCAGAAGCATAAATTATGTGAAAATCCAATCGCTCATCACTCGCTCCAAGAGCTACGAGCAAATCAAAAACCTCGTTGACTACTTCTTCCACTCGTGCGTTTGGTCGATCGCATTTGTTAACCACAACAATAATTGGATGGTCGAGTTCAAGTGCTTTACCAAGAACAAATCGTGTTTGTGGCATTGGTCCCTCAAAGGCATCAACAAGCAAAAGGACCCCATCAGCCATTTTCAAAACACGTTCTACTTCACCACCAAAGTCAGCGTGACCAGGAGTATCAATAATATTTATTCGACAGGTCTTGTCCGAATGCTCACCACTATGCGGTCGGTATGTGACGGCACAATTCTTTGACGTGATCGTAATCCCTCTTTCTTTCTCTAGCGGGTCAGAGTCAAGGATGCACTCCGCCTCTGAACGATTTAACTCCATAGCTCCGCAAAACGCAAGCATGGAATCGACCAAGGTCGTCTTTCCGTGATCAACGTGCGCAACTATCGCGACATTTCTTAAGTTTGGGTCAGCAGTATGGAGCATAAATCAAATCCTAAATAAGTGGGGTAACCCAGTATTTTACTCCAATCGCCACTCCAATGACAAATACTATGAATTTGGGAAATTATTTTTCTTTTTTTGAAGAATTCGTAAATTTGCCCTTATATTAACTGTCAGTGGTTCACTATCTGAAAGGAGTTGAAGATGAAAACACAAAAATGGTTATTGATTGCGTACATGAGTATCGCGTCAACTGCAATGGCGAATACTTGGATTGTTGACGATGACGGCAAAGCGGACTTCACCAATATTCAAACGGCTGTTGATGCCGCTACAAATGGTGATGAAATAATTGTCAGACCTGGAACATACACGAGTACTGCGCAGCAAGTAGTCGATTTTCTTGGAAAAACCATTACGCTTCGCAGCAGCCATGGCGCAAATGCGACTTTCATTGATGGTGAAAATATTCGACGATGTGTCGTCTTCACAAGTGGTGAAACAGTTTTGACAGTTCTTGATGGTTTTACACTCACAAGAGGAAACACGGAATCAAGTAGCAAATTTGGAGGAGGAGGTATCTTCTGCTCAACAAGTAGCCCCACAATAGAGAACTGCACCATCTCGGATAATACTTCCAATGGGTTGTTCTTCGGTGGTGGTGGAATTCTTTGCACCGATTACAGTAGCCCACTGATTTCAAACTGCTTGATTACGAACAACTACGCTGGCGCTTCGTTTGATGGCGGTGGAGGTGGAGTCTCTATCGGTGATTACTCAAACCCAACCTTCAATACTTGCACCATCAGTTTTAATACAACTCTAAACTCTAAACCTGGAGGAGGTGTATACATTATTAACAATTGTCATCCTGAATTCATTAGCACTAGAATCATGAACAACTCTGGATATACCGGTGGTGGCATTTATTGTGGTGTAGACAGCGACTTCAATATCACAGGCGGAGCAATCACAGACAATACCGCCACCACCGATGGTGGTGGAGTTTTATGCGATCAACACGGGCAAGGATCTGTAATGTACCCAAGTTTTTATTCTTGCACCGTTAATTCGAACACCGCAGGTGGCAGCGGCGGCGGCGCACATTTCACGGGAGCGAATGAACCAATGTTTTATGAATGCTTTATTATCGAAAACACTGCGCAAAGTACAAGTGGCAGTGGTGGAGGCGGAGGAATTTATTATGCTTCAAGTAGCGAGTTCTATAGCCCAACGCTTTCACTTATTCATTGCGAAATTGATATTAATGAAAGCCAGTCTAGAGGTGGCGGAATACTTTGCAGCGGATTCCATAACACGAACTTGGAGTATTCTCGGTTCACCAACAACACAGCAGTATTAGGTGGTGGCATTTCAATATATGGAAGTTTATTAGCGACCATTACTGATTGCGAAATACAATACAACTCTGCAACCGATGATGGTGGCGGACTCCACCATCAACCCTCCGATGGTATACCTCAATGGGATGAGCCTGTACTTGCTAGAAATCTATTCTGCAGTAACACGCCGAATCAAATTTCTGGAGTTTACAATGACAACGGAGACAATGTTATCGCAGAGGATTGTTGCCCTGCTGATATAACTGGAGATGCTGTTGTTGATGTAAATGACTTACTCGCTGTTATCGACCAATGGGGTTCAACCGACTCCCCTGCAGATATTTACGCTGATGGCATTGTCGATGTTAACGACTTACTCATGGTTGTTGGGAATTGGGGCGGATGTCCGTAAGTGCACTCTATTGAGTTCCATTGCTGTCCTTAACAAACCAAAAGTTGTACATCAGGGTCGATAAGGGTGCTTCAAGAGGGTCCTTAGCACGACTGGTTAACTTTGGCAAAGGATTTTTGCAATGATTAAATGCCCGCTCAGGATTTTCTAAGCGTTCAATTATGTGGAGAAGAATGCTTCGCGCTTGGTCATCTGCATCTTTGAGTTTCTGTTGCAAAAGGGGTACTGCTTTTGGGCCAAGGTGATAGATTGCAGGAGCAGCAATCTTCGCATCGCCATAAAAACTATTGTCAAGCAAGTGTGGGAACAAAATATTGACAACCATTTCCCTTTTCTCCGTACTTCCTGCAAAGCCAGCAATTGTTGCTGCTAAAAAACGTTGTTGTTCATCTGAACTCTCAATCGCTTCTAGAACGTATTGAGAAGATATGCTCCACCAGCGCAACAAATACTCTGCCGCTTGTCTTGCATTTCCCTCCATCATCTCCCACCCATCAACGTCACCGTCATCATGTAAATCTGATACACAAGCAACAAGCAATATTTCCGAAGGGACTTCGATTCGTTGACGAAGCATCTGTGCAGCTAGCGCCTTTGACTGACCATCCCCGACCATTGTTTCGTGACTAAGTGCTTCAATCGAGTCTGGCCAAAGCTTCTTAAGCATCGACATTGCACTAGAGGCGCTTCCCCAAATTCCATCATTGCGTAAATCCTTTGCAAGAATCTTGGCAAGCGCACGTGCTGATCTTCCATTAACACTTCCATTCCGTACTCTCTTCACAATTTCCTTTCGCAAATCAGTACGCGTCATCCCAAATGACGTGTCTGTAAGGATGACCAGTGGATACGTTGGCACAACTCTGGTCCATGTTCCATTTCGTACTGGACCCAAATACCCAGTTACGACTGCAACTGTTAGAAATACCAAACCAATATTTCCGAATTTAAAACGCCGACCATCTTTTTTGAGACGGCTAGCTTTTGAATTTGTCCCACATTCTGGACATTGAACCATGCCATGCGAATCTGCTTCTTGACCCTTTAGAATGTACCAACATCTCCCCCGCCAAAAAAACCATCCCATTGTGCATTTTTGCCACCAAGTTCGTCTCTTCCCTTTACATCGACAACGCTCTCCACGAGGCCACGTCCGAACAGCAATAACCAAGAGCAAGATGCTCAGTCCGCTGGCCACAGTAAAAACCCACGCTGCATATTGTTCACCCACGATTAGTAGCATACCCTTATTCTCAATGGTCTACCCCCGAATCTACCCCCGAATCTACCCCCGAATCTACCCCCGAATATACCACCGAATATACCACCCCGAATCTGCCACCCCGAATCTGCCAATGGGTCAGACCCTAGAATAAAGCCGGCTTTCAAAGTCAGGGTACAATGTTTCTATGCGAATACTCATGCCATTACTCGTTTTAGCAATTCTAGTTTCGTGCAAAACTGTTGAACGTGCCGGTGAAAACCCCCGTGCAATTCGATCCACTGGCACCTTAACGGGCGAAGTTCCAAACATGCTCCGTGGCACGATTAAACAGCATGTTGCGATGATGGGATACGAATCAACTTTTAGTGACACTTACAAGCCTATGCTAGCAGCTGGATATGGCTTGGTTGTTGGACTTAATGGCACGGGATCAAATGAAATGCCGCCTCAAGTCCGTGCTCATATGATTGCAGACCTAGCTAGAAGAGGTTTAGGCGAATCAACCCGTGGCTGGGGAAACTTGTCTCCCGCACAATTACTAGATTCAAAAGATACCGCTGTTGTCATTGTTGAAGCCGTAATACCTCAGGCAGCAACGGGTAGGAAGCCATCTCGAGGTAACTTGCATCCTGACCATCCATCTCTAAGTGGAACCAGATTTGATTTACACGTATTTGCAGAACCTAGTAGCGCAACAACAAGTCTTGAGGGCGGTTTCTTAATCCCAACATTCCTTCGTCTCGGGCAACTTACAACTGGGAAATCGCAAGCTCGAGAAGTGGCAACGGCAAGTGGGAATTTGTTTATAAATCCTTTTGCAGAACCCGGTGCCATCGGTAAAGATTCTGTACGCCGAAATGCGGGGAGAATTCTAGAAGGTGGCGAAGTACTACATAATATTCCTATGCGTCTAGTGCTCGTTGACCCAAGTCACACTCGTGCAGCAATGATCCAAACAGCAATTAACCGTGTTTTTCCAGAAGAATTTGGCCAAGATGGACCAACTGCCCATGGTATGAGTGACGAACAAATTGAAATTCGCGTACCCCCTTCATGGAAAGATGATGTGCCAACATTCATGAACCTAATGACGCACATAACAATGAGATTGCAAAACCCAGAGTCAACAGCCCTCAAAATAAAGCGACTTCTTTTACAAGACCCTAGCCCAAAAAATGCAGATGCAGCGATGTGGCGATGGCGGGCTATTGGCGATCGAGCACTTCCTATCACACGCCAACTGTACGATTATTCTGACGAACTACCACGCCTTGCCGCTCTTCGCTCCGGTGGCGGGCTAAGCGACCCAATGAGCGTTCCCTTTCTTATCGAAATGGCAACCTCTGATATCGCCCTTGGCAGTCGACTTGATGCCATTGACATGCTGAAAGAAATGCCATCTGATTTTAGAATTGAAATGGGACTCAGGCCACTCTTAGATAGCAATGACTTGGAAATTCGCCTCCGCACAGCAGAAACCCTCGCCAAGCGTGAGGACCCAATTATCAAACAGTACACCGTAAACCATAAATTCGATTTACTTCTTGTACCATCAAAACACAACATGATATATGTCACTCAAACGGGATGGCCACAGATAATTTTGACCGGCAACATCGAAATTGAGCAACCCCTCATGTTATCAACATGGAACAACAATTTACTGATTAAGGATACTCCTGAAAATACAAAAACCATCGATGTTCGATACCGAGATGAAGATCACCAAAGAACGGTTCTTGAAACTGTCTCCACAGACTTACCGACGTTTACGATGTTTCTCGCTCATCAACCCACACCTGAGGAACCCGCCCCAGGCCTAGATCTTTCATACAGCAGAACCCTTGGTGCACTACATGCACTATGGAGCCAAGAGTATCTCAATGCTGATTTTAAGGTCGAACAAGATCGCCTTCTTGCTGCCATACAACGCCTTGCTTCAGAAACGAGTTATACCCCACGACCTGACTTTGGAGAGGAAGAAGAAGTTATATCTGAAGACGAAGGAACAAGATTTATGCCATCTGCCCCACCAGTGGTTGCTGAAGAACAAGATACGGCACCATAATCACTGTTTTTTGCTGTTCTGATTGCAATAACCCCGATAATTCACTTGGCAATTCAGTTTTTCTCGCTACTATAGCACTCATGTAACCCTAGTTTTTGGGTGCATGAAGTGGCTTCAGGACGGAGTCATGGCACAAGACAGGAGGTCTTTCTTTACATGCGGCTATCTAAAATCACCATTGCAGGATTCAAATCATTCGCCGACTCTACGGAGTTTGTTTTTGATGCACCAGTTATTGGCATTGTTGGCCCCAACGGATGTGGTAAGTCCAATGTTGTTGATGCCATTAAGTGGGTCCTAGGGGAAAGATCAGCTAAAAGCCTGCGCGGTGAAGCCATGCTCGATGTCATCTTCGCTGGGTCAGCTGTTCGTAAACCTCTTGGAGCAGCTTCCGTCACATTAACCTTTGACAATCCAACCATAGATTCATCTGCAACGGACAAAACTAAGCGTCGCTTCCTCTCTGTAAATACTGATGAAGTCGGAGTAACTCGACGCCTCTTTCGAGATGGACGTAGTGAGTACCTCATCAACGGAAACAAAGTACGCCTAAAAGATATCCGCGAATTATTCCTCGACACGGGAATTGGCACCAACGCCTATTCAATTATTGAACAAGGTCGAGTTGCAGCAATGCTCAATGCTAACCCAACTGAACGTCGAAGTATCCTTGAAGAAGCTGCTGGCGTGGCAAGGTTTAAATCTAGAAGAAAAGAGGCACAACGAAAACTTGAGCGGACCGAAATAAACCTAGTTCGTGTTCGAGAACAACTCGCAAGCACTGAAAGGCGATTACGGATAGTTCGTAACCAAGCAGAAAAAGCTAGAAAATTTACTGGCCTTGATCTTCGGCTACGAGAAATCCGCACACATGTCGTCCTTGACCAATTCCATGAGTTGCACACACAACTCATGGGTTTAACAAGTCGGCTTGCAAGTCTTGAATTGGATCGGCAAAAAACTGCAAAAGAATTGCTCGATTATGAAGATGCAAAACGTCAACGAGAAGTTGACCGACACCAATTGCAAACAAGTCACCAATCACTTTTGCAAGAATCCACTGAACATGAGTCCACCATTCGACACGCGACCCAGCGATGCGACATGATGGATCGTTCGATTCAAGAGTCAAAACAACAAGTGGACGATGAACGCTCACACCTCTCACAACTCAAAACTCGCGAAGAGGCTCTTTCGGGCCAACGAGAAGGTGCTGCTGAACAAATTGCCGCTTCAGCAGAGCGCCTAGCTGAAATCGATCGACAGGTAGATACCGTCTCAAGCGAACATGCAAAAATTGGGCAACGAGTCATCGAACTTCAAGACCTTCTTTCCAGTGTTCAGGATGATCTTGAAGAGCAAGGCGCAACCCAATCCAGATTACATGCCGTCACCCAATCTGCAAAGGAACGTCTCAATAGTGAGCATGAACAACACTCTCGCGTAACAGAGAACAAATCAAAAGTCGAAAAAGAACGTCTTACATTAAAAACTAAACGGGAAGAAACTTCTCTTCTCATGGCTGAAGCTAAAAACACGGTCGCAGAACACGAAACTGTTTTGAAAACTCATGACAACGCTTCACATGCTCTTGGAGAGCAAGCAGAACAATTTACAAATGACCTTGAATCAATGCGACACCAGCGTGCTGCATCTGGCTCACGATTACATTTACTTGAAGAGATGCAACATGCCCGAGAGGGATTATCCGATGCTGTCAAGTATGTACTCGATAACGAAGAGCACTTTCCTCAAATCAAAGGAATGCTTGGTGATGCAATTGATGCAAGCCATGCAGACGCTCATCTAGTTGAGATTGGACTCGGACAAGACATACAATTATTACTTGTAGACTCTTCAAAGTCTGTACCGCAAGTCGAAAGTGCTCTTGAAAATATAAACGGAAGAGTGGGTCTACTTCCAATGGATGTTCCTCTAAGCGAGCATCTAGAAACCCCCCCACACGCGACTCCCCTGCTTTCTCTAATCAGAGTCGCCGACCATGCTCTAGCAGCAACAAAAAAATTGTTCGAAAAAACAGCAGTCGTTGACTCCTTAGAAACTGCAATCGAATTGCAAAAAACATTTTCAAACTGGCGCTTTGTGACTAAACTCGGCGAACTTCTTGAAACTGATGGTCGCATGTATGTTGGCAAATCTACTACGGGCGACCAAAAGGGCTGGCTCACTCGACGCATCGAAATCAACGCACTCACTATTGAGGTTTCCGCACTAGATCAACAAATTGAACAACGGCAAGCCCAACTCAGCGACTTACTTCACGAAAGTGAGCAAGCCAAACAACAACAACTTGATTCTGCACAACGAGTTCGTAACGCACGTAATTCCGTTGTTGAGTATGAATACCAACTCCAACGATTTGACGACGACCTACATCGATGCAATCGACAAGTTCATGTTCTACAAGAAGAAATCGACGAACTCAAGCAACGCATTGATCAGAGCAAGTTGCATCTTAAAAATGCACAAGAAGAAACTGCAGAAATTACTGCGAGTATCGAGCAGTTAACTGAGCGAAGAATTCAAAACCGAACAAATGTGCAAGCAGCCCAGCGGCTGTCCGAATCCGCGGCAGAGCAACTCACTGCAGCAAGAGTTGACCTTGGACAAGTTGGGGAAAAACACGAAGCAGACCGACGAGAACTTCGGCACATAGATGCCGCAATCGAAGAAGCCACACGACAACGCACTCTCTTGCAGGATCAAATTGCACGTCGACTCGGACAACTCGAACAATTTGAAGCATCAAAACAAGAAAGCCAAGACGAAATTACACGTTGCAAAATTGCTGCTTCTGCATGCAAAGAATCGATTGATGCATATAACGAAAAAGTTCGCGTAGCCGACGAGGAAGTTGAACAATCTGCCTTGATGCTTCAAAGCGCACGTGAACGGGCACAACACCTTGAACGAGATTTCCACGCAATAGAACTCAGCAGACGTGAAGCAGAAATCAAACGCGAAAACCTTGAAGAACGAACCCTTGACGAACTTGAGCTTGACGTTTCTGATGAATACAAATTATGGAATGATAAAGCAGAGACTGGAGACAGACCTGCTGTTGATCGAGATGAAATAGAAACTGAAGGCGATCAACTTCGAGCTGAGATCAAAAAACTAGGGAATGTTAATCTTGATGCTATAGAGGAAGAAAAAACCCTAGAAGATAAGAATGTCGAACTTGCGCAACAGGTTGTGGATATTGACTCTTCTGTTCAGTCCCTTACTTCCCTTATTGATGAACTTGAAGAACTAAGCAAATCACGATTTGAAGAAACCTTCAATACCATCAGAGAACATTTTGCTGGTCCACAAGGCATGTTCAGAAAACTCTTTGGTGGCGGAAGCGCTGACATCATGATGTTGCCAAACGAAGATGGGAATATCGACTTGCTAGAAGCAGGAATAGAGATAAAGGCAAAACCTCCTGGCAAACAACCAAGAGTCATCTCGCAGTTAAGTGGCGGTGAGCAAGCGATGACAGCGGTAGCATTACTCCTAAGCATTTTTAAAGCGAAGCCTTCTCCATTCTGTGTTCTTGACGAAGTTGACGCTGCACTTGATGAAGCAAACACACATCGTTTTATCAGTTCACTCTCACATTTCCTAGAAAAGAGTCACTTCATCGTAATTACCCACCACAAGCGAACGATGATGGGTTGCAACAAATTGTACGGCGTCACTATGCAAGAGCGTGGCGTTTCCAAACACGTTGCTGTAAATGTTGATGAAGTTGGCAAGGAAGGCGAAATTGCATCAAGTGCAATTAAACGAGAGAATGAAAACCCGCTACCAATTGTCGAGACAACTTCGACTGATCTGCAAAAGGTGTGACAAACAAACGGCCCGTGGGGTAATTTTTTCTATTCTAGCCATCCCTCGATGGCACTCCAAACCTCTTTCAGTTGTGGTGATGGTTCACCATCTACTGGGAATGGATTTTGTGTGTTAAAGACATGATCACCGCCTGCAATGATTGCAAGGGTTGAGTGTGAGATGTTACCTGCAATAGTTCTTGCCGCCTCTGCTGGTACTGTCGGATCAATTTCGCCATGGATGAGAAGGCAAGGAACGTCGATTCCAGATGAGAGTGTTAACAAGTCGTGCATCTCTGGTGATTCCAGTTGTTCCTCGAGAAAGGTTTTTCCAATATAAAGCATCTGCCCAGTCCTTCCCGATGGAGATTCGAGTCTTCCCTCATCGAGCAGGCGATCTTGATCTTCTCTTGAAAGTGGATTGCAATTACTTGGGGAAGAAAGGGCAATGACTCCATCTGGGTGTACACTCCCTCGACCCACGGCAAGTAAAGTCGATACTCCACCTCGAGAGTGCCCAAACAATATTAACGGAATATCGGGCAGCGAAAATGCTTCTGAAAGAATCTGTAAATCTACTACCTGAGTATTCCACGTAGCCTGTTCAAAGAGATCCTCACGTTCAAAAGGACCATCCCCATCAATCATCCCTGAATAAGAAAAATTAAACCGATGTACAATAAAACCCTCAGCAGAGAATCGAGTTGCTAGCCAAGGGAACATTCCATAATCTTTATACCCTTTAAAGCCATGTGCCATCAATACGACACCTTTTGGATTGCCATTGGGAGCATGAGTCGTTCCGTGTATTTCTTCCCCCCCACTACCTTTCATCTTCCAATCCGTTAACTTCATGTAATCTATAGTACACGATGCGGCTCGTTTCCATTTCACAATATAAGATATACGTATGACAAAAGAGATACTCCCAGTGGACTGTGTTATTTTCGGAGGAGGAGTTGCTGGATTATTTATCCTCCACAAATGTCTTGCTCTTGGACATAGTGCCGTCCTGCTGGAATCCAAATCACTTGGGACAGGACAAACGATTGACTCTCAGGGAATTATCCATGGCGGACTTAAATATGCCATCACTGGCCACAATGAGAATTCAGCAACCGCTATTAGGGAAATGCCGCTCGTATGGCGGCGTTGCCTTGCTGGAGAAGCAACACCAGACCTTAGTAATGTTACTTTACGATCAGATTTCTGTCATGTATGGCGAACTGATTCTCTCCGCTCAAAACTCGGTTGGTTTGCTGCGAAACTTGCCCTAAGAACGAAACCAAAAGTTTTAGACCAAGATGAGCTCCCAGAAGCATTCCATGGTCTACAGGGTCCGGTCGCACGGCTTGATGAACAAGTAGTTGAACCGCGGAGCTTGCTTGAGGTTCTTTCTCATGAACTTGATACAAATCTCATTCAGACAGCCGATGGCGGTGTTGAAGTTTCAAAACTTGACGAAGGTTGGCTCGTGCAATTACTCCACCCAGAAACTGGCGACCCACTAGATTTGCACGCGAAGAAAGTTGTACTTTCTGCTGGAAAAGGTAATGTACAACTCCGCGATGAATTCAATCTAACACCAAACAAAACTCAAGATCGTCCATTACATATGGTTATGGTCCGTGGCGATTTACCAGTTATCAATGGACATTGCATTGATGGTGCTAAAACAAGAGTGACAATAACAACAACAAAAGATTATGCTGGACGCTCCGTCTGGCAAGTTGGTGGGCAGCTTGCAGAAGATGGAGTAAACAAAACGCCTGAAGAGTTAATGAGTTTCGCTGCTAAAGAGCTGCAAGCAGTACTTCCAAATGTAAATCTTGACCATGCGGAATGTATAACCTATAAAACAACTCGTGCAGAGCAACACATGCGTGGGATTCGACCAACCGATATCTCAATTATTGAAGAAAATGAAGTGTTGACATGCTGGCCAACAAAGTTAGCATTTGCACCGAGACTTGCCGATGAAGTTGTTGCACGAATGGATCCGCCATCAATAAATGATTCCACAGAACTTTCAATATTCTCTAGTTGGCCAAGCCCAACTGTTGCTTTATCACCTTGGGAAACAGACCAGCCATGGTCGCCAATTGAATTGACCTGTTCACTATGAATACGAATGAGATTTTCCCAGTTCCTTTGAGTAACGTAGGGTATGGCGCCTACCAACTTGGGCGAATTGCAGGAGATAAGTACCGTTCATTTGGAAAACCAGTACCAAGCGAAAGCCAAGCAAATTCCGTTCTCAATGGGATTCTAGATTTAGGAATAACCATTATTGATACTGCACCTGCTTATGGCTCGAGTGAGGAACGTATCGGCAGTTATCTTAGTAGCCGGCGGGACGAGTACAACCTTTGCACGAAGGTCGGCGAACTCACGATCGATGGTCAATGTACCTTTGATTTTACTCCTGCTGGAATGCGAAAATCTGTAGAGCAAAGTCTACGCACCCTCAAAACGGAGTGCGTTGATTCTCTTCTTATCCATGCTCCTCCTGATGATCTTGAGGTTCTTCACAAGAGCGATGCCGTTGAAATGATGCACATCTTCAAAGATGAGGGAAAAACTCGAACCATCGGCTTCAGTGGAAAAACAATTCAAGCACAAAACGAAGCTCTTGCATGGTCCGACGTCATGATGGTTGAATACAGTGCAGCCAACCAATCAAATGAACCTGTAATAGAACGAGCGAATGCAAAAGGCATCGTGGTTCTTGTCAAGAAAGCCCTGAACAGTGGGCACCTTAACTATAGCGAAGCGATTGACTTTATCCGAAAAAAATCACCGATTCATGCAGCGTTGCATTGCACGGTGATTGGGAGCAGGAGTTTAGAACGGATGAGGGAAAATTTTGAAGCGTTTAGAGTTTAGGTATTGTTAAAGTAGTTCCAATTTTCAATCGATTTGGATCAACTTTAGGATTCGCGTTTACGATGACACCATACTTATTCACATCATCATAATAATCGCCAGCAATTGAACTCATCGTATCGCCATCTACGACAATATGAATCTTCTCGCTGCTTTGTAGTGGAGTTCTTGGAATTACTGGTTTCGTAACCTTCACTATTTTCTCTGTTGGCATACGCAAAACACGGCCTGGCATAATGCGGCTAGGGTCTGTGATATTATTGAGAGTTGCAATATCTCTCCACATTTTAAAACTGCCCATTTCACGCGTAGCGATTTCGCCCAACGTTTCGCCATCCTTCACCGTATAAATCTTATAGGTTTGTTCGACGATTTTTACTTCCTTCGGAAAAATTGGAAGTGCTGGAAGATCAACAATTGGCTCTTCAATCACTTCCGATTCTTTCGTTTCAACTTCAACAACACTTGGTTCTGGACGAACATTCGCAGAGAAGGTTGATTCAAAGAGAGAAGTTGGACGTCGAGTTATTTCAGGATTGGCAACAACTAGTTCCTCAGATGTTGTCACCTCTGGAAGACTTGTCGCAACAGGAGGATACCCCAATGCAATCATTTTCTCTTCAGGGTCACCACCAAACAAAGTAGGTCTCTGTTTAGGCAGAATATCTATCTCTGGTTGAATCGCCTCTTGTGGGGTCATGCCATAATAGACAACAAGCGCTGCGAGCAGAAGAACACACATTGAAAGTACGGCTTTACTTGTTCCGGACATAATGAAGCCCTCCTTGGCAACTATTACTAACTCGGTTCACTGTATAAATCGGTTCAAAGATAGATATATCTTGAAATTCTGGCTCTTAGCCAATTCGTCTCTGAGCCAATTTGGCTCTGAGTCAATCCAGCTCTGAGCCAGTGCTTGGTCGTTTAGGTGAATGCCCCTTGAAGACCAGTGGTGCCGCAATAGCAACTGAACTGTAAGTCCCAACTAAAATACCAATTATCAATGCGAAGGCGAACGGTCGAATTCCTCCACCTCCTGCAAGATAGATAATAATTACAGCAATGAGAGTCGTCACAGAAGTCAATACTGTACGGCTAATTGTCTGGTTTATTGAGTGGTTGACGATTTCCTGAGTTGGCAATGGGAGTTTTCCTCTATTTTCACGAATACGATCAAGAATAACAATCGTGTCATTCAAGGAGTAACCAATCACAGTGAGCAAAGCAGCAATTACACCAAGATCAATTTGAAATGCTTCAACCTTTAAAGTTTGACTGAAGAAGGCGATATGAGCAACATAGCCAGCAAGTGCCAGTGCACCAAGTGTAACTAACACGTCATGAACCAGAGCCACAATCGCAGCAAGCGAATACCTTAGGGATCCAAACCGGAACCAAATGTATGCCAAGATTCCAAGCAAAGATAACACAACCGCTACGATTGCGTTCGCCTTCATTGTTTCAGCAATCTGAGAAGAAAAACTACTAACTTGGTCAAGACTTTGGGGTTGAGAAAGAGCCGTGGAAACAAGTTCCCATTCATTGGCGGCAATTCGTTCATCAACTACTTCAGGGTTATTCTTGAGGTAGTTCATATCTGGATCATAAACAGCAACAGCGATTGAAGAGTACCCATCATCTTCACTGCGCTTCAAACCGAAGGTCGCTACTTCACGACCACCAGCATCCCTAGCATATTCAGGTTGTTGACGCATGCGGTCAATTCTCTTCTGCACATCTTCAAGAGTAACAACTGGCCGAATGTCTTCAACAAGAATAAGGACGCCTCCACGGAAGGCGGAGATATCACCTCGAGCATTAGTAGAAAGTACGTCACCAACAACAGTTGCATCCTGTGGAATTTGATGAGTGTATTTCTCGAAGGAAGAGGTACCTTCTCCAGTAAAGAAGAGTGCCGGTGGAACATCAAGATCGTCTCCAAATGTATCCGTTATTGCTTCGACAATTGTTGCGGTTACTATGGCATCGTCTTGAATCCCTGGCGGATTTGAAACCTTAATTTGGAAACCATCTGAAACGACTCTGCCTGTGCTTTCAACCTGGCTTTCGCCAACCGTAAGCACTGTTGCACCAGAAAGTTCAGAAAGGATTCTGTCTTTTTGGGATTCACCAGTAATTGCATCTCCAATTGCATGCACTCTAGATTCCACTGAATCTTCACCAGTATGGGCTAAAAGCAAACGAGAATCGCCATCCTGTAAGGTTCTCATTGTGAGAGAAACTCCGCCACGGAACTCCGTATCAAGCATCGTCACGCCGCGACCAACTAATAGCCAGACTGAAATGCCACACACTACAAAGCTAAGTACCCAGAAAACTTTCCTCAGGTTTACCCAATCCACTGAAGGATTAAGGACACGAGCAATAATAGGAAATACCGTTGGCAGCATTGGCAGCTTACGACCGCCAAACACATTTGTGTACAGTTCAAAAATAACTCGTGTTACAAATAAGGATGTAAAGAGCGTTGCAATAATACCAATTGAAAGTGTGACAGCAAAACCTTTCACTTCAGTTGTTGCCGTTCGATACAACACAAAACATACAATCAAGTTCGTAAGGTTTGCGTCAATAATAGTCGAGTACACTTTGTTATATCCCTCGCGTATTGCTTCACGCAAGTCGCGAGCTCCTCCAGCAAGTTCTTCTCGAATTCGCTCGTAGATAAGAACATTTGCGTCGACCGCCATACCCATTGTCAACACGACGCCGGCCAAACCTGGCAGAGTAAACGTGCCATCGATGAGTGCCATAATTCCAAAAATGAGAACACCGTTTGCGAGCAAAGCAAAGTCTGCTATGAGTCCAGCACTCATGTAGTAGAGAAGCATGAAGACAATGACCGCAGCAACGGACCATCCCAAGGCAGATAAACCTCTCGTTAAGTTGTCAACCCCGATCGTTGGACCAATAATATTGACAGCTATTGGATCATGACTTAATCGAGCTTCAAGCGAACCTGCTGCGAGAACTTGGAGTAAATACTGAATTTCACTTTGTGAAAAACTACCTGTAATTTGACCTTGTCCATTAATTTGAGACTGCAAATTTGGAGCCGTGTACACTTGCCCGTCTAAGACGATAGCCATCGGTTCATTTATATGCGAACCCGTCATTCTGCCCATCTGGGATGCCCCAGCGCCATCAAGACGAAAAGCAACCGATGGCCGACCAAATTGGTCCGCTGATTGATATGCACTGGTAACAGACCATTTATTTCCAGCTTGATGTGTCATGCTCCGAGCATCATCTGAGTAGAGCAAAATATAAATATCACCATTATATTCAGCGGCTTCTAGAGATCGCGCCGCGAGATAAGTCTGTGGGTCTGCGAGCAATGAAGCAAGTTGATCCGGTGTGTCAACCCATTGGTCTAGGTTGTTAATCGGGAACCACTTTACTACTGGAGAATCTGTATTGTCAGGTCCTACCTCAGCAAGTTGGGCACGCATATCCGATGCATCAATTCCTTCAGACTTACCAATCTGAACAGCTATGCGAAAATCTAGAACCCCTGCACCTCGCAGCATACGAATGAGATCTTCTGGATCATCAAATCCCGTTCTCTTTAGTTGGTACTCATCAAACGCATCAACTAGAGCCCCAAGCTCAGTCGAGAGATGTGGATACGATGATTCAAGCTCCGCAAAAGCAACATCTCTTGGTGCTATGCCACGGAGAACCTCATCTGTTGTTGCATCCCGAATAACGCGGCCGTTTTCATCACGCAGTGGATCTCCTTCAGGAGAAAGTTGCAACAGACGTGCAATTTCATTTCTATCAAGACTCATTGCAAGTAATTGTTCACGAGTATCCTCATACTCGATTTCAACATCTGCAACTTGTTGCTCAAGCGAGCCATCTGTTGGATTAGCATCAAGTTCTTCTAATACGTATTGAAGATCAGCGTGCAATTCTTGTAATTTTGTAACTAATGTACCCCGAATTCCATCATCGCCAAATAGTGCTGAAGCATTCCCCTCTGCTAATGCTTGATCAAGATCGCCTGAACGTATATGAGCTGCGGTGAGCAGGTCATCTAAATAGCCACGATACACTGCCATAAGTTCTTTGACTTGTGGGCTAGGTAGTGGCATCACAACTTCAATTCGATCTGTACCAAGAGGTGTCATTTGAATATCGAAGACGCCATCTGGGTTAACACGCTCTTTCAAGACTTCAATTGTTTGCGAGAGTACAGATTGACGGTCAACGCCCTCATCCATTCGAACAGAGTAAATTAAACTGACTCCGCCACTTAAGTCGCGGCCAAGTCGTATCTTTTTATCGGGTGGTGTTACTGCGAACACACAGCCAATGAGTAGTAAAGCAATCAGGATGATCTTCCAGATGAGATTCTGCATAACGGTATTAGTCCAAGATGATTCTAAAAAGTGATAAGTAAACGTGAATAATTAGTCGCAGTTTGTATCGGCAGTTACTTGCTCAATGCTATCGCGGAGTACAGTGATTCTTGTATTGGATGATTCATCAACTTTCAATACAAGGCGGTCAGGTTTAATCTCAACGATAGTGCCAAAAACTCCACCGCGTGTAAGTACGGTGTCTCGTTTCTGTAACGAATCAAGCATTGCTGATCGTTTCTTCTTTTGTTTTCGGCCACCAAACATACTAAAAACAATCATGCCAACAAGCACAACCATCATGATGGTGAAGAAGTTACCTCCAAGTGGATTCGGCTGAGCGCCTTCAGTACCAAGCGGTGAACCATCTGCACCCTCTGTCGTTGTAGTGCCTTGGGCTGCCTCTTCTCCAGAAAACTGAGTAAGCACCATTGTGGCAATAATGTCTGTTGGGGATGTCGAATACATGATTGGAGTTCCTTCTACGGGAGTGATTATGGACTTAGAAGCACTGGCCATCGTTGTGGTAATGCAGACCAGGAATTATCTTCGATTGCGAGCCGTATGTCTATCATCAGAGACTGGAAGTGATGAATGTTATGTTGACTCACCAAAATGCCAGATAGCATTTCTTTTGACATGAAAAGGTGTCTTAGATACGCTCTGCTGAACCCCCCACTACAAGAAGCACATGAACAGCCCTCTTCAATAACGCTTGTATCTGCCTTATAAAAGGCATTTCGGAGGTGAATTTGCCCTTTTCTCGTAAAAGCTTGTCCATTTCGACCATTGCGGGTGGGAAGGACGCAATCGAACATATCCATCCCCGAAGCCACTGCGGTGACCAAATCTCGTTCATACCCGACCCCCATGAGATATCGAGGTTTTTTATCGGGAAGCAAATTTGCTGTAAATTTGACGACTTCACTGATTTTTTCGGGCGATTCTCCAACTGCTACTCCACCGATTGCGTACCCGGGGAGTTCCACATTGCACACTTGCTCAACACTGCGAGAGCGAAGGTCAAGATTTGTTCCACCTTGCACAATACCAAAGAGAGCTTGCTGATCTGGACGTTGATGAAAGTTTGCACATCGCTCGAGCCAACGCGCAGTTCGATCAAGTGATTGCAACAAACGTGTTTCATGTTCCAACACTGACAACTCGCCATCTCGTTTCGTTAATGCATGCCGACGCCGCGCAAGGTTTTGTGTTTGCGGAGCAACACTTGAAGGGCAATCATCAAATGCCATAATAATATCCGCGCCTAAATTGTTTTGAATTTCAATTGATCGCTCTGGAGTAATTCGGATTTTAGAACCATCAATTATTGACTTAAATGTAACTCCATCTTCATCAACAGTATTTATGTCCGCCATAGACCACGCTTGGTATCCACCACTATCAGTTAAGATTGGTCTGTTCCAACGCATGAATGCATGAACGCCACCAAGTTGCGCAATTTGCTCATCTCCTGGACGAAGCATTAAATGGTACGCATTGTTCAAAATAATCTCAGAACCTGTCGATTCAATTTGCGCTGGAGTTAAACCCTTTACAGTTCCGCGTGTACCAACTGGCATAAACGCTGGCGTTTTAAAAGAACCATGAGGCGTTGTCACCACACCTGTTCTTCCCGCATGCTCCCCACTTCGGTGCTTGATTTCAAACTTCAGAGGCAATTACGAATCCTCGCGGCGTTTTTTTGAAGCGTCGTGTAATATTTTCTTTTCTTTAGAAGACAAACTTTGCAAACCTTTGTTATGAATTTTGTCAAGAATTCTATCAATGTCGGCCTGAGTGCTTTCCCTCTCACGCCATGCAAAATGTTTCGACGTTGGGTCGGCCTTTCCCAAGAAATCAAAGAACCCGTTGAGATGGTGAGGGTTCCGTATGAAGTACCATCCAGCAGCGGCCCCGCCTAAGTGTGCTGCTTCACCTCCAGCATTATTTCGACCAAAGAGAACAGTAAACAGAGCGAGAGCCACGAGCGAATATGCCAAAGTTGAGAGTTTCATTGGTATGAAAAAGAAGAGAAGCACTCGAATGTTAGGTGCCAAAAACGCCCCAGCAAGAAGTATCCCAAAAACGCCAGCAGAAGCTCCAACGAGTGGGGTTGCGGTGTCGTTGAAGAGCAAGCCCGGTATATCGTCGCCAAACACATATCCACCGAGATTTAATATGAGATACAACACAGCTCCAAAAATGCCACAGAGGAGGTAAAACGCGAGGTACCGCTTCCCACCGAGATATTGCTCAACGAGAGGTCCAAAGAAATACAAACCAATCATGTTGAAAAGTAGGTGCTGCATATTGGCATGAAGGAATTGGAATCCAATTAGTCGCCAATACTGAATACCCCAGATAGCGTGATCTGTCGACATATACATCCACTTACTCAAAAAGCCATTAAAAAATGGATCAATCATATAAACAGCAACGCAGATGATAATCAGCCAAGTTGTGACTGCCATTTTTTTCCTTTGGCGCATCCCTCTACCAAATACTCCTCTTCCACCTGAGGGCCTTGCATAATCTCGATCGTGAATTCCCATAAGAGACGCATCTTACCAAAGAGAGGTATAAAAAACACGGCAAGCAGATTCTATCTGCCTGCCGTGTTCAAGAAAAAAGTCTTAATTTAATCGTCTACAACAACAATATCTACACGCCGACTTGCTGCTTTTGTTGCCAGTGGCTTTAATGGCCCCCAACTTTCAATTGCAATGCGGTCCCTGTTCACACCTTTTGAAACGAGAAAATCTCGTACTGACCAAGCACGATCAAATGCAAGGTGCCAATTACTCTTGAAGTTACTTTTCTTAATTTTATCTGTATCGGTATATCCCATAATCAAAATCGATTGATTTGGGTAAGTTGAATTCAACGCAGTTGCTACTTTTTGCAATGTTGATTTCGCCGTATTTTTCAACGTCGCACTTCCAGAATTGAATAATAAATCACTTGAGACGGTGATAGCCAAATCTTTATCTCTAAGCGTGACATCAACACCGCCAATGTTTTCGAAGATACTTATCGTTTCTGGACGGGTGTCGAGTGCAGTTTGAAGTTCTTGACTATGCTGTTGTTCGAAGCGCAAGTTGCCTTGTGTTCTACGCAAATCTTCATCTGCAGCAAGCAATGCAGTTGTTGCTTCTTTATACTGCAATCGAAGTTCTTCGTTTTCTTTTTTCAACAAGTTGTTTTCAGTTTGCATTTTGTTTTTACAACCAAACATTGAAAACCCAATTGCTAATCCCGTAATTACCATTATTGTTTTGTGTCGCATCATGCGTGTCCTTTCTCCGTTACTGAGGACTATTCACCAAGCACAAGAGAAACATCCTGTTTCACTGTCCGTATCCAACGGGTAGTGGTGATATGTGTATTGAACCTTCTTTTTGCCCATCCGTCAAATCGACCACGCTTACAAAAAAACTCCAAAACTTTACGGCCATCTCATGTGGCACCTCTGTGGTCACCTCTGAGGTGACCACAGAGGTGACCACAGAGGTGACCTCAGAGGTAGAGGTTGTCAGCATTTGGACGTCTGGCATCACGATTGACCACACCCAATCAATGCCTGGGCGGCATAAAACCACAAGTAATGTCGCAATTGCAAGATGTGGACCATAGGGTATCTCTCGATATTGCTTGCCTATCTTTTCAAGAATTGCTGAAACTCCAGCCCAAAGCAACCCGCTGAAAGGTGCGATGAAGAAGATGAGAACCGGATCCCACCACCCAACGACTGCACCAACACCAGCGAGCAAGTGGACATCACCAAGTCCCATAGCTTCTTTCCCAAAGCCCAAGGTGCCCAAAATACGAATTCCCCAGACAAGTCCTCCTCCTACGAGGTATCCAAGAATGCTTCCAGCAATCCCTTGAATAGCAAGCGAAGGCACCCCCTTTTCATACCCAAGAACCCACCCGATAATGAACCCCAACATGATTGGAAGAAGGAATATTATCTCCTTGAACATTTCACGCCGAGCATGTGGATAGACAGCCAATAGTTCGTCTTCCTTAACGTACTCTTCGTAATCGGAAAAGCTGTATTTCAGAACTCCTATCTTCAATAAGAAAGTAGAAAACAGCACACCACCCATTCCACAAAATGCTGCAAGCGACCAAGTCCAATCTATTAATGGATATGGCCAGATTTGATCTGGGGTGTGCCGAACTTGTAACCACGGTTGACACAGTGCTGCTAGAAAAGCGACGAGTGTCATAAAGATTGGGATTTGGATTGGAATTGTAAATGTTCT
Source organism: Planctomycetota bacterium (assembly GCA_014381555.1). GTDB lineage: Bacteria > Planctomycetota > Phycisphaerae > Phycisphaerales > SM1A02. The sequence continues at coordinate 26,285 of JACNLO010000062.1, read as the reverse complement.
AGCATCAATAACTGTCATCGCGAACAAACCGCTAACCAAAGTGAGCAGTGCGATAAACATTGGCAATGTACGAACGACTCCATTGTCATGCCACCATGACCCAAATATTTCACCTAAAAATGGAGTGGATTCTGGAACCCAATAACACAGCACATAGCAAACCAAAAACAAGAATGCAGTAAGCAGTTCAACAAACGGATATTCGAATGAAACCGGCTCTTTGCAGTATCTACACTTCCCGCGAACTGCAAACCACCCAAGTATTGGGATATTTTCTCTAAAGAAACGAAGGCGATGATTGCAAGATGGACAACTACTCTGAGGAACAAGAAGTCGCATGTTTCTAGGCAAACGATAGTGCACCACGTTTAAAAAACTCCCTACACATGCACCGAGGACAAACACAAAAATCGATGCTGGAAGATGCTCCATCAATGTGGCTTTTAAAAGTAGTTGATCAAATGTAGCGTGCGTTGCTAGAAGCAAAAGTAGGGAGTCCTTTCCCAGCAGGAATTACGTCAAATCTTTCGATTCCATCGTTTGTATTTGTTGCTGAGCTTTGTCAAGAAGTTCTTTACAACGATTTACGAGTAACTTCCCGCGTTTATGTTCTTCCATCATTTTTTCTAAATCAGCATCACCTTCTTCAATGCGTTTCACAATTGCGTCGAGTTCTTCTGATGCCTCTTCGAAAGTCATCTTATCAGGTTTTGGCGAATTATCGGTACTCATGATGCGCACTCTACCTTGGACTTGAGACTTCCGTCAGCAAGAACCGTGCAAATTTGATCCCCTTCTTGCACATTCTTACTCGATCGTACAAGGTTCCCACTTGAATCTTGAGTTAATGAGAATCCACGACGAAGCACCTCAAGTGGACCAATTGATTCTAAACGAGATTCAAGCGAGCCGATTCGATGGGCTTCACTCGTTAATTTTTTCGTTGTTGCCGCCTGCAGAGATGCTTGAAAGAGCATTACTTGCTTCTGGCGATTCTGAACTAATGCATGAGGACGTTTTGATGCAAGTAATTCCGAACGAGTCGCAACTACCAATGACAAACGGTGAATGAAAGAAGCCACTGATGACTGTATTTTTTGCTCAACAAGCACAAGTGAAGAACACAACCGTTCAAGATTCCTTGATGCCACACTTAAAAGACGATTCTGCCCGTGCTCAATCATCTGCAATAGTTCTTCTCGATCTGGAACGAGGACCATTGCTGCTTGTGTTGGTGTTGAAGCACGATGATCCGCAACGAGTTCAATAATTGATGTGTCTGATTCATGACCAATCGCCGCAACGATTGGCGTCTGACAGTGAAACGCTGCTTCAGCAACACCGCGATCATTGAAAGACCATAACTCTTCAAGACCTCCACCCCCACGCGTCACAATAATTGCATCGATTCCCATTGATTTCGCAGATGCATCAACTCGCTCAATTGCCTCTTTCACTGCGAGTGCCGCACCGTCACCTTGCACAGCAACATTGATAATCAACAATTCCACCGAAGGCATTCTTCTCCGCGAAGTTTCAATTACATCTTGCACAGCTGCTGAGGAAGCACTTGTAATAATTGCAATTCGTTGAGGATATTTTGGGAGTGTTTTTTTGTGTTGTTCATCGAACCAACCCGCTTCGCGAAACTCTTTGAGTAACGCCTCGTACTCAAGTTGCAACGCTCCCTTTTCTTCACCAGCGGGCTTAATACGATCAACATAGATTTGCGTTTTACCAAATTTTGCATAATGCCCAACCGAGCCCCGAATGATGACTTGATCGCCCTGCTTTGGATTCCACCCTTGAAGTTTCCCTGTCGCATTGGACTTCACTTTTGAAGCCCACATCGCACAATCAATTTTTGATTCACCATCGGAGATCGTGAAATACCAATGATTGCCAAGTTTTGGGCTGTTCACTTGGCCCACAACGTCAATTCGGCCAATTCTTCCATCAAGAACATCGTTGATTTTCTTGCTCAACTCCGAAACAGTAATGGGTTTCATCGCCTCAGATGGAGTTTCTAGTTTAGAAAACAAATCAGTCACGTCAAGGATGGTATCCTGTCTGCGGGGCTATGCAAGACACGAGCGAAAAAAACATGCTTCGGATTTTGGTTTCCGACTTACCAACCGTTACTTATAAACGGGCAGTGGCACTACGCGATTTAGGAATTACTACTGTCGCAGACCTCATCAAGCATTTACCGATGCGTTACGAAACGCACCACGGAAACATGACCATTCAAGATGCGAACACTATGCTCGGCGAGAAAGATAAGATGGCTGAACTCGTCACTATTGAGGCAACTCTCGTGAAGATAAAACCTGGGTGGCGGCGAGGGAAACGAAGCCGAGTAGAAGGGACAGCTGAAGATGAGACAGGGACGATTCATATCAATTGGTTTAACCAACCTTGGATAGCCAAGTCTCTGCATCCTGACATGAAGATTCGATTGCATGGTTCGCTTTCACGGCATAATGAAACACTGCAGATGAATAATCCCCGCTGGGAGGAAGTCGAAGAAAACGAACAGGTAGAACTCGTCAATCGTGACTTACGCCCAGTCTATCCGAGCAACGATCGCATTTCATCAACAGTAATTGCACGCCTGATTGAAAGCGTGCTAGACAAAGCAATCCTTGAAATAGAAGACCACCTTCCAGAATCATTGCGACAAGAATTAGCCATGCCAGAATTAGCAAAAGCGTATGCATTGTCTCATCGGCCCAAAACAGAAGAAGATGCAAAAAGTGGAAAACGCAGAATTTCATTTGATGAATTATTCTTGCTTCAACTTGGCGTCATGGTAAAACGACATCAACGACGCGACACTATGCATGCTCCAATCTTACGATGGGACAACGAAGTCAAATCGCGTATTGCTGCACGTATTCCTTTTACTTTAACAGAGGCACAAGATAGAGTCATCGAAGAAATCGCCTGTGACATTTCAACCACTACACCGATGAACCGTTTACTCCAAGGCGATGTCGGCTCTGGAAAAACTGTCGTTGCACTACATGCGATGTTAATGGCTGTCACAAGTAATTATCAAGCTGCAATGATGGCTCCTACTGAACTACTTGCCGAACAACATTACCTAACAATTTCTCAACTCCTACAAGACACCAATGTCAAGACCGCCTTATTGACTAGTTCCTTGAACACGAAGGAGCGAAAGACGCTAATTGAACAAATTAGCAGTGGAGAAATAGATATTGTCGTTGGCACACACGCTCTTCTCACTGAAGATGTCGTGTTTTCAAACATTGCACTCACGATTACGGATGAGCAACATCGCTTTGGGGTACACCAGCGAGCAACGCTTCGCAACAAATCAGATGATGACTTTGCAATTCCACATACTCTCGTCATGACGGCTACTCCCATTCCAAGAACTCTTTCGCTTACTATTTTTGGTGATCTTGACGTATCTACGATTAATGAAATGCCACCTGGGCGCTCTCCTATCACTACAAAACTTGTGCAGCCCGAAGATGCTCAGAAAGTGTATGCATATTTGCAATCTCTCGTAGAACTTGGACAACAGGGATATGTAGTTGTCCCTCTTGTCGAAGAATCAGCATCGGGGCTGAAGTCAGTAACTGGTCACGCAAACACTTTACGCGAGGGGCACTTGCTTGGCTCCATTGTCGAAGTCGTCCATGGAAGAATGACTTCTGCCCAGCGAGAAGAAACTATGCAAGGATTTCGGGATGGCAATATTGACGTTCTTGTTGCTACAACTGTTATTGAAGTTGGTGTTGATGTTCCTAACGCAACAATGATTGTCATCGAACATGCAGATCGATTTGGGCTTGCACAACTTCACCAATTACGAGGTCGGGTGGGACGGGGATCTAAACCAGGTGTTTGTGCTCTTATCGCAAGTCCGATGACTGAAGATGCCTCTCAACGCCTTGCTGCTATTGTTGATACGACTGATGGGTTCGTCATTGCAGAAAGAGATTTAGAAATACGCGGTCCAGGCGAATTATTTGGAGCAAAACAAAGTGGCATCGCCCCATTTACTGTTGCTCGCCTACCTAGAGATTTTAAACTTCTGCGACTTGCCCGCTCAGTAGCAAGCGATTGGGTTCAACGTGACCCGACCATTTCAGAATCTCCATTATTAAAAGCAAGGCTCTTTCGAGCACACGGACAAGCTCTTGGTCTAGGAGATGTCGCGTAATGTCAACAAATACTGACCTTGCGAAAATGTTTCATACTATGGCAACAATTCTTGAAATCAAGGGTGAGAATGCATTCAAAATAAGTGCGAACACCAAGGTTGCCCGCGCCCTTGAAGATATGGTTGAAGATGTCGGGGAACTAGATGACATCACTTCGATTTCAGGAATCGGCAAAAGCAGCGCAAAGAAAATTCAACAATACACAAAAACTGGCAAGATGTATGACTATGACGAACTGGTCAAAAGCATTCCAAGTGGACTCCTTGATATCATGAATGTACAGGGAATTGGTGCTAAAACAGTCAGAAGACTCTGGAAAGAGATTGACGTCGTTGATATTCAAACTCTAAAAGAGGCGATAACGGACGGACGTCTCGAATCACTTCCTCGCATGGGCGCAAAAACAATTCAAAACATTTCAGAGTCAATAGAATTCTTAGCATCAAATGCAGACCGAACTCGTATTGGTATTGCTTTACCAATTGCAAGCAGACTTATCAACCACCTTAAAACAATCAAAGGTGTAACAAAAATTACATTCGCAGGATCATTGCGCCGCGGAATGGAAACGATCGGCGACATCGATATTCTTGCAAGTACCTCTGACGAATCTTTACTTGCAAAACAATTTTGCGAGATGCAAGACGTAGAAAAAATACTTGCCCAAGGCAAAACAAAATGCAGTGTTCGTCTTAATGCTGGAATGCAAGTCGACCTTCGAATTGTTGACAAGGATAAGTTTGGCGCAGCCCTTCTCTACTTCACAGGAAGCAAGGAACACAACATTACGCTTCGAGAGAGAGCAATTTCACAAAAGAAAAAGCTCAATGAGTATGGACTTTCTCCTTCAAATATTAGTTGCACTGAAGAAGCCATATACGCGGACCTTGAATTACCCTGGATCCCCCCTGAAATTCGCGAAGATCATGGAGAATTTTCTGTCTCCAAGTCCCATTCACTTATAACAATCAGTGACATTTGTTCTGATTTGCATTGTCATACCACAGCAAGTGATGGGCACATGTCAATTGAAGAACTCGGCAAGATGGGGATGCAACTTGGGTATCACACCATCGCTGTAACTGACCATAGTCAAGCTCAAGGACAAGCCAACGGCTTAAAACCAGATCGTCTGCGTAGACAAATTGATTCGATTCATGAAATAAACGAAAGCATGCAGGGAATCACCATTCTAGCTGGAAGCGAGGTAGACATTTTGCCAGATGGAACCCTCGATTTTGATGATGAACTTCTTGAGATGCTCGATATTGTTGTTGCGTCACCCCATGCCGCGTTACAACAAAAAACAGCAGAGGCAACAAAACGACTTCTTGCTGCAATTGAACACCCCCTCGTTCATATCATCGGACACCCTACAGGCCGAATAATAAACAAACGAAAAGGGCTTGAACTCGACATCCCTTCAATTGTTGCAGCAGCTGCTGAACACCAAACAGCACTTGAGTTAAATTCAAACAGCCATCGGCTTGACTTGCGAGACACGCATGTTCGTGCAACTTGTGATGGTAATGCCTTTCTTGCAATTAATACCGATTCCCACCACCCTGAAGATTTCGACCAATTGCAATTTGGCATTCTCACTGCACGCCGTGGGTGGGCAACACCAAGAGATTGCATCAATTGCATGAAACATGATGAATTGCAAACTTGGCTTTGTCGTAACTGTTAGAATGTACGTATCACATGTTTGAAAGCCTCTCGAACAAACTCACCTCTTCTATTAGAAATCTTTCTGGTCGAGGAAAAATTAGCGAATCCAATGTCAAAGAGGCAATGGAAGATGTCCGCAGAGCCCTGCTTGAAGCAGATGTGCACGTCGACGTTGTTACAGAGTTTTGTACAAATGTTGTCAACGACGCATTAGGAGCTCACGTCACATCATCCCTAAAACCTGGGGAGGAAATGATTGGTATCGTCAACCAACGGTTGATAGATATCATGGGTCCTGTTGATAGCCATATAATGCTTGTCGACCCGGGTCCAACAATTATCATGATGTGTGGTCTACAAGGGTCTGGCAAGACAACTACTTGTGGAAAACTCGCTGCGTATTTAAAAAGCAAGGGTAAAAATGTATCACTTGTCGCAGCAGACCTCCAACGTCCTGCAGCTGTAGAACAACTTGAAGTTGTAGCACAAGATGTTGAGACAAATGGCAAAGGTGTTGGGCAAGTTTCTTGTTACAGCGAGCCAGACAAATGCGGCGAGTATGGAACTGCAACTGGGGTTGCAGTTGGAGTTTGTAAACGAGGCGTCAAACAAGCGAGGAAAGATAAGGTCGACGTTGTCATTCTCGATACAGCGGGTCGTTTACACATCGACGATGAATTGATGAAGGAACTTCGGGGCGTTCAAAACACAACACAACCACATCAAGTCTATCTCATTGTTGACGCGATGATTGGTCAAGATGCTGTAAATGCTGCTGGGACATTTCATGAACAACTTGCAGTGGATGGGGTCATTCTAACTAAATTTGACTCTGACACACGAGGTGGCGCAGCGCTTTCAGTCAAACGAGTAACTGGCGTAACAATTAAATTCGTAGGTACCGGTGAACGTTTTGACGCCTTTGAGGAATTTCATCCTGATCGAATTGCTAGTCGCATTTTAGGAATGGGTGACGTTGTTTCGCTTGTAGAAAAAGCGCAAGAAGAAATATCTGAAGAAGACGCAATGAAACTTGCCGAGAAAATGGCAAGCGGAAAAATGACTGTTGATGACTTTATTAAACAGTTAAAGTCTATTCGTCGAATGGGTCCAATGAAACAAATACTTGGGATGATTCCTGGGGTAGGTTCCGCCCTTAAAAACATACAGGTTGATGACGAGCAGTTTGATCAAATTGAAGCAATCGCAAGCTCAATGACCAAGAAGGAACGTGCTGACATCTCGCTTCTTGGCAAGAGTCGAATCAAACGGATTGCCGTTGGCTCTGGAACAAATAACAACGAAGTAAACCGTTTCGTAAAGCAATTTCAGATGATGAAAAAGATGTCCAAACAAATGTCCGGTGGAGGGATGGCGTCTAAGATGGCTGCTTTACAAAATGCAGGGGGCGATATTGACCCCTCAGCATTAGCTGGCCTTACTGGTCGAAGTTCAACAAAAACCCAAAGCCATAAAAAGCGTTTTAAGCAACGTAAACGCCGTTAACCCCACCATCTCAATGAACAATCCGCGGGGTCGTTTATTTAATCATCGAATGGCAGAGGGTCGTCAGCATCACCACGAGCCCATGCACGGATTTTTGGAAGTAGCCTATCTTGGATAAGTATTTTGATACAAGCGGCGACAGGAATAGCAAGTAACATTCCATACGCACCGAGCACACTTCCACCGGCTAATACGGCAACAAAAATGGTCACTGGGTCGAGGTTCGTGGCCTTCCCAGCAATAAGTGGAGTCAAAAGCCAACCATCAAGCGCCTGCACAATTGCAAAGACGAGTGTTGGCCAAAGCAGAATCCCCCACCACACCATCCGGTCTGCTTCAGGAACTCCAAGTTGATCTAAAAATAACAGCCCTATTGAAACTGGGATTCCAACCAAACCTAAAAATGGCACCGAACAAAGAATACCTACACCAATACCAAGCAAAATCGCGTAAGGGACACCCACGATGAGCCAACCGATTGCAAGCAAAATTGCCATTATGAATGCAATCACAATTCTTCCACGTACGAAACCCGCAACGGCTGCATCCATCTTTGTTAAGAGCGCAAAGGTTTTATTTTTCCCTCGGTCAGGAACAACTCCTTTTGCAAACTCCACCACCTTTGGGAACCATAAACTAAAGAAGAAGAAGTAGAACGGTATCAACACAATCAAGATTGCAAAACTAAGAGCCCTCCCAACAAGTCCCAACGCAACGCCACCTGTTGTTTTTGCAAGGGAAAACAAATCTGCATTCTCTTGGCCTCCTACTTTGACGACCTTTTTATCTCCATCAGCTATTTCTGAAGGCAAGTAGGTAAGCGATTGGCCTACTTCATCACGGATATCTTCCGGAACATATTTGTCGTTGAACTGTTCAAGTTTCGCACGCAATTGCCCACCTTGAACTTCATGCACAAGTGACGAGGTTTGAGAAATGACCAGAGGAATAGTCACCGCAAGAACAACTAATAACCCAGCAGACATAATCAACAAGATTCCAGAAATTACAGGAATTCTTCCAAGTGGAAACTTAGGGTGGTCAGCTAAAAATGAAATCAATGGTTCAAAGAGATACGCCAAGAGTAAAGCGACAAGCAACGGAACAGTAATATCTCGCATCGCATAGCCAAGCCAGATTGAGCACACAATAATGACAAATAAAAGTAAATCTCGCACCCACTGAATTTGCCAAAGGTGCAACTTTGTTATGTCATATGTTGTTCGTTTTTCTGGGTCACCAGCCATGAGCGAATCGCCTTACTGGTTTGAACCGATGCAATCCACTAAATCTCGTTCATGGAAAACTTCATCGAATTGAAAAATCGCACGGAAGTCTTCTTCAGAATCTTGAGGACTTGTTCGTAATAATTCTAACTCAGCCATCCTAAAAACTATGACGCCAAAATCTTCAGTTCGCCTCACGCCCCAACTTTTTAGCACAACTTGGGCGAGCAATCCAAATCGATCTATTGCAAAATCTCGCAACCCCATGCACAACTGTTGCCCCGTCACGTGAGGATCAAATTCCTCCAGTTCATAGCAGTCCATATCTCGGTTTGCAAACAATTCAGCTGTGTACCCAAGTCCTCCTTGCACAAAGGCGAAAGCAGCAGGTGAATAGGGTGTGCCACGAGCAATCGTGGTCCAATCAATTGGAATTGTAAGCATGTGTTGGCTCATCTGAAGAGGCAATCATATCGGCGAAATCGGCAATTGTGCCACAGGAAGCCCTTTTTTTGTGTAATAGCCCTATCTTTTTGTCAAATAAGGTGATGAACCCACTCTGGCATTTCATTCGATTCCAAAATATTCAGCAAAGGTGAACCACCAAGAACCTCAAAGGCAAGAAGACCAGCCGTTTCACCTGTGTGTAATGTCACGAGACTTTGATCTTTCCCAAGCGCTGTTGCTCCATGAATTGTTCCCATTGAAAGTAAGTCCAATGGATCTGGACAATCACGTTTATATAAAAAACGTAGTTCGTCAATAACACTAATCCGATCAGGAGTATCAAGGCATAGGAGCGAGTCAGTTCCAATTGAAACATGTACACCGGCTTCAAGCATCTCTTGCCAACGATGACCTGTATGCCCAAAGTACGCACTTGCCCTTGGGCAATATGCAACTGTCATTTTAGATTCAGCGAGTCGTTGCAGGTGTGCATCTTCTATGTAATTCAGATGAGCTGCAATACATGGAGTATCTCCAGCGAGATTGAGTACTACGTCAATAGGATGATTGCCCCAGGCCTTTTCATCTTCATTCCAAGCACCCATGCGTTGCAAAAATGCCGTCATCTCTCCTGAACGATTCTTAGCATATTCCACTTCTTCCAATGTCTCAGCAAGATGCATCGCAACCGGCCGCCCACTTGAAAACGCTTCTTTAAACACATTTAGACCACAGGAATATGGTGAATGTGGCTCAACCCCAAACTGCTCAGGCAACTGTTGTATTTGTTCAACACATTCTTTTTGACTTGTTCCAGTTCCAAGCAACTCAATGAATGTCGTCGCAAGTAATGATGAATCCTGCACTAGCATCGCTGCTTCTTGAGTACCAGAAATATCTCCAACAATGGATGTCCCGCCTTTGGAAAGCAATTCTATTCCTTGCAATACAGATTCTTGAATCAAGGCTGTCTCTTTTCGAATTGGCAGAACCACTTCTTCAACCCAAGAAAAAAACGAAGAACATGCTGGCACAATCCCTGCTCCGCTTAAATCAAGATGCGTGTGTGTGTTCACAAAACTGGGTGTTACAATTTTGTCAATTTGGGTAACGGATGCATTTTCTGGACGACCGATTTCTTGAGGAGTCCCTGCCTGGATGATAGTATCATCCTCAAGAAGGATTGCTCCGGGAGAGGCAATCACCCCTCTATAGTCAACAATTGCAGTGGTATGAAGAAGATTTCTAGGCATTCTGTGTCTCAGATGGCTGTTCCTTAACGCTAGGATTGCTACACTGTACCTGAAGTTGGGACGGATCCCGACAGTAATTGATTCAACAAGAGGAGGATTCTCACCATGAACAAAACAATACTCACTGCGGGCATCATCACACTCATTGGCATTTCAGCAACTGGCTGCGTTAGACATGAACGATATGACACTGCTCGTACAACAACATTATCGCTCCAAGAACAACTCAGTATTGCTCAAACTGAATGTAACACTGCAACAAATGCCTTGGCAAACCGCGACAGGCAACTGGACCAAACTGTTGCGAACTTGAACCGCCTTCAAGACCAGTACGACTTACTTGCTAGTGAACTCGATGCGATTGATGCTGAGAACAATTCTCTACTCACAACCGTGACCGATATTAAATTTGGGCCTCTTCCTATTGCAACCCAACGGCAACTCGCAGCACTAGCAGCGACTTATCCAGATGATATTTGGTTCAGTGCAGAATCAGGAATGATTCGTTTTGGCAGCGACTTCACATTCTCAAGTGGCCGTGCAAACTTGAAGAAAGGCGCGACAGATCTTATAAGTCGAGTTGCAATAATTTTAAACTCGCCTGAAGCGGTGAACTTTGAAGTTGTCGTCATGGGACACACTGACGATGTAAAACCAACAAGTTCTGCACAACGTTATCCAACCAATTGGGAACTTTCCACAGCACGTGCAGCAAGTGTCGTAAAAACGTTAGCAGATAATGGCGTCGACCCCGCGCGTTTTGAAATCTCTGGTTACGGTGAATACCGACCGCTTGTGCAAAATCGCGAAGACGGAACGAAAGAAAATCGTCGCGTTGAAATCTACTTGCGTCCAGCTTCCGAAGCAGTTGTTTGGCTAGAACCAACAGGTGACACCACTGCTACTATTGACACTGTGGAAGAACCAATGAAGTAAACGCTTTTAACAAGCACCATGAATTTGACTACATCTCAAAAGAACACAAGACACCGACCCCTACCTAGGGGTCGGTTTATCTTTGTTCTTTCGGGCTTAATTGCTCTTGGAATGATTGCCCCACAGGTCCCAACCGATGACCCTCCCTCCCCTCCTCTTACGCATGGTGATGCCCGTATATATGAGATACGAGTCAATGCTCATAACGCCCTGAGGTCAAACGGTTGGCCACTATTGCCTAGGACCAATTGGTGCAAGGTGGATCTTTCCACACTGCTTGTGAGCACCCCAGAAACGAAGAACGTTGAATTCCGTGTGGAATCACTACAAGATCAAAGACAGTGGAAACTGCTTATTCCTGAACAGAGTTACACGATTCGATTTAATGCCATGTCGTTTGCAAGCAAACTCAACGACCGACAAGCATCTTCTATCCCATGGCCAGAATCGTGGGACAAATCAGTTGCTCTGTACCTTGAACCATCACGTTTTATCGAATCTGAACAGGATATTTTTAAACAAGCTGTACAAGAAAACGGCAACCCAAAATCTACTTCAGTGCACACTGCTGCAAAAGTCTTAATTCGATACTGCTTAAAATTTATTAAGAGTGATGGACAATATGCAAACTTCACCAATTCTAGTACTCCTTTAACTACAGGCATAAAAATCAAAGGGGCATTGCGTGCTGTTCAAGACGGCAAAGGGTCAGCGACAGATGTTGTCTGTGTCTGTGTTGCAACCTTGCGATCAGCTGGCATACCGGCAAGACCCGTTGTTGGAATTACGAATGTGGATATCGTTGGAACTAAGAACGTAGCTCCCTACTACATGGTCTGGGGGGAGTATGCGCTACCTGATGTTGGCTGGGTTCCATTCGTACCCAAACGAATGCGAGGAACGGTTAAAAATCTTTCCTTAGATGAACCTTGGCAAGGGCTTGGAACACTCCCTTGGCTTAATAGACGAATCCCACTCACCTATAACTTCAATTGTTATGACGTAGACAAAGCATATCAATCGATTCAAATGCAGTTAGTGAGTACGCTTCCTGAGTGAAGCACTTGCTTCAACACTAAGAGACAACACGGTGCACCACGACGAAGGACCAAGCAAAGAAGACATCGAACGATTTTCCTCACATGAAACTGGGTATTGCCCGCATTGTGACGAAGAAATTTGGGACGATATCGAAAAGTGCCCTTCTTGCAACACATGGCTCCAAGGTGGAACTGTCCATCAAAACCAAGCCAACCGTGCCTTTAGACACAGGGCGTTCGTGTTTATTATTATCGTTATTTTGCTTGGTTTCTTTTGGGGCGTAAAACGCTTCTTCTAGACCATGTCGAACTAAAAACTCAATAATCCCTACAAAGCGAAAAGAACGTCCGAGAGCATCGCTGTTTTCAGGGTATTCGACTCAATTTATGCACAATTGGTGGACGAAGGCTCAAGTATGTGCATGTTGTGTGTGTGGCAACTGTATGTCACAACTAAATAATAAAGACGTTGACAGAGAAACAGAGAGAACCAAATGAACGAGCGAAATATTGAAAATAGAATGTGTCGATTAATTGAGCAACTTCAGACACTTCCAACCGAACATAGAGAGAAATTGGAAGAACTCTGCAAGAATGACCAGGGGCAACAATCTCAAATAGAAGAATCGGTTTCCAAACTTCAAGATTCCTTGGATTACCTACGCCTGAGCGTGAAGTACATGGTCTTTGATCTTGAGGCGACTCGGCGTGAGAACATCTATCTACGTAAGCTTGTGGAGCAAATTCGTCGCGATAGCACCAGAAGTGATGAAGACAATGACAATCATTTCTTTGGTGAGAACGGTAGCGATTGAATCAACTCATTTTTTCGACAGCGCGCTTCGCACGTTGCGAAGCCTCTGCAACAAGACGCTGAACTGTTGTAGTTTCATCTCTCATTTCTGAAAGAAGTTTTGAGAGATGTTGGTTTAAGTCTTGAGAATAGTGTTTAAAAAAAACTTCAAGTTCTGTTCGATTAAAACGAGTGAGCGGATCATCCATACCAGTCTGAGCCATCGCCCATTCCATTAATCCACGTCCGCTCATATCATATTTGTATAACTCCAAAGTCCTTCTCAAGCGGTGTTCTGCTGTGTTAAATGGATCACGGCATGCCATTGGTATGGCATGCATTATCTCGAGTAATTTTTGCTCAACTGCTTCTGTTAATCCAGACCGTTCAAGGTCTTCAACCTCTGCAATCGCAGGACGGTTTCGATCACTATCTCCTGGCATCGAATGTCCGTCTTCAAGAACATCAAGTTGTAGATGGTTCCCGACAAATGATTTTAGACCTGCACTTGAAAATCGAACGGTAATACGAGTTGTTGGCTCACCTTGCTGAACAGTATTTTCTACTTTTATGACAGCTCCACTTCCCCACTCTGGGAATTTTGGATGCGTCACACGATCACCAAATGCAATAGTCATAGTCTTCAATGGTTACACTGCTCCTTGGGCAATACCTTCGCCTAATCTCACAAAAAAGGCCGATTGAATCATGGCGTTCGAAACGCCGATTCGTAATTACTTTTTCAGATGTTGCACCACTCCTCTGTGCGTGCAACGACTCCCGCCGTGTGTGCAATTATAGCACGAATTGCTCAAAATCAAAGAAAAAAGTCAAAAAACCTGCCCTGTTTAAACGACCCCTTGTGCCAACATTGCCTGTGCAACCTTCACAAAACCAGCGATGTTTGCTCCTGCGACATAGTTACCCTCGCATCCAAACTCATGTGAAGCGTCGATACACTGCGCGTGGATTCGAGACATGATGTACCGCAACTTTGCATCAACTTCCTCTCGTGTCCATAACAACCGCTGGCTACTCTGCGACATTTCTAAACCAGATACCGCAACACCACCAGCATTGGCGGCCTTAGCCGGTCCATAGAGAATTCCTGCATCAATGAAGTGGTTTTGGGCGTCAGTTGTACTTGGCATATTGGCGCCTTCGCTAATTAACCTTACGCCATTCTTTAGCATATTTTGTGCGTCGAGCCCATTTATCTCATTTTGAGTTGCTGAAGGGAATGCACAATCTGCAGGCACATCCCACATAGGGTTATAGTCAAGAGAGTTGTCACTTGGGTGGAACTCCGCTTCTGGGTATTGCTCCACATATTCACCAATTCGACCACGTCGATTATTCTTCAAATCCATAATCCATGCAAGTTTTGTAGAATCAATTCCTTCACCGTCAAAAATCCAACCACTGCTATCAGAGAGCGTGACAACTTTTCCGCCAAGTTCATTGATTTTTTCGGTTGTGTATTGAGCAACATTTCCTGATCCAGACACAAGACACGTGCAACCTTCAATCGTCTTGTTTTGAGTTGCCAACATTTCGGAAGCAAAATAAACAGCACCATACCCAGTTGCTTCTGGACGAATCAAGCTTCCCCCCCACTCCAAACCTCGTCCAGTGATAACACCAACAAAACTATTTGTAAGTTTTTTATATTCGCCAAACAAGTAACCGATTTCTCGACCGCCTACACCAATATCGCCCGCAGGAATATCAGTGTTGTGACCAATATGTCGAAACAGCTCAGACATAAATGATTGGCAAAATCGCATCACTTCACCATCACTTTTTCCTTTTGGATCAAAATCTGCGCCGCCCTTGCCGCCACCCATTGGTAACGTTGTCAAACTATTTTTGAAAATTTGTTCGAAGCCAAGAAATTTCAAAATACTTAAGTTTACTGTTGGGTGAAAACGAAGCCCTCCTTTATATGGGCCAATCGCGCTGTTAAATGCCACTCGAAACCCACGGTTGACTTGGACTTCGCCCTTGTCATTTACCCAAGGAACTCTGAACTGCAATGCTCGTTCTGGTTCAACTATACGAGCAAGAATATTTTCTTTCACATATTGTGTGCGTCCCTCTAGCACGACCTCAAGGGAAGTAACAACTTCATGAACTGCTTGCAAAAACTCAGGTTCATATGGGTTTCTCTCAGAGACTTGTCCCATAAAATCTTGGACAAATTGGCTATCGGTATCGGTCGTAGGGCAACAAGGTGTAGTAGTCATTTTTTTTGGTTCCGTAAAATAAAGGTAAGTAAAGATGGTACCCTGCCTAGCATCAAAATGGAACAACATAACGACCATAATTCTGTACCAGATGCCCTAATTCCTCTTAGGGAGGAAATCGATCAAATTGACCACAAAATTCTCGACTTACTTGCCCAGAGAAATGACGTGGTTGGACGGGTCGCTGAGGTAAAAAAACTGACTGGTTTTGGTATCCGAGACTATGCTAGAGAAACAAGTTTGCTAAAAGATCGTGGTGATCGAGCTCTGCAAGTTGGGATAAGTTCCTCTGTTATTGAAAGTCTTTTTCGTGTCATCCTTTGGGCAAGTCGCGATCGACAAGCGGCGCTTGGCGCTGATGCCCCCAAAGAAATGGAATCAAAAACAATCGCAATTATTGGTGGCCATGGTGGCATGGGGCAATTGCTTAGCACCCTCTTTTGTGACTATGGGCATACCGTTATTCTTGCAGACATTGACACTGCCATAACAAATGTTGAAGCTGTGAAGGAGGCAGATGTAATTGCAATTACAGTTCCAATCGCATCGACCATAGATGTAATCAAGGAAGTTGGACCTCATTGCAAAAAAGACGCGCTCCTCTTTGACGTCACTTCTACAAAAGCTGAACCAATCGAAGCAATGCTCGATTATTTTGAAGGTAGCGTAATTGGAACGCACCCTCTATTTGGCCCTAGCGTGCATTCACTCCAAGGTCAAAGAATTGCCGTTGTGTGTGCAAGAGATGTCGCCCAGTGGCATAAATGGCTCTGCAACATTTTTAATGCTAGGGGTCTGTCAATCTTAGATACCACCGCTGCAGAACACGACAAGGCAATGAGTATCGTGCAAGTTCTTACACACCAAACAACTGAGATCTTAGGTAGAACTATACAAAAGCTTGATGTTGATGTTCGCAGAACGCTTGAATTTACTTCACCAATCTACTTGATGGAATTGTTGATGGCGGCAAGACACTTTGCACAATCAGCAGATTTGTACGCATCAATTCAAATGAATAACCCAGAAACATCTCATGTTCTTCACGCGCTCAAAAATGCAGGCGATGAACTCAGGGAAATTGTTCTTAATAAAGATCGCGATCGGTTTAGAACTTTATTCACGCAAGTGCATGACCACTTTGGGAATTTCTCCGAGCAAGCCCTTGAACAATCTAGTTTCTTAATTGACCGTTTAGTTGAACGTGGGTAACTACGGAATTCTCCTAGAGAACTTATTGCATTTATATCTTGGGCTTTGCTGGGATTCAAATTTCGGAAAGGAAAACGCCTTCGTCGCTTGATCTTGCGACAACATCTTTGCCAACAAGATAATCTGCGTCCCAACACACACATACTTCTATGCGATGTGTTATTCCCGATTCATCTTCAATCTCCGCCTTGGCTTGCTGCAGTTTTGTCAAATCAACAGCTAAGGTTGCATCAGCATTGCCTTTTGGCCAATGAAGAGAAACGAGGCATCCCTGGATATGTATTTCTTCTTGCATGAATATATTGTAGAGTTTTTTTTTCAAAAACTCCACTACTCTTTGAACCACCGTAAAATAATGGGCGTATGAGCACCTATGAACCTCATTAAACCTATGACAAACCCTACACATACCGATATCCAAGCTCTTGGCGAACAAGTAAAGGTGGCTTCTGAGCCATTTACACAACTGCATGACTCAATGCATGCAGTCATTGTTGGTCAAGATGCATTGCTCCACCGCATGTTTATTGGTCTATTAGCGAATGGGCATCTTCTCATTGAAGGAGTTCCTGGACTAGCAAAAACACTTGCGGTTTCAAGTTTAGCAAAAGGAATTAACACTTCCTTCCAACGACTGCAATTCACACCCGACCTTCTTCCTGCCGATTTGACAGGCACACTTATGTATCGACAAGATAAAGGTGAGTTTGTTGTAAACAAGGGGCCGATATTTTCAAGCATAATTCTTGCAGATGAAATTAATCGTGCTCCTGCAAAAGTACAATCTGCTTTACTTGAAGCAATGCAAGAACGACAAGTTACGATTGGGACAGACACATTTACACTTCCAGACCCTTTCCTTGTTCTTGCAACGATGAACCCGATTGAACAAGAGGGTACGTATCCACTTCCAGAAGCTCAAGTTGACCGTTTCATGATGAAAGTTATTGTGGATTATCCAAACCGCGATGAAGAACGTGAAATTCTAAAACGGATGGCAAAAACCTCCCAATGCAACACCGTTGAATGTGTCATGCAACCAGATTCCATTGCAACTGCACGAGCGCTCGTTGATCAAATTTATATTGATGACCAAATAGCAAACTACATTGTTGATCTCGTTCAGATGACACGAACACCAGAGCGTGTTTCTGAGGAACTTGCTGAATTCGTAGAATTCGGTTCATCTCCACGAGCAACGCTAGCGTTAACATTGTGTGCAAAAGCAAATGCATTTCTAGATGGACGTGGTTATGCGACACCACAAGATGTCAAAGACCTCGCTCACGATGTTCTTCGCCATCGAGTCGCAACAACGTATGAAGCTGAAGCAGAAGGCAAAACTTCTGATGATGTTATCTCAAAGATTCTAGACTTCGTTCCAGTACCATAGGACTACCACACATGATTCCCCAAGATCTTCTAAAAAAGGTGCGGCGAATCGAACTTCGAACCTCACGACTCGTCGATGATGTGCTCGCAGGTGGCTACCACTCTGCATTTAAGGGCAAGGGCATGGAGTTTGAAGAAGTTCGCCACTATCAAATCGGCGATGATGTTCGCACGATTGACTGGAACGTCTCTGCTCGTTTTGGAGAGCCCTTCGTCAAATTATTCCGAGAAGAACGTGAACTTACGGTGATGCTTCTTGTAGATGTGAGCCAATCGCAACACTTTGGCACACACAAACAATTTAAAGATGAGTTAGTTGCTGAAATATGCGCAACACTTTCAATTTCAGCAATTCGAAACAACGATAAGGTTGGGCTTATTTGTTTTTCTGATCGAATTGAAGCATATATCCCTCCACGAAAAGGTACAAAGCACGTACTTCGTGTCATTCGAGAACTTCTTGCCATTGAACCTAAAGGCAGTGGTACTGATATCTCAGGAGCACTTGAATTTTTTTACAAAGTTCAAAAGAAACGTTCCATCGTGTTTCTTGTTTCTGACATGCAAGATCGCAGTTGGCAAAAACCACTTCAAATAGCAAATAGACGTCATGATGTTGTTGCGGTTCGCACAGATGACAAAGCGGAGCAGGAACTTCCAAATGTTGGTCTAATGAGGATCGTTGATCCTGAGACGCAGCAGATGAGAATCCTTGACACTTCAAGCAAACGAGTACGGAATGCGTGGTCACAACTTGCCGCTGAAAGAAAAATAGCCGTTGAACAAACATTGCAACGATGTAACGTCGATCAAATTCATGCAAAAACCGGCGAACCTTTTACAAATGCATTACGTCAATTCTTTCGAAGACGGGAGGGCAGACAAACAACATGAAGTTCTTCCTTTCCATATTATTTTCGATTGCTCTTATGCAAACCTCCATTGCTGAAACAGTTCATACTGTTCAAGACGGCGTTTCAGTTACTGCGACGCTTGAACCAACCGATTTCACGGTCGGAGATCCAATTACTCTAAACATTGAAGCAACGTGCGATGATGGGATGCAACTTTCAATTGAGAACAACGATGCCTTTGGCTCCTTTGTTGTCACTGAGCAATCGACATTGTTAGACATACCGAGCAATGAAGGTCGCCAGTGGTACTGGTCCATGCAACTCGATACTTTTGATGCCTCAGCGACAGAGGTTCCTAATATCGTGATTCACTGGACGAACTCAATCGGGCAAATGGGAAACATTGCTATTGAACCAATCAAAGTACACGTCAGCTCTATCGCTGGAGATACTCTTCAAGAGATGAATTTGCGTGGCATACGCAGTAGCGTCCCGCTACTACAATCAACTTGGTGGCCAACCATTCTTATAGTTGGAATCATATGCGCCATATTGTTTTTATTGATTCGTTTCTTTTTCTCACGAAAGAAAACTATTGTTCCTCCACACATTAAAGCTGAAATAGCGTTGCAAAATTTACGAAATACCAATCTTGAAGTACAACAGTTCTACACCACCATCAGCAATATTGTACGAACGTATATTGAAGAACGATTCCACATTTCAGCAACTGGCCAGACAACAAGAGAATTTTTAATCGCTGAAAAGGAAAACCCAAAACTTGAACACGTTGACCGCAGAGCACTCAAAGATTTTCTTGTTGCCGCTGACCTTGTAAAATTTGCACGTTTCGAACCAAACGCAAATACTTGGGACGACGCTATCGATAGAGCTGAACAATTTGTAACAAACACTATTTCTAGTGTGGATCAAACACGAATGGAGGTCGCCGCATGACATTTCACTCCCCTTCAGTATGGTTCCTTTTCTTTCTTCTCATCATTCCATTTATTTGGTGGCGTTGGACTCAAACTAAATACAAAACAGGGGTCACATACACAAGCGCAGTCGACCTCTCATTACTTCCATCGACGTTTAGAAGCCAAACAGCTTGGGTTCCTTCACTCCTTCGATTGCTTGCTCTGACGCTTCTAATTGTATGCATCGCGCGACCACAAAAAAGGTTCGAGCGAACGCAACAAAGCGCCGACGGTGTTGCGATTGAACTTGTTATTGACCGCTCATCAAGCATGATGGCGCACGACTTTACAATTGACGGAAATGCGGTCGACCGGCTTACAGCCGTACGCAAAGTCGCTGGTGACTTCATCCAAGGAATGGGATCTCTCGATGGTCGAAGCGGGGATTTGATTGGACTTGTAACCTTTGCTGGATTTGCCGATAGCAACTGCCCAATGACATTCGATCACGAATTTCTTGTTACAGATGTTCTAAATGGCGTAAAAATTGTCACCGAACGAGGGGAAGATGGCACAGCAATCGGTGATGCAATTGCACTCGCTGTTGAGAGACTTTCATCACTTGATGAACGGATAAAATCAGACTCTGGAAATTCTATTCAAAGCAAAGTTATCATTTTATTAACCGATGGCGAAAATACTGCTGGTGATATTGACCCTCAAACAGCGGCAGATATTGCAGCTGCATTGGACATCACGGTCTACACAATCGGAGCTGGAACAAACGGATTGGCGCCTTATCCAACCGTTGATCTCTTTGGTCGAAAAACAATGAGGAATCAACCCGTTGTCATCGACGAAGAAACTCTTGAAGGGATTGCCGAAACAACTGGCGGAAAATATTTCCGTGCGACCGACACAGAATCTTTAGAAAAAATTTATGCTGCAATCAATGAAATGGAACGCACAGAAATTACTCAGAGGACGTATGTGAACCATGTGGACATGGCTGTTAAGAGCGTGTATATAGCTGGCTTCATAGTTCCACCACTTCTTATTGTTGCATTCGCATTCCTCCTTTGCGATGTCATTCTCCGTTCTACGTACTACAGGATTCTAGATTGATGGACTTACAATTCAATAATCCAAACAACTCCTTGTACTTCTGGGCTGTCATCGCCATGTGTACTATTCTCATGATGGGGTATGCAAGACGAAGCACTCTTTTGAAGAAAATCGCTTCTCCACGACTTGTACATCGACTTACAAATTCAAGTTCCAAAAGTCGTAGAAAGTTCAGAATTGTGTTGCTAACACTATCAGCTGCATTGCTATGCCTTTCTCTTTTGGACCCACGGTGGGGAACTCGGTATCGAGAAGTTGAGCAAAAGGGTATCGACACATTCTTTGTACTTGATGTCTCACGTTCGATGCTCGCAGAAGACGTTCGACCAAATAGACTTCAAAGAGCGACGACTGCTATCACCGATGTTCTTGATGTTATGGGTAGTGACCGCGCTGGTTTGATTACTGTTGCCGGAGACGCTACGGTGACAGTTCCACTAACTCTAGATTATGGCTCGTTGCGGCTTGCACTTGATGTTGTTTCTCCCAGAAGTGTAAAACGAGGGGGAACGATGATTGGTGATGGCATCCGTCTTGCACAGAAAAGTTTCACCGATGAAGTACAGGATCATAAAACAATCATCGTGCTAACAGATGGGGAAGACATGGGAAGTTTTCCTTCCGAAGCTGCGGCTGAAGCCTCTGCAGCAGGCATCAACATCTACACAGTAGGTATCGGCGATCCAATAACTGGTGCTCGCATTCCAACAACACGCTACGGGCAACCAGCATTTATCATGCATGAAGGACAAGAAGTATGGTCCGTCATGAACCCTGAAGAACTCACAAACGTTGCAACTGCAGGCGGAGGCGCTTTTGTCCCAGCCGGGACTGCGAACCTAGACCTTGCTTCAATATATGCGCAACGTATTGCAACAGATGCAGGAAAAAGTTTTGATAGTGTGAAACTTGAACAGTTCATACCTCGCTTTCAATGGTTCGCTATTCCAGCACTTCTCATTGTACTTGGAGATTCTTGGCTTTCACTTCGATCGAAGAACAGAACTTCACGACGAGCGTATGAGGTGACGGCATGATTCTTCAATCACTTCTATTATCTATTACACTTGCAACAACACCTGAAGCGTTGTTGGAATCTGCAGACACTCAACTATCACAGAACAATTGGGAGGAAGCCGCCAACACGCTTGATGAATACATTCGCATTGAATCTACACCGACTTCTGAAGCAATGTATGACCGCGGCGTTGCACACTACAATCTTGGTGAATATGACATCGCCTCACAAGCATTTGATAACGCGATGGCGTCTTCAACTGACACAACTTTGAAAACATACAGTGCTTTCAATTTGGGAAACTCTATCTATCAACAAACAATGACTTCACTTGAAGGCACTGGAACTGAAGCTCCAAGCAATGAAGATATTATTTCACTCGAAGATGCAAAAACCCAAATCAAACACTCACTAGATAGTTATCGTTCTGCTATCAAGCTTGATTCGACTGACATGGATGCTCGGGCAAATGGCGAACTTGCTTGGTCCATGTTGCAACAATTGAATCAAATGCAAGAGAAAATGGAAGAAGAGCAACAGAAACAGCAACAAGACGATCAACAGCAGCAAGAGCAAGACGAAAAGTCTGCTGATCAACAAAAAGATGACCAAGAACAAAAAGACGATGGGTCGTCTGAAAAAGAACAACAAAAACAAGATAGCGAAGAATCTGAAGAAAATAAAGATGGTTCTGATTCAAAGCAAAACCAAGAAAAAAGCGATTCAGATAAGCAAAGCAAAGATAACACAGAAAGTAAGCAAAACGAAGATGATCAAAAATCTAAGGAACAAAATTCTGAAGAACAAGGCGATCAAAACGAATCCAAAAAAACACAAGATGAAACTCAAGATGGGCAACAGGACCAACAGCAGCAACAAGAACCTTCAGAAGATGGCGAGTTAGAATCCATCGAAGAAGAAATGAATGAGTCCAAAGACCAATCAACAAGTGTTAAGGACGAAGGCGAACGCCTTTCTGAAGACGAAGCAAACCGCCTACTTCAACTCATTCGTGACAAGGAACAACAACGACGAAAAGCACTTGCTGCACGCAAGGCAGCAAATAGAGTCCCAGTAGGAAAGGATTGGTGATAGCAATGAAATATCTCTTCACTCTCCTTTTCACTTTCTCACTTTTTTCTTCTGTTTCTTTTGCTCAAGAAGTCTTTGTCGACATGCCACAGAATCAGGGCTATATCGGTATCCCATTGAAACTCGTTGTCGTGTACAAAGATGTAAAGACAGATCGAGAACCAACAATCCCAGAAATTGACGGATTTACAATTTCACGTAAACCGGGAACTGAAACATCTTCTCAAACAACGTTTATAAATGGAAAAGTAACCTCTACTTCAACAATTAAATTCACATACTATCTAACTCCTCAACGAGTAGGTTCCTTAGATATTCCAGCAATTACATTCATCGCGGATGGAAAAGCTTTTCAAACTGTTCCAAAAACCATAGAAATTGTTGAGACTCCTACAAGTGGAGCACTTAAAGTTCAGGTTAAAGGAACGAATAGTAATGTTTATCTTGGGCAACCAATTGATATGACATTACAAATATTCGTCGAACAATTTACTGACAAGAATCTTGGTGTTACTCTCGACGCAAGAGACATGTTTTCACTTTTTAGCAACAACTCTTCTTTTGGGCTTTTCACACAAGCGCTGCAAGATGGCAGAGCACAAGTACAAACAATCCAAGGCACCTCTATAGAGGGTGTCCCTACAACTTTCTATGTATATACCGTTCAGGCAACAACATGGCCAGAAACAACAGGCACACTACACTTTGACCCCATTTCAATCATTGCGAACTATCCAATTTCACTTTCCCGGCAACGAAGCACCGGCTTCTTTGGGGGTTCATCCTTAACTGTGGATCAAGCAGAACTTATCAGCGCTCAAGCCGAGATGCCAACGATAGAAGTTTTGACACCTCCTGAAAACGATCGCCCTGAGTGGCATTCCGGTGCTGTTGGCAATTTTGATTTTCGGGTTGTTGCTGAACCAACCAACGTCAATGTTGGCGAACCAATTACGTTAACCATGCGCGTCACTGACTTGTCATCTGGTCCTGTAAATCTCGATTACCTTTCCGCACCAGCATTAGATCGTGTCACTGCATTGACTAGCAAGTTCAAAGTTCCAGATAAACCACTTGGTGGAACGATTCAAGGTCGCACAAAAACATTTACGGAGACAATCAGGCCTCGCAGCGGTGGCATAACTGAAATCCCACCACTTCCACTGAGCAGTTTTGACCCTGTCACAGAAACGTACACGACTGTTTGGACCAACCCAATTCCAATCACAGTTGAAACTGTCGCAACAGTTTCAGCAAACGACCTCGTTGGTGGCCAAGTTCAAAGCACAACAATGGAGCCACAACAGATAACTGAAGTTGATGGAGGAATCCTAGCAAACTACACAGGCATTGAACTTCTACAATCGCAAACGACCGAAGTAACTCCCGCTCTTGTTGCAACAATTACATTCCCCCCACTTGTTTTCTCTGCACTTGGTTGCTTCATTTTGGTTCGACGAAGGGCTCAGAGCGAAACTTCAATTTTAAAATCATCAAAGAAGGCAGCAATACAAACCATTCTCTCTCTTTCAAATGCAAAAAGTAAAGAGCAAGTACAACAAATTGCAAAATCACTTCGAACGCTTGAAAAAGATGAAACTGTTTCCGTGGAAATAAAATCTCTACTTCAACGCTGTGATGCTGCTCAGTTCGGGGGATTTAATGACAGCACTCTTGCACACGACGCAAAAACTCTCGTGGAGCATATGCCATGATTTTAATTCCTGCACTTCTTTGTATTCTTGCCGCATCTCCTCAAGACATTCACCTTTCTAATGATCAGCAGATTGCTGTTCTTACTGAAGCCCAAACCGCGTACGACAATGCCGTTCTACTTCAAACCTCTGACCCTGTCGCTTCAAAAGATTTATTCCGACGAGCAGCAAATCGGTACCAACTTCTTGTAGATGATGGAATCGAAAATGGAAAACTTTGGTACAACCTTGGAAATGCACAACTTCAAGTTGGTGAAATAGGCGAGGCGATTGCTGCATACCGATCTTCCCAAAGATATATGCCTTCAGATGGTAGACTTCAAGCGAACCTAGAATATGCTCGCACTTTGGTTACAAATCCAATTACTACCAAAGTCACATCCTCAATCTTAAAGCGACTTGCGTTCTGGCACGAATCATTGCCCACTCAAGTTCGTCTTGGAGTTGGAATTATCTTTTGGTTTGCTTGCTGGTCTCTTGTTTCAGTTCGTTTGTTTAGAAGAGTTCCAGGATTCAAAACAATCTCAATTTCGCTTGGTTGTATTGCTCTTTCACTCGGAGTCAGTGTTGGGATAGATTTTTCTGACCAATATCAAAACCACGGCGTACTCACTGCCAAAGAAGTTATTGTCCGCAAGGGTAACGGAGTGAGCTACGCACCGATGTTAAAAGATTCACTCCATGAAGGCATTGAATTTGACATTATTCAGAAACGTTCAGATTGGTTGCATATCAAATTACCAAACGGCTCGACTGGTTGGATCCAAGAAGATGACGCCCAAATTGTGACGCTCAATAAACGACACGCGGGATTGTTTATTTACCCAGCGGGTTGAATATAAAAAATAAACGACCCGTGGGCTAGTTTCTATATTCCGCAAGCGGAAATCGAATGCCGCTCTGACGAACGAAACAACGCAAAAAAAACGACCCGCCAAAGGCGGGTCGCGTTGTGCGAGGGGGCTCTCCTCTCTCTAGGTTGCCCCAGTAGATCCTGCGATTAACAGGGACCCCACGCACCAATCATTATTAGAATATCACCAACGCCAACTGTACCATTTCCATCGAGATCGTGTAGTGGATCATTACCGCCCCATCCTGCTATCAATGCAAGAATGTCGGTAACACCTACCATTCCGTCACCATCTAAATCTGGAGGACATGGATTTGGACACGCTGGATTTTCTGAACCTGGAGTATCAACAGCATTTGGATCAGCTGGATCATACATACCCATTTCAAAGTAGCCGCAAGCACCCGTGTACCTATAAACATGGGCTGGAACATATCCATCGACTGTTGGACCAACCGTATCGTCAACAAGATAGGTTAAGTCACCACCGAGTGGGTCTTCGATAATACGAACGCCATCAACGACATCCGTCCATGGTTCCGCATCAAGATTTCCATCGTCGTCAGTATCAAGATCATCACCAACCGAACCGTAAAAGTTCATAACGAGCACGTGCGTCACGTTATCGCTATTTTCAAAATTCAAATTCACAATCGCGCCTGTTGGAACACCGAGTGTATCTGCGTCTTCAGCAAGCAACAACGTCCCGTTGTCTAACGCAAGTCCTGTGAGATCTGTTGCGTTTTCAATAACACCTGATCCGCCTGTACCGTCACCGATTACGATG
>JACNLO010000024.1 GCA_014381555.1 Planctomycetota bacterium | reverse complement strand
AGTCGTTGATCTTAATCTCCCGCAACTTTCTGGTTGCACCCCCGAAACGCTTCCTGCTGTTATTTGCTGCTCCACTGATAACTCAGTCATTGCTAAGACGATTATTGCAGGGGAGTAAGTTCGACTAGTTGTTTTTCAAAATGTTTGTGTCTGTTCACTGAAGAATCGTAAATTGGTTTTCGAACTTGATCTGCGCTTGGCGTAACGGCGATTCGGCGTACATTGTAAAACTCGAGGCATGCGGGGTCGAAGGTTACTCCTATGTGGTCTAGTACACCTTTGACTGTAACTTCAAAGTCGCTAACGAGTTCTTCGTATTGAACTTCGTAAAGTAGATTTGGAAACTGCGTATTCCAGTGTGTCATAATTCGCTGATACTGAGCGTATACGTTTTTCAAATCTAATAAATCACTTGTGTAAGAGTGGTTTGAAGAAAAGGAGTTTGCAAAACAGGAAACGCAAGTGTCGAGTGGGTTACGAGTTGTGTGTATTATTTTTGCATTTGGAAAAAGTGTGTGAATCAAGCCAATGTGTAAGTAGTTCATTGGCATTTTGTCGGTGCAAAATTTGTTGTCGCTGCCAAGGCGTTTTAGATATTGTGCTGGCCAGTCGTTGCTAGGTTGCTCTGAACATTCTGGGTACGGTTTTTCGTTGACGAATCGGAGTATTTGGTCAACTTCTCCAGCCGCATCTATGTCGGGATGGGCTCCAAGAATTTGCTCTAAAAGTGTTGTGCCACTCCGGAACATCCCCACAATAAATATTGGTTGAGTTGAATCTGAAAGACCATCGCTTGCCAGTGGCGTTTCGATAATGGAATCTACAAGTTTGATATGTGCGCCGAGATCAAATTTGCCACCATGGAGTCTGTTTCCTTCTTCCCACGCTTTCCATGCCTCTTCGTAGCGTTCGAGTTCTTCAAGTATCCTGCCACGGTGCATTTGCAAATTTGATTGGTGGTACGCTGATAGTGAAGGGGAGAGCACCTCATCAATTGCTTTGAGTGCATCATCATGCTTGCTAAGTTTTCTTGAAACTCGAACCTTCGCAAGCGCGACCAGAACGGAATCGGACTTTGGTGCGTTTGCAAGAAGTTTTTCCGCTTCTTCAGTATTTCCAAGTGATTCAAGCACCTCAGCTTTACCCGCTATTGCTTCAGGAAATGATGCGTTTTTTGATAGCGACCGTTCGTAACCTGCTAGGGCTTCTTCTAAGTTTCCATTTAATCGGTGTGCTGTTGCAAGAGTTGCATGTGGTTGTGCTTCTTGCGGTTGAAGTTGTATTAGTTTTTGTGCGAATTGCAGGGGGACAGGAAGTGTGCCAGAACTGTTGGCTGCCATAGATAGAAGGTGCCACGCTTCTGGATTGTTTGGGTCGGTATCAATCGCGCCCTCGATTGCATTGGCAGCTCTTGTTGCTAGACCTCTTGAGAGGCACATCTTTGCAAAGAAAAGAGCGATGGACATATCATGTGGAGATGATGCAATTGCTTCGTTTGCAATCTCCATCGCTTGGTCTGCTTTGCCTGCTTGTTCGAGAGTTAGCGCAAGTTCAGCAAGAATGATTGTGTCACTTCCAGAAACTTGCCGAGCAAGAGTGAACCAGTGCAACGCACCTTTTAGATTTCGACGGTCGCGTTCGAGCATGCCAAGAATGCGAAGGAGTGTCAAGTCGTTGGGATTTGCCTTTAGCAATTGTTTGTAAATCTTTTCGGCTTGGTTGAATTTGCCTGCTCGATGGTATTTCCCCGCTTTTTGGATGAGTTGTTGTCCTGTACGTTTCGCCATAAGTACCCAGGATACTTTACTCTGCCTCGCTAGCGGGCTTCGGGGTAAAGTTGTTTATGGACCAATCGTAGAGGAGATACTTAACTTTTGGTGGTCGGTCTGTTTTAAGAGCGGTATCTACAAGTGTGTCGTATTGAGCAATAAATTCTTGGATAGTACGCCCATTCGTTGTAAAGTCTTTTGAGTACCATCTATATATTTTGGAGATGTATAAAGTGTTGTTTGCTTGGTCATAACGGTACCAGCCTTTTGAACTGTGTGTTTTTTTGATTTGATCATGAAGTTGTTCTTTTAATGTTTTTCCAATAAACGCTTTGTTGGGGAGTGGCGGACAACCATCTGCTCCGCAGACTAAGGCAAAATGTATTTCTGGTTGTTCGAAAACAGGGCGTATCATGGTGTGTTCAATGTCATCCAGAGAAACTAATTTGCCTGCGAGTTTCCAGCGCTTGTCGACCCACCGTTTTTTGACAGGTATATCTTTAATTGACTCGATTGGCCAATGCTCAGTGATCAATTTAATAGTGAACGCGTTGTACGCATTGAGAAGATTTGCAAGTTGGTTATCCTTTGGCAATGCATCTATATTGAGTTCCCCAAGCCATAAAATATAAGCATCTAGCCCCGCTGGTTCTTTTTTGATTGCGGCATAATTAACTTCGCCAGATTCAGTTACATGCTTGGCGAGTGTTTCGTTCCATTGTTGAAGTGGCATAGTTGTTTGTAAAGTGGTTACGAGTAGGAGGCTTGCAAGTTCGTGCTTCATAAATAGAATACCTTTCTACTATCTTACGCACTATTGCGACGTTAGAATGTAACTTTATGGCTAATTTGCTTTCAGCTCGAACTATTTCGAAGTCTTATTCAACGAGGCATCTCTTTGAGGGTGTGACTCTACATCTTGAAGAATCAGAACGCCTAGGGATAATTGGTCCAAACGGCGCAGGTAAATCGACACTCATGAAAATTCTGGCTGGTTTGGAAACAGCAGATGATGGCGAATTGACATCCAAGCGTGGTTTACGTCTTTGGTATGTTCCACAAGAGTCAAAATTTCCACCCGAACAAACGCCACTTCAGGCTG
>JACNLO010000002.1 GCA_014381555.1 Planctomycetota bacterium | reverse complement strand
TGCCCCAACCAGCTAAACATGAAGGTGTTGCAGTTGTTAATTCTCTACCAACCAGGGATGGGTTTGTAGGGTGTGATTTTTAACAATCACTCTTGACACCATCTTCTTAAACCCCCTTTTTCTTAAATGAATTCACCCACGTTTTATCATTACCCGAAGCCGCCCATAGATCTTCATTTGGTTCTTGGCTTTGGTCTAACCCAAGAATTTGTAACAACAAACCGTCTAATTTTTTGTGGTGATTCTTAGTATTACTTTTGCACGGAACAATCATGTGAAGGGCGTGCTTTGCCCTTGTCATCGCGACATAAAATAAACATAGTGCATCATTGACTTGGCTTCGATGGAGTTCTTTTCGCATTTCCTGATATTCTGGAATCACTTCGTCAAGATAATCACCTGAATACATACCTGCTCGAATTGGACTTACGCAAGGGTTTCCACGTTCATGCAACTCCATAGTCCCTGGCGTTTTCCAAATTGAATTATCTAAATCACAAACAATAACCGCATCAAATGATAACCCTTTTGATTTATGAATTGTCATAACCTGTACTTGAGAAGAGGCAGGATCAGACACTTGCGTTTCTTTTACTATTCTGACGAAATCAGATGGTCGTAGCGTTTTTTCCGATGCAAATTGCTCTGCAAATTCAACAAGTTGCCACAGACGTAATCGTTCTCGCTTGTCAACGTGTTCAATGAGTTGCTCCGCATACTCATTGATGAGTTTTGCATACCCATTTTTTAATAATGCACGTCGAATCGTGGCACCGGAGGTATCTTTAATGTACTCTCCAAGCGGAGAACTTTCTACATGGAAGGCGTGTGCAGAATTTCCACAATCATCTGCCATCAATAGTGCAGAAAGAATAACTGTTACAGCGGGCGAATCCGTAAGTGGATTCCCGCCAAACTCTGCTGCCATCACCCTTTTCTTCACATCTTCATTTGTACGCAATGCGTGCACAATCCGCTGTATTTGTTGCTTTGTATTACTTCGAACTAAAATACCGATTGATGCGGCCGGAGCGTTTTCGTGAATGTTTGAAACTTCTTCCACCACTTTTTCAACGCAAAGTTGCAGGTCCGTTTTGTCTGGATGAACGCCTGCGGTTTGAATGACCGCATATCCCTTTTTCTTCTTCGTTGGTGCTGCGGAAACGTGAGGGACAAAATCTTTTAACCATATCTCTGTTGAATCTGGAGAGTGCTCCGTAAGCAATGGAGCGTCTTGAACCTGTCCAAAAACTGTATTTACCAATTCTAGAATTGGTGGAGTACACCGCCAACTTTCCTCTAGTTTTGACGTCTTTGCATGCTGGAGTTCGTCTTTTAGCCCTCGAAGAAGTGCGGGTTCTCCCCCACGAAACCCATACAAACTTTGTTTTACGTCGCCAACAAAAAACAACGAACGGTCTTGTTGGGACTGATTAATTTCTTGAACTATTGGCTCAATGACACTCCATTGCGTAAGGGATGTATCTTGAAACTCGTCCACCAATAGATGGTTGATTGTGCCGTCCATTCTAAACCGCAATTCGAGCAGTTTTTCTTCGTCGAGACAATTCATCGCACCACTATCACCCAGTTGATATGTGACATCATCAAATGAATACAAACCGCGATCATGTTTTGCATTCATCCAGCAGGTGAACAATTCTTGCATAAGCACATACGTATTCGTATTCTTGTCAAGCATTCGATTCGCCATCACTGCGAGTCCATGTTCAATCAGTGGAGCGTACATATCTTCGATTCTCGGATCCACATCCGCACGGCTGTACTTCATTGATCCATCAATAACTTTTGGAGCCATGCCCGTGGTGAGAAATGCTTTCCAATCACCGTTTCGCATTGCGGTTACAGCTTTTGATAACGCTGTACGTTGCGATTTTTTTTCTAAGTCTAGATTTGATGCTTTCAGGATATAATTCTCTACATCATCTTGAGATAGCGTTTTTTGTTTTTCCCCCCAAGACCAAACACAATCCTTCGCTCCTCGAACATCAAAAAAAGCGTCGTCTTTTATCCCCGCTAGCGTTTTAGAAATAGGAACCTTCGCACCTGATTTACTTCGTCGAAGCTTGGTCGCCATTTGCTTTACTTTGCTTTTGTCATTTGTTAATCGAGAAACAGCATCGGAAAAAACCTGTTCTTCATGTACTTCATCTAAAATTGACCACCCTTGCGTGAACTCTAATATATCTGAAAACGCCAATGCGGTTTTTACAAAGAAACTATCAATCGTACCGATGTTCAAACGATGCAGATTTTTAATTAGTTTTTTTAGGAGAACAATGCAATCCTCTTGGTGATTTATTTCAGGAACCTCAAGAACTAATGCATTAAACTTTTTTGTATCCAAAATTGCTTCAGACAGTCTTTCAACAATTCGGTCTCGAATCTCACCAGCGGCTTTTCGGCTAAACGTAGTCGCAAGAATAGTTGTTGGATCAATTTCCTGACCGTCTTCACTTTTCATTGCCATCAATCGAATGAAACGATACGCGAGTCGTTCAGTCTTGCCGGAACCCGCGAGCGCTTGGATAATTTGTACTGGTTCAAAATTAGTCATTGTAGGTGTCGCTCGATTCATCAATGACGCTGTTGTCTTGGCATATCCAAGAAAATTCGTCGCTAAATTTTGGCGCAGGATCAATCGGAGTATCCGAAAATTCGTTATCTAAAATAGAATTAATTGTCCCGTCTATCGTAACTTGCAAAACGTCTTGAATGGCTTCTTTCGGTGTCAACAAATCAATACCGCTTGTTGATTCTTGATCTCCAATTTTGAAGTAACCAAGCAGTACATTTTCTTTCTCAAAATTTATACCCTCAAGTTCCGGTATTTCGGACAGCAATTCGCGATACAACGGTAATTGCAAATCAATCCAAGAGTCCTTGTTAAAATGTGCTTTGTTTGCCGTCATTGACCCCGTCTTATAGTCGAGCACTCTCACTAGTCCATCTCTATTCACATCCACTCTGTCAATAGTTC
>JACNLO010000080.1 GCA_014381555.1 Planctomycetota bacterium | reverse complement strand
CTCATTATGTTCGGGCCCTTCATCCGTATTTCCCCATCACAATTTGGTGAAAGAACTTCTTCATTTTCATTCACAATTCTCTGCAACAAACCTTCAACTGGCTTTCCTACACTGCCATGTTTTTCTTCTTCAGGAAAACACCAATTCGTAACTGGGGATGTTTCTGTTAGACCATACCCTTCACAAAGTGAAATGTTAAATTTATTTTTGAATCCTTCATGCACAGCATCTGGTAGTGCCTCGCCACCGGAACCGGCCAAATGAATTGATTGAAAATCTTCTGCTTCTGCACTTTTTAAGTTTAAAATAGCGTTATACATCGATGGAATCGCAACCATGATTGTTGGACGATGCGTTCGCATTGCATCAAGAACCTTCCTTGGATTGAACCTTGTCATGTATACAGTTTTTGCTCCAATGACTGATGGCAATAATGTTGTGACAGTGAACCCAAAACTATGAAACTGAGGAAGCAACCCTAAAAAAACATCTTTCTTTGAAAATCCTGCTTTGGAAATGCACTGTTGGATATTTGAGCTAAGATTTTTTTCAGTAAGCATGACACCTTTTGGTTTACCTGAAGTACCTGATGTATACAAAAGTGCGGCAAGCATATCTTCATCACTTCTTACAGAAAACCGAACTGGTGGAATCCCTTTAAATGACATTTCGTCAAGTTTTATTGCCTTCACCCCATCTGGCAACTCTCCAATCATTTCCAGCATTGCACCAACAGTAATGACAATATCAACCCCGCTATCCTCAATGATGTACTTTATTTCTTCTTCACAGAGAAGATAATTAAGTGGAACTACTGTCTTTCCAAGCGACCAAATAGCCGTCAACGCAACTGAAAATAAGCCCGACGTAGGTAGGAGAATGGCAACGTGTGGCTCTCTACTCTTGATTTTCTTGGCAACATGCCAAGATGCAACCTGCAAATCGAGCCCTCTCCACGATCGATAGTCGTCTGTGACGAGAGATCGGAAGGCGTTCCTTCGCCATGATTTATAAATGTATCGTAGAAGTTGCATCTGGAGTTATTCTAAGAGGGTACGATACAATCTGGAGCCCCCCTATGCGAAATAAATTGCTTTCACTCTTGCTTTTCTCCATTATCGCTGGATGCAATTCAACACAACCCACTGCAATTGAAAACTCAGTTCATGAATACGACAATGGTGACTGGTTGTTATCTGAGATGTGGGCTAAAAAATCCATTAAAGAGAACAAAAATATTGGCGAAGCCCAATACATGATGGGTCTCTGTGAATTTAAGCAAAATCACATGCGTGAAGCACAAGATTGGTTTACTAGAGCATCAGCATCCTCATCCAAAGACGTGCGCGGCAAAGCGACTGCGATGCTTGGAATAATTGCTTCTGCAAATGGTGACTTCGACGCTGCACAATCTGCATTTGCCATCGCTGCATCTGAACTTAAAGGTATAGACCAAGCAAAAGCGGAAGCACTATCGACAGGTGGGAATTTGGCAAATTCTGATTCCAAGACTTCATTCACCCTTCAATTTGGTGCCTTTAGAGATAAAGCAAACGCTAATTCCACTATTGCTGAAATCTCACCTTCTCTAAATGTGTTGGGGGTTGTTCCAATTTGGATTACAGAGGAAACCGACCGTGCTGGAGTTACGTTGTACCTTGTCCAAGCTGGACACTTTTCAACAAGAGTCGCAGCGTCAAATAAACGTAAACACAGCAATCTACCTCAATGTATTGTGAGGGCAACACACTAAGCAATGCTTCGTGAATTTCACATCGCTCAACTCTACTAATGGCAAAATCATCAGGACATCGAAACAAAGGTTCAGGCAAAAGCCGAAGAGAAACTGTACTGCGTAATGTTCCAAAACCAGCGCTTACTCTGAGTACTTTATTAAGACGACCTGAATTCTTGAGAACATGTTTTGTCTTGTTTCTCTTTCTAATTGCAGTTTCAACAATTGCAACTTGGTCTCGTGAACAAATCAAAGTACGTGATGGTCAGATTGCTTCGAACACTCGAATCACAAGAATCAATTACACTCTAGAAGATTCTTTAGCTACAGAGGCAAAGAAAGAAGAAGCAAAATACTCCTCTCCAAGAATTTACACGATTAATGCAGCATTCATTGAACGCCTTGCAGCTTCATTACTCGGTCTTCCGACTGCTGTTTCAGGAATGACATCTATCGAAGATGTCAACCCTGAACTTGTCGCCCAATTCTCTATTACACCTGAAACTCTGAAATCTCTACAAGATTTGTTCCAAGATGACACGTCGACAATTTCATGGAGAAGATATGTTTCGAGATTAATCGGAGAATTGCAGAGAGACAAACCTTTACTTACAAGTGAAGAGTTCCAATCCTTCACAACAACCCCAGCTTCCCACCGTGCTTTATTTCAAGGGGCTGGCAACTTTCTAATTCCATACAATGCTGCACCCGTTTCGTTGCCTGCAACCCAAGGCGAACTCAATGAACATCAGCTAGCCGAAATAGTAAGTCGCTCTGGATTCCCAGAATCTGTTGTCTCACTTATTGAGTCTAGGATTATTAGCGAAAACTTGCCGAGCATTCAGCTTGACGTCGAAGATACAACCGCAAGAGCAAATACAGCAGCAGATAGTATCAAACCAGTAGTTCGAGACCATTTCCGCGGCGAGATCATTTGGCAAAGAGGTGATGTCATAACCGCATCACAGTACGAAGAAGCACTTATAGAACAGGAGCTATTCTTGAAAACTGGCTCCTTCATAGAGAGGTGGCTCCCACGAATAGGTTCTATTGGGCTTCTTGCAATGCTATCCATCTTTATTGGTGGATATGTCACAATTACTTATACAAGAATTGCAAAAAACACTTTACGACTTTTTACCTTGTGCGCTTTGATGGCTCTTATGCTTGGGCTTTCAATAATTGTGACACTTGAAGCTCCAACATTCATCTATGCAGCTGCGATTATTCCAACTCTTCTTGCTGTAACAATTTCTTGCCTTGCATATAAACAACGAATGGGAATGTTCATAGCATTCATGCAATGTTCTCTGGTAACGATGGCGCTGTCTCAATCTATTGGGTGGTTCATCTTGCTGATTGCAGGATGTGGAACGATGATTAGCCAGTTAAAAGAGGTGCGCCAGCGCCAAACTCTAATTCGAGCTTCTGCTGTTACTGCAATAACTTTTGCACTTGGATCATTATTTCTAGGGCTCGCTGAGGTTCCAGATTTGTCAATAGCGTGGAAACAAGTCTTAATGAACTCTATTGTTGCTGGTCTTTCTGGTCTCGTTGTTGGCTTCTTTGTCCTTGGTATTTTGCAGAATATAGAACAACTTTTCAATATAACTACTGGCATGACACTCGCTGATTTCCGAGATCCACGAAACCCACTCCTTCGCCAATTGCAACAACTCGCACCAGGCACATTCAATCACTCAAGACAAGTTGCTGATATTGCGGAAACTGCTACCGAAGCGATTGGAGGTGATTCTCTTCTGGCGTATGTAGGCGGGCTCTACCATGACATCGGAAAAATGAATAAACCAGAATACTTTGTCGAAAACCAGAGTGGGTACAACCGACATAATGATTTAAAACCATCGATGAGTCTCCTCATCATCATTGGACACGTCAAGGATGGCATCGAACTTGCTCGTGAATATGATTTACCTCGAGAACTCATCCACTTTATCGAAGCACACCATGGAACCACCCTTGTTGAGTATTTTTACCAAACTGCTGTTAAAGAAGCGAAAGATAGTAAAGAGCCAATTAACGAAATGCAATTTAGGTATCCAGGACCTAAACCTCAAACAAAAGAAGCTGCGGTACTTATGATTGCGGATGCTGTCGAATCCGCTTCGAGAGTCCTCCCAGATCCTAACCCCGCACGAATCGAAGCCCTTGTGCGAGATCTCTCCAGAAAGAGATTACTCGACCATCAATATGATGATTGCGGGCTGACCTTCAGCGAACTCGCAAAAATAGAAGATGCCGTCATCGCTAGATTGAATTCTATTTACCACACACGAATAAAGTATCCCGAAGCCGAAAAACCAGATCCAAATGATTCAGAAGTCGTTGAAGCTGAACGAGAGGGTGACCTTGCTGGTTAGTTACTTTTTTCTAGTCTATACTCGAATTCTTTACTTCATTCAATTCTGAAATCAAGGTCGATAAACCGAACAAGTCAGCTTGAATCTCAATTACTCCACCAGCATTTGTCCTGCCAAGAAGTAATGACATCTTCGCAGATGGAGATAATCCAATTGAAATAGTATCGTTTGGGTTTGCTACACGAGCAACATCAGCGAAACCAACCGCAAAACTTCTAGCATCAACACTCATCGCGAAATCAATATCAACGCCTTCTACATATTTGCGAATTACTTGAGAAAGTGGTGTTGAACGTGGTGGTCCAAGTGGTCTCCAAGATTGAGGCCCAAGAGACATCATTACTCGATTATTCCCCATCTTTTGGAAACTAAGTTGGTCATCTTCATGAATAACTGCTTGCATCACCCGCAAATCTTCAGCATCTGTCCCAATCATCTTGACGTCCCAAGTATAGGGTGAGTTTGTGGGTATTAGTTCTACGCTATATTCATTGCGTAGCATTCCCGAAAAATCATCTAAAACAGCTGAAACATCTTCAAGATACTTGTTTTGATTTGAAACATCAGACAGACCTGTAAGTGTAAAACCGTTTTTCTTATCTAAACCATAGGACACGACATTGTCTTCAACCAAAACAGAAAGAGCTTTAACACTATTTGTCAAAATTGTTGGTGGACCATATTCTGCAGAAGAAGAAATATTACGCAGTGATTCTATATCCATTTCCATGAGCATTCGAGTCAGATTTCCTGACATTGCATACTGCATTGAACTCACGGTAAGGAGAGATGCCATTTCTTCAATCGACTTGTTATCTATTGTTAAGTCAAACTGTTCTTTCATTTTTGCATCAAGATTCGCTACAACAGTAAAGCCATCAAAATCAATGCCAATCGAAAGATCCTTCACTGTTGAACACCATGCAGTCAAGGTACCAAATGCTTTTCTTGCTGCGGCAGCACCCTTTTTTGTTTCAGGTGAGACAACTCCGTCTGGGCCGGGTTTATTTAACATCCCAACTGCCATACCACCAGTCATCTGTACGATTGGACCAAACTGTGACCAGAGGGAATCAAATTTCACAGTTGAACTAATCTGTGATTCAGGCAATTTATCTAGTATTGGAGAGAGTTCATTTGAATTCCTTGGAGTCCATTCGCTAGCTCCCGTAGCGATAAACCAACCATCCACGGTAGTTGTTGTTTTTAGGCCACTTGAAACTGTAGTTTCAACCATCTGACCAATTTTTTCTTTACAAATCACCATAAAGTGAGGCATTGGTCCGAACATTCCAGTTGGGTTTTGCCCTTTGGCAAGTTTCGTCGGCTCAACGATTATTATTGCTTCCGATGACAAATCGATTGCTGATGGATCTTTAACAAACTGTGAAAGATATGTTTCAAGAATATTTGGTTTTGCGGAAGCCAATCCTGATTGTTCATTTATTGATTTAAGAATTTTATTTATAGATCTTCCATCTTTGATTACAAGTATCGCTAACGCGTCATCAGGCACAAAATCATAAGGATGTTCTGCAACAGCGACAGAGGAAAGAAACAGTGCAATTAAAGTTTGGATTTTCATGTTGTACAGTGTACAGCGAGGACCTTACGTTGGTCTGATGATAGATAATCAGAGCAATTTTGTTTTTTTAGTTAAAGAATTCGACTTTTAGAATGAATAATTCGGCCGGACGTAAAATTGGACAAAAAAGCAATAGTATTGACTAAAATACGTCGTATAATTCTACCCTAGATGTTGCGATTTCTACCAATCCTACTACTTGTGCTCCAAGCACTCCCATTCGCTGCCCCTGTTGAGGCAGCAGATGGTATTCAAACACCCCAGAAAATGGCGTGTTGTGGTGGATGTTGTAAATGTGCAGCAAATGGTTGCCAATGTAGTAAAAAGCAAAACAACCCACCAGCACCTTCAAAAACACCATTCTCTATCACTTCGATAGATTTTGCCCTACCACTTGCAACTGCTCAATACCAATTACCACAAGTTACTTCCACTGGTGAATTGGCTTGTATTCCAACGACAACTACTGTCGTTTCTTCAAATAATTGCAGGCAAGCACTCTTGGGCCGCTGGCAGAATTAACCCATTATCTCCTTAGGAATACTGCGCACACTTTGAATTTCAAATGTTTGTGCGTGCTTCTCAATCGGATTTAATGAAAGTTATTCACAATGAAATACATCTTAGACCTACTACTTGTAGGTTGCTCAACCGCCGTTTTACATGGTTGTTCGTACGAGACTTCGCTCACGTCACACAGCAACTCATTACGGCAGACAATTCACTTTGCTGGCTCTACCCTGCCTTCGCACTTGGCTGTTTCGTCTACTAAAGATAGTATTGCGAAAGCAACCCTTCCAAATCTCGCCAACGATGCATCGTTGCAGCAGTGCTTGGTATTTGCTTCACTTAATTCGCCAGAACTCAAAGCAGCTTTCCATACATGGAAAGGTTCGCTCTCCCGCATTCCACAAGTTTCTGCCCTTGCAGATCCAAAAATATCGCTTGGGTACTTCATAGAAGAAGTGCAAACACGGACTGGTCCGACAGAGCAGCAACTCTCGCTCACGCAGTCTTTCCCTTGGTGGGGTCTTCTTGAAGCAAAAGGTGATGTTGCAACAGCAACGGCGAAGAGCAACTGGCATAGATATGAAATGATTCGCCTAGATATTTTTGAGAAAATTGCCAACAGGTGGACGGCGGTTGTTGATTTGGAAAGCGAAATCATTGTTGTTAACGAATCATTTAAACTGCTTGCTGAAGCGGAACGAATCGCAAGGCGTAGTTATGAAGTTGACAAGACGAGCCATGACAAACTTGTGCGATTACAAGTTGAACTTGGAAAACTTGAAGATAAACTCATCAAACTTGAGAATCTCCGTGGACCAAGGTTATCTGCACTCAATGCTACACTCGGTCGGAAAAGTGATACAAAACTTAGATTACCTAGCTCAATCACATTGAGTCCAAACAACATTACGCTTGATGAAGCGCAACTTCTCATCAGTAATTCTCCATTAATTTCATCTCAAGATGCAACAATTCAAGAACACAGTTTAGGGATAAGGGTTGCAGAACTTGATGCAAAACCAAAGTGGATAGCAGGAATCACATATACAAATCTTGGGACCCCTCTTGACCCGACAGTGCCTGAAGCTGGCAATAACCCAATCATGGGAATGGTCGGGTTTTCAATCCCTCTTAACCAAACAAAAACTGATGCCGCAAAAGACGAAGCAATTTCAAAACATCTTTCAGCGATAGCTTCAAAAGAAGCAATGCTTCATACATTGCACGCTGCCATTGCTGAAGCAATCTACCTGAGAGATGACTCGCTTCGCCGAATAGAATTTTATGAATCTGCGCTAGTTCCTCGGGCTGAAGATGCTCTTTCAGCAGCTCTTGCAGCTTTTTCTACCGGAAAAACTAGCGCCATTGAACTTCTCGATTCGCAGAGAACATTACTCGAACTACAAAGAAACTTGCAGCGAAGTTACGCAGCTGCTTTAAATGCCGATGCCACAATTTCCAAGCTCATCGGCGGCACGACAACTATGGAGTCAATCCAATGAATAAACCTATTCTCATTATTAGCGGCTTAGCTACCTTCATCATTGCCTTCTCACTCGGCAAGTGTTCTAGTTCATCAGATATCGACTTGCATAACAACGACGAAAGTGTCCAAGAGGTTGTTGGTGCAGCAACAGAATACACCTGTTCAATGCACCCGCAAGTTCGCACACCTGACAAGGATGCAAAGTGCCCTATTTGCTTCATGGATTTAATACCAGTTCCAGAAGGCGCTGATAACGTTCCCCCAAATGCTATCGCAATGAGTGAGTCAGCAATGGAACGCGCACAAATAGAGGTTGCTCCAGTGATACGTGAGTTTCCAAGGAACATCATCCAACTTGTTGGAACTGTTGAGACTGATGAAACAAAACAAGCCGCAATTACAGCTTGGTTCCCAGGTCGAATTGATACGTTACTCGTGGATTACACAGGCGCAACTGTAAAAACTGGGGTGCCACTTGCGGAAGTTTATAGTCCAGAACTTCTTGTGGCACAAACCGAACTACAAGAAGCAATACAAAGTGCGAAGAGGATAAAAGGCGATTCGATTATTGCAAAAACTGCAAGAGAAACAATTATTTCAGCAAGGCAAAAACTCTCACGATGGGGACTCAGTGATAATCAAATTAATGCTTTAGCAAATGCAACCTCCCCCACAGACACAATCACAATCTCTTCACCAATCGACGGAGTAGTGCTAACTAGAGAAGTTGTTACTGGAGAATATGTAACAGTAGGTCAAACCTTGTTTCAAATCGCTGACCTAGAAAACGTTTGGGTACTCCTAGATGCACATGAATCAGACATCCCGTTTCTCTCAATCGGACAGAAAATCGATTTAGAGACTGACATTCTTCCTGGAAAGGTTTTTAGTTCAACCATCGATTTCATTGACCCCGTTCTTAATCCAAAGACACGCACTGTCACAATTCGCCTAGAAGTAGATAACAAAGGTGGCGAATTGCTTCCAGGGTCTTTTGTGAGAGGTACAGTTATTGGAGACCTTGGTGAGAACCCACCACTGATTATCCCACGAAGCGCTGTACTAATGACTGGACGCCGTGCAGTTGTGTTTGTACAAGTTCCCGCAGAAAAACCAACTTTTGAATCCAGAGTAGTCGTTCTTGGTGAACGAGCAGATGAAATGTATGTCGTTGCTGAGGGGCTTGAAGAAGGAGAACTCGTTGTAGTGCAAGGAGCATTTAAAATTGACTCCGAGCTTCAGATTCAGGCAAAACCAAGCATGATGAGCATGGTAAACGAATCAAAGAAACAGCAAGTTTCTCCAGATTTCATCATGTCTTTGAATCCACTGTATTCAGCATATTTCTCAGCTCAAGAAGCACTTGCTGCAGATAATTTTGACAAGTTTCTTGTTGCACAAGGCGACATAGCCACGATGCTTACTATCGTAGATGATTCTTCACTTAGTACAGAATCACTTGAAGCATGGAAGAAAATATCTGAAACGCTATTAAACTCTTCTTCAAAATCGCC
The DNA here is from genome assembly GCA_014381555.1 of Planctomycetota bacterium. Taxonomy (GTDB): domain Bacteria; phylum Planctomycetota; class Phycisphaerae; order Phycisphaerales; family SM1A02. The sequence continues at coordinate 6,282 of JACNLO010000080.1, read as the reverse complement.
AGACATTACAAGTGCTCGAATTGTCTTTGAAGACATGTCCAAAGCAGCCATAGCTATACAAAATACATTTGGACATTACTCTGGAACATACTACGAAATGTACTGTCCGATGGCCTTCGATTTCAGGGGAGCGTTTTGGCTCCAGAGGAAGGACTCCTTAGTTAATCCATACTTTGGTGCAGAAATGTTGAAGTGTGGTGAAACAAAGAAAACATTTAAACCTAATGGTGGTAGCGAATGAACTCTTTAATATCAGCACTCATTAAACACCGTTTGGTCGTCGCGATAATCATTATTGTGGCAACTTTCTGGGGAGTCATTGTTGCGCCATTTGACTGGGACCTTGGAACCATTCCTAGAGACCCAGTTCCAGTTGATGCAATCCCTGATATTGGTGAAAACCAACAAATTGTTTTTACTCCATGGCCTGGTCGCAGTCCACAAGATATTGACGACCAAATAACTTATCCTCTCGTTAGTTCATTGCTAGGACTTCCGGGAGTCAAAGCTGTTCGAAGTTATTCAATTTTTGGGTTCTCTACGATATACGTCATCTTTGAAGATAGCGTTGATTTTTATTGGGGGCGATCAAGAATCTTAGAAAAGTTAAGTTCACTCCCAAACAATACGTTACCAAATGATGTAACACCCTCCCTTGGTCCTGATGCCACTGCTCTTGGGCAAGTGTTTATGTATACACTTGAAGGACGTGACACCAAAGGCGAACCTTCTGGGGGTTGGAGCTTGGATGAACTTCGTTCAATTCAGGACTTTAATGTTCGTTACGCTCTTACTGCTGCTGAAGGCGTTGCCGAAGTTGCATCAATTGGCGGGTTTGTCAAGGAATACCAAGTTGACGTTGACCCCGATCACCTAAGGCATATGGGTGTAACGCTTCAAGAAGTTATGTCTGCAGTTCGTGGAAGCAACTTAGATGTTAGTGCAGGATTGATAGAACTAAATAATGCTGAATACATTGTTCGTGGACTTGGGTACATCAAAAATGTCGATGATCTTCGCAAGACTGTTGTTACTGCAAGTGACGGTGTTCCAATTCTGTTGGAAGATGTCGCTACTATTAACATTGGTCCTGCAATGCGTCGTGGTGCTCTTGATAGAGATGGTGTTGAAGCGGTTGGCGGAATCGTTGCTGCTCGTTATGGCGAAAACCCGCTTGCCGTCATCAATGCAGTTAAAAAACAGATTACACAGGTTTCTTCTGGGCTTCCATCGAAGACTCTTGCTGATGGAACTATCAGTCAAGTCACAATAATTCCATTTTACGATCGTAGTGGTTTAATTCACGAAACACTTAACACTCTTGACAGTGCAATTGTGCAACAAGTGATGATTACGATTCTCGTCGTCATTCTCATGGTATTTCATATCCGTGGTTCAATCTTAATTTCATCCATGCTCCCGCTTGCTGTCCTGCTCGCATTTGTAGGAATGAAAATTGCAAAGGTTGACGCAAATATCGTTGCACTTAGTGGCATAGCCATCGCAGTTGGCACCGTCGTCGACATGGGAATCGTAATCGTTGAAAACATTCTTAAACGATTAGAAGATTTTCCTGATCAGCCACGCAAAGAAGTTATTGCGAAGGCCTCTGCAGAGGTTGCTGGAGCTGTTCTTACTGCCGGCTTAACAACAATAGTTGGTTTCTTGCCCGTCTTCGCATTAACTGGCGCAGAGGGAAAACTTTTTACTCCGCTTGCTTGGACAAAAACATTTGCGTTAACCGGTGCGATTATTTTAGCAATTGCCGTGCTCCCACCGCTTGCTTCTTTGTTACTACGCAAACCAAAAAAACAACGCAAGCCAATTCCACTCTGGCTACGTTATTTCATTACAGGTATTCTTGGTGTTGCAGTCGCAATCATGCTTGCAAATGCATGGCAGCCCCTCGGTCCTAACTCATCGCTGAAAAATATCACCTTTGTTGTAACAATTGTGGGTGGCTTTCTAATCCTATTCCGCATATTTAGAATGTGGTACAAGAGAATGTTAACGTTCGCATTGCAATTCAAAATTGTTATGTTAATTACACCTGCATTCATCGTTCTGTTTGGAATTACTTCTTGGATGGGTTTCGACACAGTATTTTCATTCTTGCCAACATCTATTCGGTCTACTCGTTTAGTAACAAGTGTTGCCCATGCCTTCCCTGGTTCTGGCAGAGAGTTTATGCCCGCACTTGACGAGGGTTCATTTCTATATATGCCCACAACGATGCCGCACGCATCCATTGACGAAACGTTAGATGTATTGCAAAAATTGGATTTAGCAATTGCTTCTATTCCAGAGGTAACTGACGTAGTCGGAAAAATCGGCCGTGCAGATACACCTATGGACCCTGCACCACTTTCAATGGTAGAAACAATCATTGAGTATTCACCAGAATATGAATACAAAGAGGACGGCACCATCGTTCGACTATGGCGAGATCATATTCACAGCCCTCAAGATATTTGGGATGAAATTGTTGATGCTGCTCAACTTGTAGGAACCACTTCTGCCCCGAAACTTCAACCCATTGAAACCCGTATCGTGATGTTGCAGTCTGGATTCCGTGCTCCAATGGGAATAAAAGTCTATGGCCCAACACTCGAGACTATTGAATCATTTGCAATGGAACTTGAGAAAGAGCTCAAGGAAGCCCCGGGAGTAAGATCGGAAACAGTCTTTGCCGACCGTGTTGTTGGCAAACCATACCTTGAAATTGACCTTGATCGAAATCGGCTTGCTCGGCACGGATTAAAAGTTACTGATGTTCAACAGATTATTGAAGCAGCTGTTGGTGGACAACCAGTAACACGAACTGTTGAGGGTCGCGAACGCTATGGAGTACGTGTCCGCTATCAACGAGAACTTCGCGACTCTGTTGAAGCGCTCGATGACCTAATGGTATTCTCGCCAAATGGTGTTCACATTCCACTTCGTGAACTTGCGGACATCAGTTACCGTCGCGGTCCACAAGTCATTAAAGGTGAAGATGGATTCCTTGTTGCATACGTTATTTTTGATCGCATCCCATCTATAAGTGAAGTCGATGCAGTCGAGTCGGCACAAACATCACTGCAAGGTGCCATAGATAGAGGAGATCTTGTAGTACCCACGGGAGTGAAATATAAGTTCGCAGGATCTTACGAAAATCAAGTTAGAGCAATGAAACGGTTAACAATAGTAATACCGCTCTCACTCGCTGTCATATTGATTTTGTTACATCTTCAATTCCATAGCATTTTGACTTCCATCATTATTTTCGCAGGCGTCTTTGTGGCTTGGGGCGGAGGGTTCATGCTTATCTGGCTTTATGGCCAGCCGTGGTTCTTGGACTTCTCGGTCTTAGGGACAAACATCGCTGAACTATTCCATGTTGGTCCGATCAACATGAGTGTTGCTGTTTGGGTCGGCTTCCTAGCATTGTTTGGAATTGCAACTGATGATGGGGTTGTGATGGCAACTCGCCTCCAGCAATCTATAGCAGAACATAAACCATCATCTATTGCTGGTATACGAGAAGCAATTATCGAAGGCGGATGCTTACGAATTCGGGCTTGTTTGATGACATCTGCAACAACAATTCTTGCCCTTCTTCCAGTCCTTACTGCGACCGGACGTGGAGCAGACCTTATGGTTCCTATGGCGATTCCTGTTTTTGGTGGAATGCTCGTTGCACTCATCACATTATTTGTTGTTCCTGTGTTGTATTGCTTCGTTGCTGAGTTGCAATTGAAGTTTTCTAATAAATCTAACCCTGAAATTAAAACCGAAAAGTAAAGGAGAAACTCATGAAACTTTTCACTCTATTGTCATTGGCAGTCATTGCATTGCCAACCCTCGCGTTTGCTGGAGAACCAGTAAACACAATTTGCCCATTTACCGGCAACCCAGTAAATCCAGAAGTTACCGCTCAAGTTGGTGAAGACACTGTCGCATTTTGTTGTGGCGGCTGTTTAAACGGATTCAAGAAATGGGAGGAATCTCGCAAGGTAGCGTATGTTGCTGAACAAAAAGCAGAGAAAGTACAAGTTGAAACTGCTCTTGCCGTGACAACACCCTACCTTCTTGATACTTGCCCAATCACAGGCAAACCACTTGATTCGATGGGAGGAGTTGTCATCGAAGTAATCGACGGGCGCGAAGTTCGTTTCTGTTGTGCGGGCTGTCCACCTAAATTCAAAGCAGACAAAGAAGCAAAGTTCAAAGAGATCGATGCGAAGATGATTGCACAACAACTCCCGTACTATCCATTAGATACTTGTGTTGTGAGCGGAGACAAACTTGATTCTAAAGGTGCTGCAGTTGATTTCATCTTCGGCAATCGTTTATTTAGAACTTGCTGTAATGATTGCAAAGATGAGTTCCTTGCAGATCCAGCAAAATATCTTCCAGAACTTGATAAGGCAATAATCAAGGAACAACTTAAGTCATATCCTTTAACACATTGCGTCATTGGTCGTGGACCACTTGATGGCATGGGTGGTCCCGACTACATGATTGTTGGCAACCGACTCGTTCAACTCTGTTGTGCTGGTTGCAGACCAAAGGTTCTCAAAGATCCACTGAAAGTATTCGCCGAAATAGACAACGCTAAATAATTATTGTCGGGGACAGTCCCCCGGGGACTGTCCCCACGATTTTCTACGGTTTGCTTGTTTTTAACTCAAAAACGATGATTTCAATGCGTTTTTTTGGGGACTGTCCCCTGGGGACTGTCCCCATATATCAGTGGGACTGTCCCGCTATTTATTCAATAGGGGCTGTCCCCATATAATCCGTGTTTAATACTTAAAAACGAAGAAAACTGCCCGTTTTTTTGGGGACTGTCCCCTGGGGACAGTCCCCAAAAAAAGCCCCACTCCTTTGAGTGGGGCTTTTGAGTTAATTACCGAAAGTTAATTACCTAAGAAGTTATGGCATCTGGCATGGTCCCCAAGCATCAACGATTGCGAGAAGGTCCGCAACATTTACAATGCCGTCACCGTTGACATCTTCAGGTCCACCAGAGGCTCCCCAAGCACCGACAACCGCGAGTACGTCAGATACATCCACAACGCTATCGCCGTTGATATCGCCTGTACACGATGGTTCGTCACAGTAACTTCGTGAAAGTGAAACTCCATCAACGCCTGCTTCAATAACTGAACCAGCGTTCAAGTCGCCACATACAAACCGTACTCGGAACTCAGCATTTGGCTCAAAACCTCCAACTGCAGATAGATCGAACTCTTTGAAGTACCAGCCGCCGCTTGTTCCTTCGCCAAATGGCCCGACCGTTTCTAAGTTCATCCAAGAAGAACCGCCATCGCTGGAGATGTCCACTTCAAAGATGTCATTGTTCGGATCAGCACCGCTGCAGTCAGCACCATTGCTGTACCAACGGTGGTAACTAAGTACAGGACCTTCACTTGCGTCCATAGTTGGTGAGTATAGGGTAGTCGTTCCATCATCAACGTCTTCGTTACCACTATTACCGGTGACGAAACACATACCCGAGCCATCAGCATCGGTACCAGCATCGCATCTATCGCCACCCTCGGATGGAACAACGCGTGTCCAGTTACCAGTGCCAGCACTAGCATCGACTGACCAACCTTGATCTGTCTGGAAGTCATCATCAAATGTAACATCTTGACCAGAGTATGCAGTTGCAACCCAAGAACTTCCTGGAGCACTATAAGGATCTACAACTGTATCGCCGTCTGCAGTTTCGATTGAGATGTACCATTGCACTTGAGCGCCACAATCGAATCCCATGTGGAAATAAGCGTCGTAGTTTTCCTCAAGTGGTTTCCAGTTCCAACCTTTACCTGTATTCCAATGGAGTTTTCCGCTTACAGGCGAAGATGTTCCATCAGTCACGTCAATTGAAACAGTTGTTCCACCGTTTGGATCAACCAAGGTAGGACGTCCATCTGGATAATCAATGTTAACCGCTGGATCAGTAGCGCATCCATCACCAGGTCCATCAACAAACAATGAACCACTGCCCTCGGATGAACTATCCCAACCGCCAACGCGGAAGAGGTAGTGTGAACCACCAGTAACGTTAAATGTCACAGTCGATGAATAACCAGCGCAACCGTCAGTATCGCCATTACAAGCCACTTGCGTCATTGAATCACAAGTACCCTCATAAATCACGATATCACTATCGAAATCGATGAGGTTACAAGTACTCACTGTTAAAGGACCGTTATCACAAGCAACGTAACTGAACCAAACATCTGCATTCATTACGCCTAGAAAAGTACCGGAGCATTGCGCATCGTTATA
>JACNLO010000048.1 GCA_014381555.1 Planctomycetota bacterium | reverse complement strand
CGCAGAACCCAATCCGATCCTAGTATTAAAAAAAAGCACCACAAGGGTGCCTTTTATATAGGGGACAGGATGAACGAAAGATTGCATGTGCAATCCTTCGTTGAGGCGCACCAACACTATCGTGTTGCTGCGGCTACAAACCTGCGACTTGCGTCCTGCTTCGCAGTCCGCGTCGCAGAACCCAATCCGATCCTAGTATTAAAAAAAAGCACCACAAGGGTGCCTTTTTTTAATAGCGGGGACAGGATTCGAACCTGCGACCTTCAGGTTATGAGCCTGACGAGCTACCAGACTGCTCTACCCCGCAATAGGGTGGGTAAGTATACTCCAACTGGTTGAATTGCGTCTAATTTGACGATGGTTAAAATATGAGTTTATGGCAGAGGATAGATTTTGGCTGGTTTTACTTGGTAGGAGGTCTCGTGCTTACGAGTTCTGCGATTGTGATTCCAGCACATCAAGAACTGCAGGAACTTCAATCCAAGAAAAACGTTATCCAAGAAAATCTCGCTGATTTGGAATATCGTGTTGAGATTTACAATTCTTTCCTTCAAGATTTACATGAAAATGACCCTGAATTTAAGCAACGTATTCTAGATATGCAACTCAACCTACAGGCACAAGGTACTCCTGTTGTGATCGATACCTCGGCTTCTCAAACACCTTTGGAATGGGTTGCACAGCGTGCTCGCCGTGACCGCAAGATAAACATGCAGGTAGAACAATCTTCAATTCTTTCAGGACTTTCTACCGGAAGAAGTCGCTTGCTTCTTATAGGTGTAGGGGTGTTTGCCATGTTTATAGGTTTCCTGAAGGGACCTGCTCTTTCAGCAACTGATTCTACTGATTGACTTTTTGTATTTAAAAGAATTTAAGCAGTTCATCAAGCAATTTGCAAATAGTGACATATGCTTCCACTCATGTCGTGGCATATGGAAGAAATTGAAGATAACGCTCTGCGTCTTCTTTGCGTAGATGGTCTTGGTGGTGCAACTCTAACCTCACTTGTAGAGCAGGCGGGGGGCGTTAATGAGGCAGGTGATGCTGTGTTCTTGGGTTTGGCACAGGACTGGCTACCTGAGGGAGCGTGCGATATGGTCAGGGATCGGATGCAACGGATTGAAGTTGACCCTGCTCGGTGGTCAGCTGAAGCAGTGGAGGCAAAATTAGTTCTTGTCACGGATGATGATTTCCCCCGACACTTGTCGCCGCTCCCTGCCTGCCCAAGCGCTTTGTGGTATCAAGGGAATTTAGATGCAATCAATCTTGCATCTGTTGGAGTTGTTGGTTCCAGACGCTGTTCAGCGTATGGTCTTGAGCAGGCAGAATTATTCTCAAAAGAAATTGTTTCTTCTGATTTGACAATTATTTCTGGAGGAGCACGTGGGGTAGATGCAGCAGCTCATCGGGGGGCGCTGGAGAATGGTGGTAGAACAGCAGTTGTACTAGGTTCAGGATTAAGTGTTTTGTATCCGCCTGAACATAAGCATCTCTTCAAAGAAATTGTGAGCCAAGGAGGGATTGTTATAAGTGAGTTTCCTTGCCATCGTCCTCCTCGCCCTGCATATTTCCCTCGCAGAAATAGGATAGTCTCCGGCTTGTCATCAGTAATTCTGGTTGTTGAGGCGGCTCGTCGTAGCGGGGCTTTAATAACAGCAAGAATAGCCGTTGAAGAACATGGTAGACAAGCTTTCGCAATTCCAGGTCGTCTCGGGGATGTGACATCAGCGGGCTGTGTACAAACAATTCGAGATGGATGGGTTGGCATCGCGATTTGTCCTGAGGACATTATTGAAGAAGCAGTGCAAGCATGGGGACTTCTTGCAGGTGTTAATAACTTCTAAGCACTCCAGTGATTACGCCTTGAATTTGGCAACTGTCAACAATGATTGGATTAAAAGTAGGATTTGCTGGTTGTAGTCGAATTGACCCATTAGCTTCTTTGAAAAAAGTTTTTAACGTCGTTTCGCCGTCAGGGAGTAATGCAACTACTCGATCTCCATTTATTGCAGTTGATTGTTTTTGTACAAGAACAAAATCACCATCGAGAATGCCTTCGTCTTTCATGGAATCTCCCTCGACTTCAAGTGCAAAAGTTTCATCTCGTTGCCCTATCCTTGGACCAAACATGTTTGTAAGGTCGAGAGTTTCCCTGTCTTCGCAACGCTCAATAGGCATTCCAGCAGCGATGCGACCCACCAAGGGAAATCGCATCGCCGCGTTTTCGCTTTCTTCGTATTTTTTTGAAACTGAATCAGCAATCGATAAAGAGCGTGCTCTGTTGGGTTCTCTCGTGAGTGCGCCTTTGCGAATCAAAGCTTCGATTCTCTCGAATACGGTGACTTTGCTTACTCCGATTTGCTCTGCAAGTTCTTGCATTGTTGGAGAGTAGCCATGATTGTTTTGACAATCGCGGATGAGTTCGAGTACTTCGAGTTGTTTTGGTGTTAGGTTCATCGTCATGATCCTTTAAAGTTTGTTTCGATCGTCCAAAAAGTGTGAGTTGATTTACGATGCGGAACATACGCTCCGCATTGAAGTGTAATTCTGTGACTATGAGTGCAAGTTTACTTCTTCGTGGCTTGCGTTTAGGTGTTTCCTGCATAGTTACGTGTGAGAAAACATCAGCTGCTGCAATTGCTGGTGAAAAAAAGACGCGGTCAATTTTGAAAAGGCGGTCAAAAAAGGTTCGATATTTAGCATCTCGATAGGTAGGTGGTGGAGCAGATGGGCTTCCGCCTTCAACAGCAATGATTCTGCTACCCTCTGAGTAGTAGGTTGTGCCGTAAGCTTGACTTGGTCCGAGTTGTAATATTGGTGATTCCATAATGTGACTGCTCCAATCTTCTAAATGAGTATCGGCAGATATGTACGGTATATGTTAGGCAAACATAACCATAATGTCAAATCTTTTTCGAATACGGTATTCTACGCGTGTGAACAACGAATATTCAGTAATTCAAACAGACCCTTGGATGCTAGATTCAAGAATTACGTACTTAAATCATGGAAGTTTTGGTGCTCGAGTAAAGCCGATTTTTGATTATCAAATGGAATTGAAGCGTGAATTTGAGTTTTCACCGGTCAATTTTCTAGATCGACAACCAAGTCGAGTTGACGAAGCGAGGCAAATTGTTGCAGCATTTTTAGGAGCTCAACCAGAAGGCTTTGGCTTTGTAGATAATGCAACAACTGGAATTGGGTGCGTAGTGAACTCTATCTCCTTTTCCAAAGGAGACGAAATATTAACGACAAATCATGTCTATAACGGAGTTCGTCAAGTATTAACGAAAATAGCAAATGAATCTGGATGCTCCTACAGAGAAGTTGCAATTCCTTTACCGCTGAATGATTCGGAGGAAATTGTTCAAGCAATTCTAGGTTCCTTAACTGATGAAACAAAACTTCTTGTTATTGATCATGTCTCTTCATCTTCTGCGATACTTTTTCCAGTGCATGAAATAGCCCGTATTTGTCGTGAAAAAGGCATATTATTGCTAGTTGATGGTGCGCATGCTGCAGGTATGCTCGACTTGAATATAGATAGTATTGGATGCGACTGGTATGTTGGTAATTTGCACAAGTGGGTGTGCGCGCCAATTGGTGCTGGATTTGTATGGACTTCAGAACGGTATCGCGAAACCACTCACCCCATGACTGTAAGTCACTGGCTGTATCAAGGATATGTTCAAGAGTTTAATTGGCAGGGCACAAAGGATGTTTCTGCGTGGTTATCTGCCGCTAAAGCAGTGCAGTGGGGATCGGAAATTGGGTGGAATCGTATTCGCAAACACAATCACGCACTAGTTACTCGGATGCATGCATACCTAATTGACATGTGGGACGTGGAGCCAATCTCACCTTTAGATGGTTCAATGTTGGGAAGTATGGCAACAATATCCCTGCCAAAGTATTGCCCTTCAAAGATGGATCAATGTCTAGCTCTCCGAGATGAACTCTACCTTAGGAATAGTATCGAAGTCCCTATTTTTGAATTCCAGAACAGGGGAGTAGTGAGGGTAAGCGCCCAACTCTACTCAGATTTCAACGACGTAAAAGCTCTAAATGGCGCTATAAATGACATTTATATCTCGAAATAGTTTATTTTTGCCTTTTTTGATAAAATAAACGAACATTTTTCTTGACACTTACCCTTAATTAGGGCAAATTACTTATGTCCGTTAGCCGGATATATAACACACTGATTGTTTGCCTGATAAGGTAAGGAATCAAACAACTTTTTTGCGGAAGCAAAAATTTTGATTTTGCCGAGTTCAAAAGGTGTGTCAAGGGACGGGCAAGCCGTGAGAATTCGGCACAGTTAGGATCAGTATCTTGTTGGTGCTGAGAAAATGTAAGGGAACATAACCTGACCTGAGAAAGAGGTTGTGCAACAGACAAACGCTTCCACGTCCTGTTGCTTGGTTAATCTTCAGTTTCCCAAAAAATTGGGCTCTTGGCCGGCAAGAGCCCTTTTTCTTTGCGCGTACGCGTAGTTGATTGCACACCTACTTCCCTTGCCAACTTGGCTCAGAGCACAGGGTGGCTCTGAGCCAAGTTGGCAAGGGAAGCAGCGCCAAGGAGACCCGCATCTGGACCAAGGGTCGTGATGTAAAATTTGCATTGTTTGCAATGTTCAGGAAAAACATCGTCGAGAAATTGTTGGCGAATCTTTTCAACATACGGTTCTCCAAGTGCTTCTACAAGCCCACCTCCAAGAACAACGGTGTCTAGCGAAAGCAGTGTAATCACGTTGGCAATCGAAGATCCGATTCGAAATGCCCCCGTATTTACTGCTTGAGTAATCTGTTTGCTATTTCCATACCCATTTGCAATTGTTGTAGTGTCGAGGTCTGGCATTTGTAGAAGTCGTTGGAGTCCACTTCTGCTTGAAAACCCTTCTAGAACTCTGGTATCTTCCGATGGTGAGTATTCACTGATGCCCATTCCAAATTCACCTCCTGTGCCAAGAGGTCCTCTCCAAATGGTCTTGTTGAGGATGAGCCCACCGCCAATTCCAGTCCCAATCCAAACTGCAAATAATGAATCGCTGCTGATGCCTGCGCCATAAGAAAATTCGCCCCACGCAGCAGCGGTTACGTCATTTTCAATGACAACCTTACATTGAAGTTCGTCGGAAACAAATTGTGCAAGAGGAGCATCGTCCCAATCCAAGTTTTCTGCTCGAAGAACGATCCCTTTATCTACGTTAACACTCCCCGCGACTGATATACCGATGGAAGAAATATCATTGCAACCGAAATCTTTAATCGCTTTACATGTTTGAGTAGCAACTAAATTAAAATCTCCGCGGGCTTGTATCGGTTGGTGAACTCGTTCAACAACCTTCCCGTCAATAATTTTGCCTATAAGTAAATTTGTTCCACCTATGTCAACACCAATCATGAGCAACACTCTGGTGACTGCTTGTGGAACATTGTTGAAGATTCAAACATTTGAGCTATTCGAAGGAGTTTTACATCATCATGCCATTGGGCTTGTAAATGTAACCCGATTGGTAGGGGAGTTCCATGTTCCTCAGAAAATCCGCAAGGAATTGAGATCCCGCAAATTCCAGCTATATTTGTATTTGCCGTGTAGACATCATTCATGTACATTGAGACTGGATCAGTTTTTTCGCCAATTTTAAATGCAACTGTAGGTGTTGTTGGTCCAAGAATGACGTCGCATTTAGAAAATGCTTCTTTATATTCTTCGCAGATTAGTCGGCGAATTTTCAAAGCGTTATTGTAATATGCATCGTAATATCCACTACTAAGAACATAAGTTCCAAGCATGATTCGGCGTTTCACTTCTGCCCCAAAACCTTCAGCCCTGCTTTTTGCGTAGAGTTCTATTAAGTCTTTGCATTTTTCACTTGTTCGGTGGCCGTAACGAATGCCATCGTATCGAGCGAGGTTGCTCGATGCTTCCGCTGGAGCAAGAACGTAATACGTCGAAACGCCAACATCAGTCAACGGTAAGTCGATGTCGACAATCGTTGCCCCGATATTTTTATATGTTTCAATTGCAGCAGTAATTGCTGTGTTAATCGCAGGGTCGTTTTGGTCGCCTCTATACTGCGATGGAACACCAATACGCAGATTGTCAATTGGAGTGTTTAAGTTCCCAAGGAAATCAGGAAGTGGTTCGGGGTTAGATGTTGAATCAAATTCATCGTGCCCTGCAATGACGTGCATAATTTTAGCTGTGTCATTTACTGATTGGGTGAAAGTACCAATTTGATCTAGGCTTGAAGCAAATGCAACAAGTCCATACCTACTTACTGTTCCATAAGTCGGCTTGAAGCCGACTATTCCGCAGAGAGCAGCTGGTTGTCTAATAGATCCTCCAGTATCTGAACCGAGGGCTGCGTTGCACATTCTCGCCGCGACTGCAACGGCACTTCCGCCAGAAGAGCCACCAGGAACTCGAGTTTTATCCCAAGGATTTAAGACTGGCCCCCAAGCGCAGTGTTCTGTCGAAGAGCCCATAGCAAATTCGTCACAGTTTGTTTTGCCAACAAGCGTTGCACCTGCACAAATTAGACGGTCCACGACGGTTGCGTTGAATGGACTCTTGTAACCTTTGAGCATCTTTGAACCACAAGTAGTAGTTCCTTCTTTTGTGACAATGTTATCTTTGATGGCAATCGTCATGCCCTGTAAAGAGCCACTACATGATTCTGTTTCATCCCAAACTTCGTGGAAAGCGTTGAAGTTGTCTAAGTCTTGAATATTAACTGAGCTCATGCAGAACCTCCTAGCACCTTGGGCACATCAAAATATACATCTTTCGTGGCGGGGGCATTTGCAAGAACTTGTTCTTGGGTGAGAGAGTCTCCAACCGTGTCATCACGTGTGTTATTTGTGAGTTCAGTCGGATGATCGAGTGGCTCCACACCTGAGGTGTCAATGGACTTTAGTAGGTCGATATGTGTAAAAATTGCAGTAAGGTCTTTTTTTGCGCCGGCAAATTCTTCATTATTAAGAGCTAGCCGAGAGAGATGTGCGACATGACGAACTGCATCGTCAGATAATGCTGAATCTGGTTCTATCTGGTTCATAATGGGGAGCGTATCAGAATCCCATCAAGTATCATATGGTTCTATGCCAACAAGTCGAACCATTTCTTTTCTAACAAGAGCAATTGTGTCCGTTATTTGTGTTGTGATTGGCTATGCCATTCTATCAATGCTTATAAGTTCGAAACCCAAACTTGAGATTGTGAGTGGAAATCGTTCATTCCCTGCAGTAATTGTAATGGAGGCAAAGCAAATTCCAATTGCCAGAAGAACCGTAGGATACGGTACTGCCGATGCGCTGCAACATGCGGATGTTCCTACGCAAGTATCTTCTATAGTTACGCTCCTGCCACCGACGACTCGCGTTGGATATGTTGTACAAAAAGGAGATTTGCTCGTTGAACTTGATGATGTGGATTATAAACAGCAGGTTGTTCGGGCGGAACTTTCCCTGGCAACATCGAAGTCAGAGATGGCACTAATTGCTGTTGAAAGTTGTGCTGCTGATGAACGCGCAGAACTTGCCAGGAGAGATCAAGAACTGTCTGAGGCAGAACTTCAGAGAATCACTGACGCCTTTAAGCGCGGTGCTGCTAAGCAAAGAGAGATTGACATTGCGAAGCAAAAAACAATTGCAGCAACGGCTGCCTCTGTAAATGCTACTGAATCTGCTAACCGTTTCCCTATAAAAGAAGAGCGAGCAACTTCAACTATTGCAACAAAACAAGCTGAGCTTGCACTAGCTCAAGAGAATTTGAAGAGATGTAAAGTTCTAAGTCCAATTGATGGTGTGATACAGGAGATTGATGTACGTGTAGGCGAACATGTAAGCAATGGGAAAAGAATAGTACGAGTTGTAAACAGCGGTAACCTAGAAATTCCATTGCGATTACCTTCTTATGCTCGTTCATACGTCAACGTGCTTGACCCAGTTAATCTACGCTCTGCAGGGTTTGGGAAACGACATTGGGGCGCTCATATTTCTAGAATTGCACCAGAAGATGATCAGCAAACCAGAACGATGGTTGCCTTTGTTGATGTTGAACAAAATCCAAACAATAACTTTCGTATTCCTCCTGGGATTTTCTTAAGAGGAGAAGTCGTTAATACAACCACAGCTACTCCAAGATGGGTTGTTCCAAGAAGGGCTCTTCGTGACGATAGGCTTATGATTGTTCGAGATTCTGTTTTACGTAGTATTCCAGTTGCCATAGATTATTCCATTAAAGCAAACTTTGACCAATTTGGTTTGCCTGACTATGATTGGGCGGTTCTACAAACTCCATTGGCCGAGGGAGACTTGGTTGTTGTTGATCCTGGAGGAAATTTGCGAGACGGAATGAGTGTTCGTTCGATCCTTGCCACTGAGGTTGCAGCAGAATGAATCTCCCGCGCTTTGGAGTTAAGAATCCTGTTCCAATCAATCTGCTTATGGCAGGGTTAATTCTTGCAGGAATATTTTCTGCGTTTAATCTAAGACGTCAATTTTTCCCCGATATGGAGTTTGACAAAGTCGTGGTAACTATGGCATATCCCGGCGCTTCGCCAGAGAATGTTGAAAGTGCAATAGCGACTAGGTTAGAAAACGCTCTTGTTGATATTGATGAGGTCGATGAGATTCGCACAACTTGTATTGAGGGGTCTGCCTCCCTTGTCGTTTCATTTAAAGAGGGGGTGTCTAATATTGATGAAGCAATCGACGAGGTTCGGCGTTCGGTTGAGGGATTACAAGATTTGCCAACAGACGTTGAGCGCCCAGTTGTAACTCGGCTAGAACCAGCTATGCCAGTTATTATGGTTCAGCTTTGGGGCGATGTAGACAATCATGTCATGAAGAAAGCAATTCGCGATATTCGTGATGACCTTCGTTCATTTTCTGAAATGGGCGCGATAAATGTTGGCGGGGATATAGAAAACGAGTTAACAGTTGAAGTTGATCAAGACAGTTTGGTCGAGCATGGGTTAAGTATTACGTCAGTTGCAGATCGCATTTCGATGTGGATGAGTGAAATTCCAGGCGGAACGTTGCGAAGTTCGGGAGGCGATATCGTTATTCGAACAAATGCTCCTGAAGAATCCTCTATTGAGTTAGAAGAAATCGTGATTCGTTCTTCTCATGATGGTGAGACACTTCGCCTAGGTGATATTGCAAATGTGCAAACAACTTTGGTGGACATACCAATTACTACTCGTTTTAATTCACAGCCAGCAATGAATCTGTTTATAACAAAGTCTGGAGATCAAGATATTGTTGTTATTGCAGAAATAGTACGATCCTATGTTGCAGGAAGAATGGGAGAACCATTTGAACCTACTTGGCAAGACAATATTTTAGGTGGGAAATCGAGTAGGCAGAAAGCATGGCAACTTGGCGTAGATTCAGAACCGTTGCCAAGTAACACCTCGCTCTCAACATTTACTGATCTCGCAAGATTCGTTGAAGGCAGAATGAACTTGCTTACTAAGAATGCGGTGTATGGTGGAATTTTAGTCTTCGTATTATTATTGCTCGCATTAAATTGGCGTGTTGCGTTTTGGGTAGGGATTGGATTGCTCACCGCACTTGGTGGCACTTTGTTTGTCATGTCTCTTTTTGGGATTACTCTGAACATGCTTACGATGTTTGCATTAATTTTGGTTCTAGGGCTTCTTGTAGATGATGCTATTGTCGTAGCAGAAAATATAAAGGCCCAACATGAAAAAGGTGTGTCTGCAATGGAAGCTGCAGTCACTGGAGCAGGTCAAGTGCTTTGGCCTGTTGTCGCGACAGTTCTTACTTCAATTGTCGCTTTTTTGCCACTCACTTTTGTAAAGGGGAACATGGGAGATCTTCTTGGGGCACTCCCTGTTGTTGTTGCTTGCGCGCTTGCTATGAGTTTGTTTGAAGCATTGTCGATTTTGCCAGGACACTTGGGGCATAGTTTGGAAAAAACAGAAGCCCAGTCAACGTCAAGGATTGGAACGTTAATTAAAAAATACGAAGTCGCTCGTGACCATTTTCTTTTTCAAAAGATAGTTCCAAGTTATTTACGGGTGCTGTCGCTCGTTATTAAATTTCGATACATCTCCCTTGCCGTTGCGATTTCGACATTGATTGTTTCAATGGGTTTAGTTGCAGGGGGTCGTGTTGGATATGAGTTTATGACTATTCCTGATGCTGAAACAATCGCTATCAATGTTCGCATGCCAGAGGGAACACCTTACTCTCAATCGCTGCGAATGCTCGAGCATATTGAGAGGGCTTCGCGAGATCAAAAGCAGGTGCATCACATAAGCACTGCTATTGGCGTACAGATGCCTACAGAGGGAACTTCTGGAGGTCTTGGCTCAAACCTTGGGCAGCTATTTATTGAGTTGACACCTGCAGAAAATCGAGAATTAAATGCAAATGAAGTCATCGATAACATTAGGAATGCATTCGGTGATCGTGCAATGATGGCTGATAGTATTGGATATGTATTGATGTCCGGTGCTCCGGGTGGTGCTGACATCACGATTAAGTTACAGGGCGAAGATGAGAGAAGTTTGCTTGCAGCAGCAGGTTTAATAAAAGAAGATTTAAGAAAATATGCATCAGTGTCTGATATTGTCGACGATGCTTCAGCAGGCCAACGAGAACTTCATTTAGAGTTACTAGAAGGTGCCTCAAGTACTGGGCTAACGTTGAAAGAGCTCGCACGCCAAGTTAGAGGTGCGGTTTACGGTATAGATGCGCATGTTTTTGCTAATGGAGACGAAGAAGTTGATGTTCGTGTCAAGATGGGTGAAGACATTCGTAAAAATCTCGGAGAGTTGGAGCAACTTTGGATAACAACTCCAAATGGTGTCTCAATTCCATTGGTAGAGATAGCAAGTATCACTGAGAAGCGTGGGCACACAACTATTCACCGATTGGATCGTAAAAGAAATGTTACGCTCACCGCTGACATCGCGGAAGGGGTGAGCCCTGAATCAATTGCGGCAGATTTGCCCTTTGAGAAATGGCAAGCTGCCTTCCCTGATGTTGATTTTTCAAAGGGTGGGAGGCAGGAACAACAACAAGACGCTTTCAGCTCTCTTCCGCTAGGATTTAGTGCAGCGTGTTTGATGATTTACGTTATTTTGGCTTGGCTCTTTGGAAGTTACTTCCAGCCACTCATAGTTATGATCGGAATTCCTTTTGCAATGATTGGTGTAATCTGGGGGCATTATTTCGCAGGTGTTTCACTTTCATTTTTGAGTATGATTGGATTTGTCGCCCTTAGTGGTGTTGTCGTCAATGACTCGCTGATTTTTGTTGAGTTTTATAACTCAAGAAGAGCAGAGGGAGATGATTTGAGTACCTCTCTACTAAGTGCAGGCGCTGCACGACTTAGGCCTATATTCTTGACGACAATCACAACAGTTTTGGGACTTACCCCTTTAATGCTTGAACAGTCAATGCAAGCAAAATTTCTAATTCCCATGGCGATCGCAATATCATTTGGCTTGATGAGCGCCACTGTTCTAATCCTTCTATTATTGCCAGCGTTACTTGTTATAGGCAATGACTTTAAGGAAATGGGCAAGTACCTTTGGTCAGGGGGTCGTGAAGGTCCGTTATAATAACCCTGAGCCCTCGGAACTTCATTAGTTAACTTGCCGAGCGCTTCTTTGGTTATGAAACTCCTACAAGGCATTCCAGTTAGTCCAGGCGTAGTTATCGCTCGAGCGTTAGTCTTAGAGAAATCGCTTCATCGTGTTCCTTTTCTAATTCTAAATACTTCTGAGGTACCAGCAGAACTTGAGCGCTTTTCTAACGCAATTCAAAGTGTACATAAAGAGGTCGAGCGCGATAAGGACCAAGTTGAAGAGACCCTTGGTGCTGAGCCGGCTAAGATATTTTCGTTCCATCTTGGTTTGCTCAATGACGTGTCGCTAATCGAGCCAATACGAAATAGAATTAAGAATGAAGGGGTTAATGCGTCGTTTGCTGTAGTTGAAGCATTCGGAGAACTTGCTGATAAGTTTCGGTCAATGGATAATCCAGTCTTTCGTGATAAGGCTAATGACGTCTTTGACTTAGAGCGTCGATTGATGAATCAATTGACCGGTGGATCAAAGGATAGACTAGCATCAGTTGAGGAACCAGTCATTGTTATCTGTCACCAAGTGACACCAGGTGATGCTGCTACATTTAACCATAATAATGTCTTAGGGATAGCAACTGATATTGGAGGAAGAACTGACCACAGTTCTATTGTTGCTGCGGCAATAGGTATCCCAGTTGTGGTCGGTTGCAAGTCAGTCGCTGAAGAAGTTAGCGATGGCGACATGCTTATTCTCGACGGAAAAACTGGAACAGTTATCATCGATCCTGATGAAGGAACTCTTGCAAGAATGCGTCAGAATATTGAACTTCTTGAATCATTCAAGCAGCAAACTGAAGAGATTTCAAAACAGGATTCTGTCACTCTTGACGGTGAAGAAATACACCTCTATGGAAATATAGAGTTTGCACACGAAATAGAACAAGTCATTGAAAAGGGGGGAGAAGGCGTAGGGCTTTATAGAACTGAATTCCAATACCTAACTACATCTTCTTTACCCACAGAAGATGAATTGTTTGATGAATACACTTCAGCACTTTATAAACTTGAAGGTCGTACTTTGACAATTAGAACTCTCGACCTTGGCGCAGATAAATATACCCAAGCACAAGCAATGGAACCTGAGCGAAACCCTTTTCTTGGGTTACGATCAATCCGCTATTGCCTTCAACATCAAGAGCTATTTCGTACTCAGTTGCGAGCTATAATCCGTGCATCATCGGTTGGTCCATTGAGGATTATGTTTCCTCTGATAACTTCAATGAATGAACTTCGCCAAGCTAAGCTGATCTTTAATGAGGTACTAGAAGAATGTGATGAAGAGGGCATAAAGTTTTCTCAAAATATTCCAGTTGGAATGATGGTAGAAGTCCCAAGCGCGGCGCTTATGGCTGCCACTTTTACAAGAGAAGTGGACTTCTTTTCTATAGGAACTAACGATTTAATTCAATATACTGTCGCTGTTGACCGAGGGAATGAACGGGTCGCTAGTCTTTATACTGCCACTAACCCAGCTGTGATTAAGTTGATAAAGTCCGTTATTAGGGCTGCACGGCGTGGAAAGGTCGAAACTAGCCTTTGTGGAGAGATTGCTGGTGATCCGGTATATACTATGTTACTCATTGGCCTAGGATTACGGAACCTGTCTTTGGTTCCATCGCAAATACCCGCCATAAAGCAGGTTATTCGAAAGGTAACGGTTGATGAGTGTGAGCGGTTAGCCCGAAAAATTGGGTCGCTCGATTCGGATCGTCGAATTTTGTCGACGCTTCGAGATGAATTGCAGAAAAAAGTGCCTGAGGCAATTGGTGGATGGTCCGCCGAGCAGACGACTCAGACATAAAACGAATCAACGACGCGCAGGGATCGCAACAGTACTTAGGTACGCGGCCTGCAACTCACCGAACACTTTGGGCGATTTTCATATCGTCCTCCAAGTAAGAAAACTGCGGAATCTGCCCGCGTTATGTGAGACCTATTTTCTCATAGCACTTACATGGTTCGTGTTCTGGCAAAACCGCAATTGCGGAAAAGGTCTATTGTGACAAAAGCCAAATCAAGCGGGGGTAAAAAAACAAAGGGGAACCCAATGAAGGAAATCATGGTCATAAATGATGATCCTGGGGTTGAAACACGAATTGCCATTTTAGAAGATGGCAGACTAGAAGAACTTTACACCGAGAGGATTAATTCGGCGACCGGAGTTGGGAACATCTACAAAGGACGTGTAACGAATGTTGAGCCAGCAATTCAAGCAGCATTCATTGAATATGGTGGCGCACAGAGTGGTTTCTTGCATGTTACCGACTTGCATCCTAAATACTTTCCTGGAAAAGAAACGAGCGAACGGGTTGGTAAAAAGATTGCCAAACACAACAGGCCTCCAATCCAAAAATGTGTAAAACGTGGCGACGAAATTCTAATACAGGTTTTAAAGGAAGGCATTGGAACTAAGGGGCCTACTCTGACGAGTTATTTATCAATTCCTGGAAGGCTTGCAGTGATGATGCCTTATATGGATAAGGTTGGTGTGTCTAGAAAAATCGAAGACGAAGATGATCGCCGAGAAATGCGAAAAATTCTTGATTCAATAAACCTCCCAGATGGATTTGGGTTCATTCTACGCACAGCTGGTCTTGGTAAAAAACAAGTTGAAATTAAACGTGATATCGCCTATCTAATGAGACTCTGGAAGATGATCGAAAAGAGAATCTCAACAATTGGTGCGCCTTGCCAGTTGTACAACGAGTCAGATTTATTAGTTAGAACTATCCGAGATGTGCTTCGCAAAAGTATTGGCGCTATTGTTGTGGACTCCGAGTCATCGTACGAACGAATCAGTGCTTTTCTTAAAATTGCTGCGCCTAGGTCTTCAAGAAAGGTAGTTCTGTATCGAGATTCATCTCCTATTTTCCATGCTTTTGATATCGAACGACAAATTGAAGAGGTGCATAGTCGCGAGGTTATTCTTCCAAGTGGTGGTCGCTTAGTTATTGACCAAACAGAGGCGCTCGTTGCAATTGATGTGAATTCTGGCAAAAGTAGAGGCGCAAGGAACAGTGAAGCAAATGCCTTGAATACAAACCTTGAAGCAGCGAATGAAATATGCAGGCAATTACGATTACGTGATTTAGGTGGGATTGTCATTAATGACTTAATAGACATGGGTAAACATGCAAATAGGAAAAAGGTTGAACAGAAATTTTCAGATAATTTAGAACGTGACCGAGCTCGATCCACAGTATTGCCAATTAGTCGTTTTGGCTTGCTCGAAATGACTCGGCAGAGGATTCGGCCAAGTGTCCTAGATAGTCACTATATAGGGTGTGCACACTGTACTGGTCTTGGGCGTGTGAAAACAACAGAGGAGGTGGCAGCAGACGCAACTAGGCATTGTGGTTGGTTGTTGCAACATTCAGAGATACACAGAGTGGAATTTACATGTTCTACTGAAGTTGGAACTTATTTGCTCTCAAATAAACGAACAGAAATTGATCGGTATGAGAAGAATTTGAACAAGCGAATTGTTGTTCGGATTTGTGAAGGCGTAGCAGCTGATCGTGTTTCATATTATGCATATGACGCTAGAGGTTCTGACATAGACCTGTCTACTTTACCTGCTTCTGATATCCCAACTATTGACGCATTGATTAAAGCTGAAGGTGAGTATGTTAATCCAGAGCCGGAAGCGGATTCAAAACAAAAGGGAAAGCGTCGTTCAAGGAGACGGCGAAATAAGAATGTCCCCCTTGCTGAAGCATCTTCTGTTACAACAGACAGTAAACTCGATAAAGAGATTGCAGAACTTGATGCACCTAATAAGAAGCCAGCCAAGAAAAAGAAGATTAAGAAGGCTACAAGGAAAGATTCTCCTGCTGAAAAGGCTACTCGAGTGTATCAATTTGCTCGAAGTGTTGGAAAATCAAGTAAAGAAGTTATTGATTTGTGCGAATCACAAGGTGAAAATATTCGTGGACATATGTCTAAGATGACAGATGAGTTGATTACGAAAATCAAGGCAGAAATTGGCGAGTCTGAAACTTCTTCGAACACGAATCGCCACAGACGACGTAAAGGTGGACGAAAAAAACAAGCTGGCAAAAAAGTGCCTTCTAACAAAGGGACTGTTGAAACAGAGAAAGTCTCAATTAAGAAGAAATCTAAAAAGAAACGTTCTAGGAGACGAACAAAGAAAGGTCAAAAAAAGACCGGTAGCACAAAAACTACGGCAGAAGACCCAAAGATAGAAACGAAACCCGTTAAAGTTCGCCGAACCCTGTATGGTGGAAGTAGAAGGAGCGTCACAACAGATGAAGTTCAACAGAGCATGGTTGATCGTTCATGAGTAGGCGAGTGTTTATTCTTGGTTCAACGGGTTCAATCGGTCGAAGCACAGTTGAGGTTATCCAACATCTTCGCACTATTGATGGAGATGATAGCTGGCCTGTTATTGGTCTAGCAGCAAAGGAAAATGCGGTTTTATTGCAGGAGCAAGCGAAATTGCTTGGAGCAGAAGCAGTCTCAATAGATGTAAATTCATCTCTGGATATTTCATATCTCTATTCATCTGCTGATGAACTAATTCGCTGTCATGCAGAACCGGGTGACCTTATTGTTGCAGCGATAGTTGGCTTTGCTGGAATTGCTCCCGTGCTAAGGGCTATTGAGTGTGGATGCGACATTGCACTTGCAAATAAAGAAGCTCTTGTTGCAGGCGGGCAATTAGTGATGGATGCAGTGAAGAAGGCGAACGTTCAATTACTTCCAATTGACAGCGAACATTCTGCAATATTTCAAGCGCTTTCGAATCATCCAAATAAAGAGATTGAAAAAATTACATTGACGGCAAGTGGTGGATCTTTGCGGAAGATGTCACCAAGAGAGATGCAACACGCTACTGTTGAACAGGTCTTACACCATCCAACATGGAAGATGGGAACTAAGGTGACGGTGGATTCAGCTTCTTTAATGAACAAAGCACTTGAACTGATCGAAGCGCATTGGCTCTTTGGAGTAGGTTCGAATCGCCTTGATGCAATCATTCATCCGCAATCCATAGTGCACGGTATGGTTGAATTTTGCGATGGCTCTGTCATAGCGCAACTCTCTCCTCCGGACATGAAATTGCCGATCCAATATGCTCTGACATGGCCAAGTCGTGAAGGTGGTTGTTGCGATTCTATAGACTGGGCGAAGTATTCTCCGCTTGAATTTGAGACAATCGATCTGGAACGATATCCAGCTGTGAACCTTGCTTATCAAGTAATTCAACGGGGAGGAACCTCTGGAGCTATCTTTAATGCAGCAAATGAAGTCGTTGTCTCATCTTTTCTTCAACATTCCCTTCCATTTGGGTCGATGGTTGCTATCGTTGAAGAAGTGCTAGATAACTTTTCCATATCAGACTGCGTATCTTTTGAGAGCGTGGTAGAGGCAGATCGAGAAGCTCGTGAATTCGCGAAGGTGCGAATTGCTTCTCACAGAGTGAACACGTAAAGGGCTGAAATGACTTTAGATTCGTTGCTTAATATGTTGCTTATTATTCTTGGATTTGGATTGCTTATTGGAATCCATGAACTAGGTCATTTCCTAGCAGCGAAATGGGCGGGCATTCGAACGAACGCATTTGCAGTTGGTATGGGTCCTCAAGTTGTTTCATTTAGAAAGGGTGTAGGTTTTTGCTATAAATCCACAAAGGCAAAAGTGATTGCAAAATGTGGTAAAGATGCCAATGATATGAGTGATGCCGATCTTCTAAAGCATGGTATTTCAGAGACCGAATATTCGTTGCGATTATTGCCAATAGGGGGTTTTGTGAGCATGCTTGGCCAAGAAGATGGCAAGCCCGATGAAGTTTCAGATGACCCACGAAGTTATAACAAATGCCCAATTGGAAAAAGGATGGTTGTCGTTTCTGCTGGGGTATTGATGAACTTACTCCTGGCGATTGTGTTCTTTTTGATTTGCTTTCAAATTGGGGTGAATTTTGAAGCGCCTGTGGTAGGAGCAATTGCGAATGGTTCTCCTGCAGAGACTGCGAAATCCGTGGGTGATGAGTCTTATCAGAAGAACCATAGCTTAGAAGTTGGTGACACTGTTCTTTCAATTGACGGGAAAGTAGTGCACACGTTCCAAGATGTGCAAATCGCAAGCGCAATGGCGAAGCCAAATGTTCCAATTCATCTCGAAGCAAGGAACGCTGTTTCGGGAGTGGTGTCTCAGTACGATATCGTCCCAGAAAGTGGTAATCAGGGTGGATTGCTAGAACTCGGATTGTACCCATCATCGTCACTCACCTTGCGTAAAGGGGATGAAGCTGAAAAAGCACTCACGATGTTGCAAGAGCAGTATGAAGAACTAAATGATTTGCGTCCTGGTATGACTATGACAGCTGCATGCGAGTCATTTATCTACGAACAAGAGAAAGAAGAAGCGTATCAACCGGTAACGCAATGGGGTGATTTTGAACGTATAGTTAGTAATACTTATTCTTCAATTCATACTAGATGGGAAGACGGAGAAACGACGAAGATTGTTGTAATTCAAACCCTTCCTCAGTTAGATATCCTAAGGCCTGTGGGAATTCCAGAGGATTCACCACAAAACTTTGAGTTTGGGTACATGGGCTTGGTACCACTGTCGAAAATAGGTTTCATTTTTGGATCAAGTCCAAATGTATCAGTTCTTCAAAAGGGCGATGTTATTACTCGAGTTGCAGAATTGGAAATGCCCCGAATGGGTCAGCTCCGAAATTTCTTAGCAACTCAGCCCGATGGGGAAATGGAAATGGGTGTGCTTCGCGATGGTGAAGAGCGTTCGTTTACTGTCCAACTTTCTAAGGGTAAACTTGGAGTCCTTTTAACTAACGCGCTCGAACTCCCAATTACAGCAAACCCGATTGAAGAAATTCTTGTTGAAGTTGATGGCGAATTGGTCCCATCACCTACAGCAATCGCAGGGCAACAGTTACTTGGTGGGTCAACGTTATTGGCGGTTTACGATGCTGGGCAAGGACTTGTTACAACGGTGCCAAAGCAACCAATTCGAGACTGGCGAGAGTTGCGATCTAGAATTGAACATGAAAGATTCTCACATGTTCCGCCAAAAGGCCCAGTCGAACTTCTCGTTCAAAATCCGACAACCAATGCAGAGCTAACTTCGATAGAATTCCATCACACGGGCAGAAGATACTCTCAGAGCTTTAATTCCCCGCTGGACCAGCAACTCTTTGAGCCGCTGTATGTATCAAGAAGCAGTGGTGGTAATCCACTTAAGGCACTGCAGATGGGCTTTGATGAAACTATCAATATGGTCGTGATGACATACTTAACAATTGACCGCCTTGTTCGTAGGACGGTTGGAGTAGATCAGTTAAGGGGGCCTGTTGGAATTATCCATATCGGGTCCAAAATCGCAGATAGAGGGATGAGTTACTTACTCTTTTTCTTAGCAATTATTAGTGTGAATCTCGCTGTGCTTAATTTCTTGCCGTTGCCAATTGTTGACGGGGGACTTTTTCTCTACCTGGTCTATGAAAAGTTGTTTAAGAAGCCACCATCCTTGGCGTTCCAAAATGCTGCAGCGATGCTTGGTTTGGGGCTTATTGCCACACTTTTCATCGTGACGTTCTATAACGACATCGCACGCCTAGTTGGCTAATCACCAATTATTTATGGGTCAGACCCTGGGGTCAGACCATAAAAAATTCTCGAAGTCTGGAGGATGGGATATTTGTTCCGGTTATGCGGGCAATAGTGCTGGTGAACCCTCTTTAGGGTCATGTAAGGCAAGTTCCGTGACGAATGTGTGGTGTATGGGCACACAAGGAACACGAGAATTATGAATTCACAACATCATACATATGGAACCAATCGGCGAAATGTCATAATTGTTGAGAGTGATCCCACTATTGCAGAGCGACTAGTCGCTTCGATAGCCGCACAAGCAGCACGAGAGAATGGTATTGGAACAACTTCTCCGTTGATTGAATGTACGGTTTTAGAGTCCAAACATGATTTTTTTGAGACAGACCCAGCAACATGGGATCTTGTTATAACAGCGTCTGATTTGCAAGATGGCTTTGCGTTTGACGTGCTTTCCTTCGTACAAGGACTGCGTCCAGATGTACCAGTTATTATTACAGGTCAACCAGATGACTCGAATGCCGCCGTTGAAGCGATAAAAGCGGGTGCATCGGATTATCTTGTTCTGACAGGGCACGAAATGATTACATTCCCTGTCACAGTACAAAAATGCCTCGCGTTGCAAATCATGAGGGCAGAAAACGATGACCTTCATGCTGAACTGAGTCAATCTCTCGCAGAACTTGCTGTTGCAAATCGTGAACTCCAGCAAATGATTCAACGCTTAGAAATAGCTGCACGTACAGATGATCTCACTAAACTTTGTAACAGACGTTGGTTAAACTTAATGCTTGAGAGTCGCTGGGAAGAAGCTACTCGAAATGGTATCCCACTTGCTTTTATGATGATTGACCTTGATGGTTTTAAATCATTCAATGATCTGCTAGGGCATCAGAAAGGTGATGAAATATTACGATTGGCAGCACGCGTACTTGATGCAAACTGTCGCTCGATTGATGTCTCTGCAAGATTTGGTGGAGATGAGTTCTGCGTATTGATGCCACATGCCTCTCCTGATGCAGCACTACAAATAGCGCATCGAATTGCATCAGCATTTGATGAAGCCGTGTCGGCAATTTATGAACCAGACAGCCATGTTTCGATGTCAATCGGAGTTTCGCACTGGCAACTTACTAACCCAGTCAACGCGGATGAACTCGTTCGGCACGCTGATGAAGCAATGTATAGTGCGAAAAGTGTACGAAGCAAACGAGTTGTTCTGTCAGAAAAAATAGGAAAAACGGCAGCTTAAACTACATGCGCCTTTTCATCGCTCTGTCGATGTCTCGTTGCGCACTTTTTTTTGCTAGTTCCTGTCGCTTGTCAGATTTTCGTTTGCCAGAGGCAAGCCCAACAAGAACTTTTGCTTTGTTATTTGAAAAATAAATTTTGAGGGGAACTAGCGTGTGGCCTTGAGAAGTTGTAAATGAAGCAAGTTTAAGAATTTCACGTTTGTGCGCAAGCAGAACTCGGGTTCGAATGGGGGCGTGTTGCTGCGCGGGGCCAGCATCTGAATACTCTGCAATATGTACTCCGTGAAGTGCTAGACCAACAGGGCGTTGGGTCGCGCGAATCCAGCCCTCAGCTAAACTTGCCTGCCCATTTCGGAGTGACTTGACTTCTGTCCCTCGGAGCACAATACCAACCTCTAAGGTGTCTTCTATGTGATATTCGTGCCGTACTCGACGGTTCTCAATAGTTGGCGACTTGTATGATTTCTTTTTTTTCATCCTAAAAGGAGGATTCTACGCCATTAGATTAAGAGAGGAGAGCAATTATGCCCCTTTTCCCTTTGCAGCACCTCTTATTTGATGTAAAGTAGGCTAAGGAGAATTAATTATGGAAATTATGACAGTTGTACTTTTAAGTGGTGCTGCACTTGTTGGTCCAAGAGGGCAAGGTTCTTGGAACTTTACTGCAACATCAAGTGGTGAAAATTTTTCTTGGACAAGTCCAACATCTGTAGATCCTTCTGGCGGGGATTACGAAATGTTATATACGGTCACTGGGGCCCAAGCGTTGGTGAGCTACATTGGCATTGAATTTGGTCCATATGATGCTATGGATATGATTCCTGAAGATGCGATTGAAACTTGGAGGGCTTCGCAGGGACCTGCTCCGCTGGACTTTGGATGGATAACAGTAGTCTCTGATGATCAGGAGCCACCATCACTGAAGTATGATTGGATTGTGGAAATCGATGCGAAAGGTTATGTAACTTATAAGATGGAAAATATCTTTCTAGGGGAAATCGAATACAACTTGGGTTACCCTTGGGGATGGGTAACTGTACAAATCGAATCAGGTTCAATCCAAGGAAACTTGTCTATTCAATCGGTTATTAATCCATGTTATGAAGACATTAATGGGGATAGTATGGTCGATGTTATTGACTTGCTTGAGGTCATTGGGAACTGGGGATATTGCTTAAATTGCCCAGCAGATATAAACCGAGACGATGTAATCGATGTGACAGATTTGCTTGATCTTGTTGGTTCTTGGGGACCTTGCCCATAATGTATAAAAACTAAATTGCAACTAATTTAAAAACGGTGACTACTTTTATATGTAAACATATGTAAACATATGTAAATAGTCACCGTTTTTAATGCGCTAGAGAGGACTCGAACCTCCACGGGATGTTACTCCCACCAGCACCTCAAGCTGACGCGTCTGCCAATTCCGCCACTAGCGCTCTGAAGGCAGAGGATTTTAACAGGGCAACGATTCCCTCGCTACCGTAGAATTACAGAAGATGGTAGAAGACGATGTATTGATTAATGAAATATTCATGTCTATTCAAGGTGAATCGACCTGGGTTGGCTTGCCATGTGCATTTGTGCGACTTGCCGGATGCCCACTTCGATGCCATTACTGTGATACTTCTTATGCATTTTCTGGTGGAGAGAGAACGACTATTGAAGAGGTGCTCAATCGGCTTTCAGACATGAAAACGATGTTGGTAGAAATTACTGGTGGAGAGCCTCTTATTCAGCCAAATGTACATCTGTTAGCAGCCGCGTTGCTCGAAGAGGGCTACAAAGTTTTGCTTGAAACAAGCGGTGAACGAGATATCTCTGTTTGTGACTCGCGTATTCATAGAATTGTCGATATCAAAACTCCAAATAGTGGCGCAGCAGGGTCATTCATGGAATCAAATTTTGATTCTTTGGGAAGGGATGACGAAGTAAAATTCGTCATTGTTAACCGAGAAGATTTTGATTGGGCAATTGAAATTGTGCAAGAACAATCATTGCCTAACAGAGTAAGAGCTGTTCATTTCTCCCCGGTCGTGGATCAGGTTGGGAATGATTCAGTCGAGGGTTGTTGTGCTCTTGATCCAAAGGAACTCTCAAACTGGATCATTGAGTCTGGAGAACAGGTTCGTTTGCATCTTCAAATACATAAACATATCTGGTCTCCAGAAACTCGTGGCGTGTAAAATAACTTCCATGCGATTAGAAAAAACATTTCGATTTGAAGCAGCACATTGGTTACCAAATGTTCCGCATGGGCACAAGTGTGGGCGTATGCATGGGCATTCGTTTCGCGTTACAGTTGTTGTCCTGGGCGATGTAGATCAGAAATCCGGCTGGGTTATGGATTACGGGATTATTAAAAATGCATTTGCTCCACTTGAAAAACAACTTGACCATTATCTCTTGAATGAAATTGAGGGACTTGAAAACCCCACAAGCGAAGTGCTTTCGCAATGGATTTGGAATCGTTTGCAGCCAAAGTTGCCGCAACTTTTTGAAGTGGCGGTCGAGGAAACGTGTACGTGTCGCTGTGTGTATCGTGGAAACTAGTTACGCTTCGTCCCGGTCAATCGTAAGTAAGTTAGTCCGTTCGCCACGTCCTTGTAGTGGGTAGTCTTTTCGAAGAGGATGTGCTGGGAAGTCTTTCCAAAGCAATATCCTTCGCAAATCAGGGTGTTTATCGAAACGGATGCCAAACATATCAAATATCTCACGCTCTCTCCATTCCGCTCCGGGCCAAATGTCCGTGGAGGTGTTGATATGCAATGCAGGATCGTCAGCAATACCCGAAGTGTCCATGCTTGGGTTGAGAAAGGTTTTAACTTGGATTCGTTGCGAACTTTCTATACTTGTAAGTATCCAGATAATTGCAAAGCGCCCAACTGTTTTTGATGGATAACCCAGATAGTCAATCGCAGTTACGTCGCACAACAAGTCGTAGTTACAATCTGGGTCGTCTCGCAAAAATCGTAACAGACTGTGCACATCGCTCGGTTCAGCGACGATTGTTGTGTTGCCACGAAATTCAGTAAAACGCAAGTGCATGTCGCTGAGGCACTGTTTAATACGTTCGAGAGTTGGATGTTTTCGTGTTGTCGTCATAGTTAGAGATTGTAACTTATTCAGTCATTGCTGGTGCCTTGGAGGTCTCGAATCGTAATGGTATCAATTGTTGGGTCCATATTCCAAACGATGCTTGAAGCTCTTACGGGGTAAGGTGAATCCCCTGTAATAATTGCAACGCTTCGATTCTCTAATGCACTGAGTGTTGCAAAGCCAGAGATAAGGTCGTAGTTGAATTTGTCGCAATCGACACGTTTAGTCTCAGTTGCAACGTAAACACTTCCATTTGCAATGAGTTTTTGTAGATCTAAGCCGCGAAGTGTAAGTTGATTACTGCCACTTTCGTCAGTTTGCACTTTGTTTGGATCAATTGCAATGGCTTCGATTTTGTCTGAGGTCAACATCCCAATACTTCCATCAACTCCTTTATGAATCATCTCAACATTACCAGTCATCTCAAGTTGGTATTGATCTCCCTTGAGTTGTGTTGAGACAAGTTGGTCGTCCCAAGTAAAGCGAGTGGTCCCTCTTCCTGCGAGTGCTGATTGGTGCAAAGAGTTATTGGCTTCTCTTGGGTCGCGTAAAACGAGTTCGCCATTACCTACAGCTAGGGTTTCTTGAGTTAAAAGATTAAATTCAAGATGGTTCCCCCCAATGTAGTACACAACAGGTGGCAAATTAGGATAAAGATCATCCCAAGTTCGATGTTCTATTTGAGCGTCAGAACGCGCAATGACTTTTTCGAGTTCTTTCTTGTTACTAGCAGTAGATTTGGCTGAGTTGGCGAATTCAAAACGCAAATCGTCACCTGTCATTTGACTTCGCTCAAACTTTGTGCGTTGTGATTGAACATCCACATCGCCTTTTAAATCAATAGCCCCCGCGCCATCGTTAAACTTTTGGTCTAAGTTCATTTCTTTGTCCCAGTTTGCTCGCATTGAAACGGTTTTCTTTTCATTTGGTGCTGTGGGTGAATCTAATATTGGCCTTTCGATGCGATGGTCTTGGGAAACATCGATTGGCGAATCTAAGAATAGCGCTTGCCCAGACCCAGCCCATTTACCCTTTCCAGTTGCTCTGTCAAGAATTAACGAGGCAGACTCGCCGCGATTCATCAACATTCGCTCGTACGCGATAACCACGTTTCCGTTGAGCATTGCAGTGTCTTGAGCGATGTTGCCGTCAAGTTTTTCGCAGAAAGCTCGCCCGCCATCACGAAGTAAAATTTGAACGTTGCCGATGGCCTTCATCTTGTCTGCCTTTGAGCCACCAAACATGGATTCGTCTTCGGGGTTATCTTTAGTTGCTTGCTGCTTTTCGCTAAAAGAAACTTGCATTTCGTTAGCCCACATTGTTTGATCGTCAGTAATTGCTTTTACATTTTCATTTGCTATCGCGAGTGATGGTGAAGTAGTTCCATCTGGGTTTTTAGAAAATGTGACAGTTAGTGTTTCGCATTGCACAAAGTTCCCTTGGTCAGAAAGGACAACATCTCCGTGGCAAATTACTTCCTTTAGTGATCCATCCTCGGCGTCTTGTGATGAATCAAAGGTAAAATCAACGTTGTCGCTCCATTGTAAGGAAGTACCAGTTGATTGTGGAGTAGTTGAGACCATGGTGCCTTCTCCAGTTACTCCGCCAACCCCGTCTTCTCTTGCCAACCATAAGTGATTTGCAGAAGTAAATTTGTCACCAATAAGAAGTGAAGCAGGTTCTCCAAAAAGATCGCTCCTGTCCTGTTGGAGTTCATAGCGAAGCAATGAGGCGAATGCTTCCATGTTTTGGCTTGTGTCGATCAGTTGTGCAGGAGCATCATCGAAGGCAAAAAGTTCTATTCGTGTGTCAGTTGGTGTCGATGGGATGAGTGAGGGGTCATCAAGTGGAATCATAGTGAGCCCGCCATCGCATGTAACGCGTGTTCTTTGTTGATCAAGAGGGGCGTCAATCGCAGCAAAAGAAGTTACTACAAGGGATAGTGGAATTGATTGAGCAAAAAAGTGCGATGGCATTGGATCAAGCCTTTCGTTGTTATTCGAATTCTGTTTTGAATATGATTCGCTTTTATTTGAGAAGGCGATGGTTAAAGTTTTGCCGCGTGCGAGCCGCCCATTGCCTTGCGGTCCTTGGAGTATTTTGACATTTTCAGCTAGAGTGACGATGTAATAATCAAGGTCACTTCCAACAGCTGCAGCTTTAACATCATGTGAGTGAGAGATGTGTCGCGGCTCGATTTGTGAGACCTGAGGTTGCCTTTGTGCGATAGGCGTGGGCATTGAAGTGTTAGGAGAAGGGGTGGGAAGAAAATCAATGTAATCTAGTTCTTCAAGATGTAGATACTCGATTCGTTCTTCCTTGTCGTTAAATCGTAAAGATAATTTACGACCAGCAAGTGTTTGTGATGTCGAAGTTATTCTGACATCGTTTGGGCAAATAATTTCCCCAATAAAATTGTCAAAGGTCGCATTATGGGTTTTAAGTACCATGATTGGCTCTGGGAAAACCGATTTGCTTAGAGTTTCAACTTCAAACATTTTGACTTCAACGTTTCCAATTATCTCACCTGATTCTAGTACTCTGTTTGGAGCGTTTGCAATCGCAGTGTCTCCTGAGATTCGTACAAGTTTGTCATCACCCAAGTACATTTCTACTTCAAGATTTTTCATCTCAATCCATCCAGCACTTTTATCAACTGGATCAGGGTCAAGTGATTTACATCGGTATTGTTGTAATAAATTACCTGCGGTGTCAGTTTGTTGAACCCAGCCTCCGAGTGGAAGTTCTATACCAATGTTCGAAGGAGAGAGAGAAGCTGAACCTGTTTCTTGCCGAGGTGCAGAGAGAAGATCTATGATTTCTTCATTTTGAGTAGACTCGCTGCTCGTTTTGTTATCATCGTTCAGAGTAAATAAAACTGTGAGAAGTAGTGCACAGCATGCAGAACTTATCCCAAATACAATCCAAGCTAGGCGTTTGGTACTTCTGTTTTGAGGTCTAGATTGATTTGCGTTGGTACTCATGCAATGAACCAATTCATTGTTTGGCGTGTTCCATCGATAAAATTGATACAGTTTTGTCCCATGATCCGTTTGCTCTCATGAGATGTTCAATTGCATCGCGTACTGCTCCACATCCACCCATTCTTTTTGTAGTCCAATCTGCGATGGTTTTAACTTCATCGGCAGCGTCTTGAACTGCAATGGAATACCCAACATATTGCATAACAGGAATGTCTCCTAAATCGTCGCCTACAAAACAGGCCTCTTTTGGAGAGTAACCAAGTTGTTGTAAAAATAGGTTAATGTCTGCAACCTTATCAATGCTTCCCTGTTTGACATGCTGGATTTGCAATTCATCTGCTCGTAGTTCTACGCATTGCGCATTTCTTCCGGAAATGATGATTGTGTGAAATCCTGCTTTTTGCCATAGCGAAATTCCTAATCCGTCATGTACATGAAAATATTTTGTTTCGTCATGTGGTTGTCCTGCAAGAGCGATTTTTCCATCTGTCAAAACACCATCAACATCGAGAACTAAAACTTTGATGTATGGGGCAGCCGTCATGATGTTAGCTGAAGAACGTCAACCGTTCCGCCACACTGGAGATTCATTGCAATAGCAGCATTAACTGCATCAGTTGCTATTGAAGTTATGTCATCAGTTCGGTCATAAAGCGTATACAGAACTCCAATGGCATATTCACCGCCAGATCCGATTGCGTAATATTTGTTCAATGGCGTTACCCCAAGGTCAGATGCTACTGTAAAAATTCCACCAGAATTTGCAATCAAAAATGTTGAATCAAGGTCGCCAAACGGTGTGTTTGTAGTTGCAGCTTGATCATTTACAAAAGTGTAGTGTTCATGGAGGGCTCTCCAAAAATCGAGGAAGAAAGTGAAGATGTTTCGTGAACTTGAAAGATCTGGGGTTGGTCGAGTAGATAAGAAATCATTCAGTATGTCGTCATACACAGCCCAGCCCGCTCCTCCAATTAGGGAATCGCCAATGCGTCCAACCTTTGCAGTTCTAGCATTTTCCTGTGGCATATGTTCTGAATCGCCGAACGTTGTAAGGGTGTCTGCTGCCATGACGATGCGATTATCTTTGCGAATTGCGACAATAACAGACATTGTGTATTACTCCGATACTACTTTCATAGCGATTAAATCTTGGACATCAATAAGCCCTAATGGCATATTTTCTTCATTGACTACTGGAATCTCGTCTACTCTATACTCAGTTACAAGTTGTTGTGCATCTCTAACAAGGGCAGTTGCATGTAGTCGGCGAGGGTTTTTTGTTGCGACATCACCGATGATTTGATTCATCGGATTGTCTTGGTCTATTACAAGGCGACGAAGGTCTCCATCAGTAAAAATTCCTGTCAGAACACCATCTTCGTTGACGAGAAGAATTGCGCCGGCTCTCCTCTGCCCCTCTTGTGGCCGAGCAAGTTGCAACGCTTCACCGACACTTAATTGTTCGCTCACTGCAGTGAGATTGTCGCCCACTTTAAATCGAATAATTTCAGTAATTGCTCTGAGTCCTATTCCGAGCATTCCACCAGGGTGGTGTTTGTGAAAGTCATCTGCAGTAAAATTTCTTCGCCTTGAAAGAGCGAGCCCTAGTGCGTCTCCGATAGCGAGGGTCGCTGTTGTTGAGGCTGTGGGAGCGAGATTCAATGGACATGCTTCACTGATGGAACCAATTGCGACATGTGCATCGCATAATTTTGCAAGGGGAGTATTGTCTTCCTTTGAGATTCCGATGCAGGGGATTCCGTCTGTTCGTAGAATTGCAGCAAGGTTTACTACTTCTTCAGTTGTGCCAGAGTAACTCATTAAAATGACAACATCATCTCGGCGAATTGAGCCAAGGTCACCATGAACCGCTTCCGCAGGATGGACTACATGTGAGGGCTGTCCGATGCTAGAAAATGTTGCTGAAAGTTTTGCACCAATTAGTCCTGACTTTCCCATTCCGCTAAAGACAGCATGTCCTTTGCACTTTTCAAGGATATCGATGGCATGGGACCACTGTGTTGCCTGGGATGTAGAGGACTCAATTCGCAGCAAGACAGCCTCAATAGCTTTCATTTCTGCCTCAAGTGCTTGGGCGATGAAATAATGTTCTGCTGATAATCGTGTATTTGTTTGTGATTGAGGGGTGCTCATAAACTATGCTATGCATTGTACTCAAGAGGGTACAATTTCGCCTTATGAACATGCCACAGGAACAATTCAGAATCTCATTGGAGGCCTTTGATGGTCCATTAGACCTGCTTTTGTATCTCGTTCGCCGTTCTGAAGTGGATATTCACGATATTCCAATCGCAAAAATCACAGATGAGTATCTTGAGATTTTGCGTCATTCAACCTCTGTTGATGTTGAAATGGCTGGTGAGTTTTTGGTCATGGCTGCAACCCTTATTGAGATTAAATCGAGGTCTCTGGTTCCTCAGGGGCAGATTGTTGAAGATGAAGTAGCTCAAGAAGAACATGATGAATCCCATGATCCCAGAGGAGACTTGATTCGACAATTGCTAGCCTTTCAACGTTTTAGGACAGCTTCTGAGCAACTTGATGAAAGAAGGTCATTGTTTGCGTTACGGTTTGAAGCAACAATTGGTATTCAAAAGGCAAAAGAGATAACGGAGGAGCCATCTCTAGAACTCGATGATATTCATATTCTAGATCTTTCTGATGCCTATGAGCACATCGCAAGTGCGATTGACTTTACGCGGCTCGGTGAACATCACGTAGCGTTTGATGATATTCCAATTGAATTGTGCCAAGAAGATCTTGTTGATAGACTCACTCGCAATACCGGGAAACAATTGACATTGCAATCGACTTTTGAAGGGCTAACAATTCCTGAACGGGTTGGAATGTTTTTGGCCACACTCGAACTCGTAAGACTTCGGCGGGTCACAGTACAACAAGATGATCAACTTGGATCGATTACGATTTCTTTAATCGAAGAAGAAGTTACGAACGACGAATTGAATGTTGAAGAACATTAACCTCTTGTTGGGTTAGGTCTCTCCATTGCCCGGGTCGGAGACCTTTTAGGGCGACTTCGCCTATGTGCGTTCTACGCAGTCGTTTGACTGGGTGTCCCACCACAGCAAGCATCCTTCTAATTTGCCGATTTCTACCTTCTTTGAGAGTGAGTTTTAAAAGCGTTCGGTCGCGGTCGTGTCGAACTATCTCAATAGATTCTATGCTCGCTCGTTTTCCACCCTTGGTCTGGTCATGTTTCGTATGGGCATCAGCGAGGTAAATACCCTTTTGAAGTTTCTTGAGTGTTTCCTCTGTAATTTTTCCTCTAACGGTGACTTCGTAGGTTTTACTCATCCCATGCTTTGGATGGGTCAGTTCGTTCGCTAGGATATTATCATTCGTGAGAAGGAGTAATCCTTGACTGTCCATATCTAAACGACCAATTGGAAAAACTCTAGCCCCAGAAGTGTGAGAAACAATATCTCCAATGCAAGGTCGACCTTCCGGATCGTCCATTGTGCAAATAATTCCCCTTGGCTTGTAGTACATTAGGTAGACTGAATCGGGATGCAAATTAAGTTTTTGGTCTACAACAGTTATTTTGTCAACTTTTGGGTTAACCCATGCAGGGAGAAAATCGATTCGAATACCGTTTACCTTTACCATGCCGGCTTCAATCAGTTCTTCACATTTTCGCCTTGATGCGATTCCACCAGCTGCCATCACCCGCTGGAGCCGTTCTCCATGAGTCGAATCACGAAAAGGGGCAGTCGGATCATGATTTGGTGTCTTCTTGTTTGTATTCCAGCCCATTTTGACTAGTCTACCCTATATATGAAAATTAAATCGATAGTAAATTGGTTGCGTTCAGCAATCGCAGACCCATTCGAAGAATTGACCCGATGGGAAAGAGTGGTTCGTTATATTTGGCAGGTTATTCGGCAAGGGGCTCGGCAATTGTCGCAAGACCGTGCGAGCATGATGGCAGCATCATTAACATACAGGACGCTCTTTGGTCTACTTCCCGTGACCGTGGTTGGAGCAGGAGTTGCAAAAGCAATTATGGGGGTAGAGCGATTCCAAGAATTTCTAGATGATTCAATTAGAGCACTTGGTTTAAATGAGGTGCAACTTGAGATTTCAGAAAGTGGAACTGTTGTCACCCTTGGAAGTTGGCTCTCTGAGATTGTTTCAAGCGGAATGAATGTAAGTATTGCAGCACTAACATGGGTTGGATTGCTCGTCTTGGTTTATTCTGCCATTGCCTTGCTCGTAGATATTGAGACATGTTTCAACGTCATTTGCAGAGCAAAACGAGGAAGGACTTGGTTGAGAAGATTGCCTTTGTATTGGTTTGTGCTTACGTTTGGCCCAATTCTTCTTGCTCTTGCCTTTTGGCTCAATAGCCAAATCGATTCAATGATATCTTCGTTTGTACTTTGGGATTCGTTGCAATGGGGACTTGAAAGCATTTTCGATTTCCTCCTCACTTGGTTTGCGGTCCTCTTCTTGTACAAAATGGTACCCACCATGAAGATGAATCTTAAACCCTCACTTGTTGGCGCGTTGCTTGCCACGATTCTCCTCCTTGTGGGTAAAGGAACCCTCGGTCTGTATGTCGATAATGCCTTGTCACTGAGGCATATGTATGGCTCCTTGGGGCTTGTCCCAGTCTTTATGTTTTGGCTCTACTTGATGTGGCTCTTCATTTTGCTAGGTTTGCAGGTAGCGGCAATCCTTCAACAAGTATCGTATTCTGAGCCAGAATTGCAGGGCCGATAAGCAATTGATACAAAAAAGGGTGAAAGGATGGGTTTTTTCAGCGGTTTTCATTGAGTACACAAAAGTGGAGCTCACCAATGACCGAAAAAACACCCATGAACAGAACATCCCAAAATAACGGAACAAACAGTAGACGATCACTATTCGTCGATATTTCTTATTCAAAAGGTGTGCTTAGCGCCTGCATCGTTGGTCACAGAGTTGGCGAACGAGAAGCTCCAGTTATTGCAAATGCAATAAACGCACAGTTGAAGAAATATGGGAAGAAAGTTTCTTCCCTGATTCTTGATTTCAACGAAGTTCAGTTTATCTCAAGTTTAGGGCTTGGAATGTGTATTGATGTTCGAAATACTGCGGAGCAATTCGACGCACCAACATCCATTGCTGGATTGACTTGTAACCTGAATGAGCTCTTCCTAATGATGAGACTTGATCGCCTTTTTACAATTGAGCCAAACACCGCAAAATATGGCTCGGCTGCATAAGCGGTTGGAGTAATGATTCTGTACTTTTACTTTATACGAGACCTGTCGCATTTGCCCCGAGCAGTGCGACAGGTTGTATTATGTACACAGCATGGGACTCGAAGATGCAATTCCTGTAGATGGTTATTTGACTACGCAAGTAAGCAGAGTAATCAATTGGGCAAGACGCTCAAGTGTTTGGCCAATGCCTTTTGCCACGGCTTGTTGTGGAATCGAGTTAATGGCGACTGCCTCAAGCCGCTACGATTTAGCAAGATTCGGAGCCGAAGTTTTTCGATTCAGCCCGCGTCAAGCAGATTTGATGATTGTCGCTGGACGTATTTCAACAAAAATGATGCCCGTACTCCAGCGGGTGTATATCCAAATGACCGAGCCAAAATGGGTCATCTCGATGGGCGCCTGTGCTTCGACTGGTGGGGTCTTCGATACTTATGCAGTCGTTCCTGGGGTCGATCAGTTTATGCCTGTCGACATTTATGTGCCAGGATGTCCGCCTCGCCCAGAGATGCTTATCGAGGGAGTCATGGCTATTCAGAAGATTATCGACGAGGACAACATTCCCTACGATGCAGATGGGAAGCGAATCCCACTTGGGATAAATCTTTCGACGCCTACATCAAACGCAGTGCATATTACAATCAACGCATCCACCTAATGACACAAACAGACTCAATACTTAATGCGTTAGGAAAGATGTAATGCAAAACGTATTGTCTATTGATGAAAAAGTGCTCGTGTTAAATAGAGGGTATTCTGCTATTCAAGTGATTCCTGCAAGGAGTGCATTTACTTTGCTTTGCAGGAAAGCTGCTGAGATTATTTCAATCGAGGATGGCCATTATATTAACTACGGGTTACATGATTGGATGGATGTCGCTGCTCTTCAAAAACAGTTTGAGCCAGAAAAACATAGCTGGATTAAATTGCCAACCTTTGAAGTTGCAGTTCCAAAAATTGTTCGTTTGCTTATGTACGACGCATTTATTAAACCCGAAGTTCGACTTACTCGACGAAATTTATATGCAAGGGATAAAAACAATTGCCAGTATTGTGGGAAGCGTTTTTCTGCTTCAGATTTGACGCTTGACCATATTGTCCCGCGAGTTCAAGGTGGGGGGAATTCCTGGGTGAATCTTGTGTGCGCCTGCTTACGATGTAATACCAAAAAGGGCGGGCGAACGCCAAAGCAAGCTAATATGCGACTCATCCGTAAACCCTTTAAACCATCGAAGTGTGAATCTCAAAGAGTCAGAGTGGGACAAGCTCAATATGAGTCTTGGAAATCATTCCTCAACAATGCATACTGGTCTGTTGAACTGATTGATTCTTAGTTTTAAGAATCTTGAAGTCAATGACGAAATCGACGAGTGCCAGTGTGCAGCAAAGTAACATCTCTGGAATCACACAACTCAATAGTTTCTTGGTCACGGACGCTTCCTCCTGGCTGAACGATACAAGTCACACCCGCATCGATGAGCAACTCAGGACCATCTGAAAAGGGGAAGAATGCGTCCGAACCCGCCACGGGCGAAGATGCTGTTGTGAGTTGTTCTCCTGCACGTTCGATGGCGACTTTCGCTGCAGACACTCTGTCGACTTGTCCCATGCCGCCACCGATTAGCGTACATTTATCGACAATAGAGATTGAGTTGGATTTGAGATGACCACAAGCAATCCAAGCAAGAGTTGCATCTTGGAGTTGGGTTGTGCTTGGGCTAGGACCTGCAACATGCTCCCAATTATTTGGATCTGCTTGAACTGGTTGTAACTCTTGGACAAGAATACCGCCTTCTACTGAGCGAAGTTGCTGCCAAGCTTGTTGCCTTGGATCATCGCCAATTGCAAGTAGGCGGATATTTTTCCACCGCGAGGAGAGGATATCAATGCCTTCTTCTGAAAAAGAGGTTGCAACAATGACTTCAAGGAATTTTTCGCCGTGAGAGATTGTTCTTGCTAGATCTGCTTCAACGTGTCCACTGAGCGAAACAATGCCGCCAAAGGCAGCCAGCGGATCGGATTTCCATGCATTTGAAAATGCCTCACAAATAGACTCGTGAGCAGCAGCCCCGCATGGATTAGCATGTTTGATAATTGCAGCAGCTGGAAGATTCATCGCAGTTTGGAGATCTTGGACAAGTTCCAGTGCAGCTGCGGCATCCATTAGATTGTTGTAACTCAAAGGTTTCCCAGCAACAACCGATGCAGTAACTACACTTGGTCCTTGGAATTGTGGGTCCTTGTACACAGCAGCTGCTTGATCTGGGTTTTCACCATAGCGAAGGGTTTGTTCGAGTGTGCTAGTGAGGTGGAGTTGTGGAGGGAAGCCCAAGGTTGATCCTTCCATCCATTGGTTAATTGTGGCATCGTACGATGCAGTTCGTGCAAAAGCTTCTCGTGCAAAATCTGATCGAAGTTCGTAAGTCGTTTCCCCTTGATGTGTTTCTAAGTCAGCAAGAACCAGTTCATATTGTTTTGGATTTGTGATGACTGTCACATAGTTGTGATTCTTCGCTGCTGAACGAATCATTGCTGGTCCACCGATGTCAATTTGCTCAATCACTTCCTCATCTGATACATTCGATTTTGTTATTGTTTTTTCAAACGGATAGAGGTCTATGCAGATTAAGTCAATTGGCTCAATTGAATGCTCTTGCATAGCAGAAACATGAGAAGGTTCATCCCTCACTCCCAGGAGTGCTCCATGAACTGCAGGGTGCAGGGTTTTTACTCTTCCATCAAGCATTTCTGGAAACCCTGTTATGGAAGAAACATCGAGTACTTGCAGACCTGCTTCTTGTAATTTTTTTGCAGTTCCACCAGTTGATATGATCTCGATATTATGAGAAGCGAGAGATTTCGCAAAAGAGACGATTCCAGACTTGTCGCTAACCGAAATCAGAGCCCGACGAATTGGGATATTACCTCGCATGTTTATTGCCTTGGTACAAGGCGAAAGAGTACATTATCATTTCTTAAAATGAACAAGGAACCATCAGTTGGATTGTCAGCGATTACTGTCTTTGCGTCCGGAATTGTCAGAGTAGAAACAACACCGCCTTTTCGAGGGTCGACAATTTGTACAATGGATTGATCTTGGTCCCAGCACAATAAATTTCCGTCTTTCGTTGTCGTAATGACGTTCCCAAAAACATCATCCGCAAGCCATTCTTGTTTCCCAGAAAGAAGTCCAGGAAATGCGACATAGGCAGCAAGGCCGCTATTAGGAATACGTTGATAGACTAGGTCTTTGAGGAAAACAGGGGAGTCAGTAAGTTTCGCAGATGTCAGGATGTTCCATCTGCGTTTACCAGTGTGCATATCGACCGCTCGGATGTACTGGTCCGTACCAGCTATAAAGGCAGAAGTTCTTCTCAACTCTTCGTCGAGCATGGTTTTTGAGTTAGTTCCATAAGCAATTGGAGCACTAACTGGGCTTGTTACCTGAAGAGACCATAAACGACTTGCTGATTTTAAATCGACTCCAGCTACTTGGCCATCTGTTGAAGCTGCAAGTATGGCTGTCTGTACATTCTCTTGGGTACCTCTCATTCCTGAGCCAAGTGTAAGAGGCGTTTGAATTGAGGAGCCTATTTTGTATCTTTGAATATCAAATCCAATAGCTGGGTTAAACCAAACAAGGTCTCCGCCAGTTGAGCCGTATACAAACAGAAAATCGTTGGTTGTTATTGAAGGTGTGTTAGCTGTCCATTCAAGTGGCAATACCTGTCGTTTTTTTGAAACTACTTCGTTGCCTGTATGGTCTTGTATCGGATAGTTGCCTGTTGCTTTCTCAACCACATACATGGCGCCATCTGAAATGATATAGATACGATTGCCAGTTGGAGATTCTGAAATGCCGTGAATTTCAAAGACATGATTACCAATAGGGGTAGACCACAACCATTTGCCAGAGTTACTGTTATATCTGGTAAGAAAATCATCATTGTCCATGACATAAAGAGAATCATCTACAAGTGTTAAAAGGTGCAATCCTTTCGAGTTTGATTTGGTCATCCAATCAAGCCGAAACCCTGATTTTT
Organism: Planctomycetota bacterium; assembly: GCA_014381555.1. GTDB lineage: Bacteria > Planctomycetota > Phycisphaerae > Phycisphaerales > SM1A02. The sequence continues at coordinate 23,831 of JACNLO010000048.1, read as the reverse complement.
GTAAGGCATCAAGAGATATGCCTGCAACTTGCTCAGATTGATTAGCATTTGCGAAAAACGAGCAGAGCAAAAAGCTAAGTGAAACAAGTGAAGTGGTGGTAAAAGTACGAATAAACGATATCTTGAGCATACATTGACTCCTAGGAATGTAAAGTTTACAAAGTTACGCTCAAAGATGAGACAAACTTATGGAAGAAGTTGGCAAACACTGTCAGTTAGGAATTAGGTGAATGTGATGTTTACAGGTTTGATTGAAACAGTTGGAGTGGTTCAGGGCCTTCAGGAGAAGGAATTCGGCCTACATCTGACCATAAGATGCCCACAGTGGTCAGAATTACCTGAAATTGGAGCGTCAATTTCTACTTTGGGCTGTTGTCTGACAGTTGTCCATGCTTCCAAGGAGCAAGAAGGGATTGTTCTCGCATTTGATGTTGTACATGAATCTCTACAGTGCACAACGCTTGGAACTCTTCGAGAGGGAGATTCGGTGAATCTAGAGCAAGCTTTACAGTCAGATTCTCGAATGGGCGGGCATTTCGTACAAGGGCATATCGATTGTGTTGAGCATGTTTTGAAGTCTGAGTTACTTGAGGAAGGAGAATGCCGAATCCGAGTGAGCATGGACGACGTAGATCGCGATACTGTTGTACCAAAAGGCTCGATTACAATCGAAGGCGTTTCCCTAACAATTGCGAAAGTAGATAAAGAATGGTTTGAAGTGGTCCTAATTCCAACAACACTTAAAGAGACTACCTTGGGGAATCTTGCTGAAGGTGATATGGTCAATATTGAAACAGATATTTTGGCAAAAACTGTAGTGCAAGTGGTTCGCCGGATGCAAGTTAATTAAGCTGCAAGCCCAATTGAAGGAGCGACAGGTGTTGCTCGCATGCTAATCATCGTTAAATCGTCCGCAAAATTGTCTTTTGCTTGATTTAGGTAAGCGTTAATGTCTTTCAATACATCTTCGCTATTATTGTCGCAAAATGTATGCAGCGCTTGAAGATGAGACGGAAGGTTCTGGTTAGGGCCAGTTCTTTCCCCAAGTACATCCTCAAAACCGTCAGAGTACATGAGAAGAGTGTCGCCTGTAGAAAACTTAATGGTATGTTGAGGAAATGCGTCCTGTTCAAAGATTCCAAGAAGTGGGCCTTCCGATTCTAACATGATTGGGCTCTGCCCAACTCGTCGTAACAAAGCAGGTGGATGTCCAGCACCAGCATAAGTCATCGTATTAGTTTTGCAATTAATTATGGTGTACGCAGCGGTAGCAAATCGTGCAGCATTTCCTGTTCGTTGGAGGAGTGCAGTATTGAGTGATTTTAAAACATCTCTAGGTTCTGAAAAATGCCCTGTTTTTGAATCGAATCGGTTCGCTGCAAGAGTGCGTGTCAACATCATTGCAAGCATGGCTGCGGTGATTCCATGGCCAATTGCATCAGCAATAAAAAGTGCCACATGATCATCATCAAGTCGAGTTATGTCGTACATGTCTCCACTAACAACATTTGCTGGTCGCCAGATAGAAGAGAAAGAAATGCCGTGCACATCGTTAATGCCCGTTGACATGAACTCCTGCTGCACCGTTGCAGCAGTTTCTAACTCGCCTTGTAGTTCAGAGAGGTCTTCTTGTAGACCTTCGTGGATGGTTTGGACTAGACCCACCTTGCTTCGAAGTGTAGAGACTTGCTCATTTCTACTGAGTAGCCCAAATAAAACACCAGAGATCGTAAAAGCATTTGCGTCGTTTGCAAGTTTACATACCCCAAGTTTTGTAATGATGTCATGCAAGTCGCCAAAATCATCACAGCACACTACGGTTGGAACATTTTGTGACTGGAGTTCAAGTAACCTTGGCAATAGAGACAGCAACTCGGTGTACTCGTTAGCAATGAACAGTGCAGCATCAGCGTGAACGCATGTAGTTGTGAATGTAGGGGGCAACCCTTCAGGCCAGTTGCACATCAAGTCGTTCATAACAGATTCTAAACAATCATAAGTTTGCTCAGAGGTGTTAATAAAAATGGATGGTCTAATTGTCATAAAACACAATGTGTGCTCTGAGAAAACAGTTCAAGCACATAACCTTTCATCGGAAGCGTCAGTATCCTGATGAAGTGTGTTAAATCCGATTGGCAGTTTTTTTAGTGAATTATGATGACAGACCAAGGATCCGATACTTATCGGGCCATTGATTTTAGTTGGTTTAAATCCAACTTGATTATGTCATTAATTCGTAATTTAAGTCTTTTAATAGACCCTGCTGCTAGTTCGATAGCAAAGCGTGAAGGGCCTCTGGACCAATAGTTGGTCAATCTTCCTTCATAGTCCCATGTAGACTCTTGGGCTTCTTGTGGAGGCTCCACAGTCATTTCGTGTAGTGCAGTAACTGTGCCTCTGGAATCTAAGAAGATAAGGTCGATATCAACGAGGCAACTCTTCATCCAAAAAGAACGGTTGCTCGACTCAGTAAAAACAAAAAGCATCCCGCCATCTTTTGCAATAGAAGTTCGGTTCATCAATCCATTTGCTCTGGAGCTTTGGTCAAGGACAAGTTCTAATGTGAAGGTCTCTCCACCGATATTAACCACACTTGAAGTTATTGGGGTTCTAGATGAGCATCCCTGTGCAAAAATTGCAATGCATAAGAGAATCGTTAATCGAGTAACCATGTTTCATCTTCTTTTGTAAACACAATATTATTTGGTTGCAATTTGTCGAGATCAAATGAGTGTAAGAATTTTTCTAGTGACATTGGTATTGGGTTGATTTGGGCGTGTGTCCACATGGCGATGAGTCCTATGATACGCTCTGGTGATACACCACGGGAACGATAAGTTGAAATTCTAGAGTCCCCATGACGTTTTGCTACTCTTTTTCCATCGCTCCCAATTACTAACGGAAGGTGAATCCAAGTAGGTGTTTCCCAACCCATTGCCTCAAACAGGAGTTCTTGCCAGGCGGCTGATTGCAAGAGGTCATTCCCTCTGATGATGTGCGTGATGTGTTGATAATGATCATCGGCTACAACTGCGAGTTGATAAGTTGGGGAGTTGTCTTTTGTCCAAATGACAAAATCGTGTGAGGTGTCGCAAATCTGTGCGCCATAAAGTTCATCGTGGACAACATGGGTTGCCCGCTCAGAAACAAATCTCCAATTAGTTTGGATATTGGGTAATGAGGAATTATGAAGCCTCACGTTTGCAGGTCTGTAGATTGGATCTTTGCTGGAAAATGTTTCGTGAGGAGCGGACAAAACAGTATTGAGCTCCTTTCTAGTTAGTGAGCAGTGGTACGCAAGGTCCTTTTCGATAAGTGTGTGTAGCATCTCTTGATGCGCGTCTATTCTGTCTGATTGAATAACTATTTCGCCGTCCCAATCAATCCCAATCCATCGCAAAATGTCGATGGATTCTTCGATTGCAATTGATTTTTTTCGCGGCCCGTCAATGTCTTCCATTCGAAATACTATTTTCCAATTTCGTTGTTTGGCAATCACCCAGTTCAGAAGAAAAGTGCAAATATTTCCAATATGTAGAGAGCCAGTAGGGGAGGGCGCGAGTCTTGTTATTGGTGAGGTCACTGCCCTAGTTTCTCACGGATGAGATCGGCTCTGCGTGTATTGAGTTCATCGTCATCAAGTTCTTTGCCGTATTTCCAGCGTAAATGTCCAGGATGGATTTCTATGAGAAGTTGATTGACTGTGCTTATTTCAATTGTATCAATGCGATCAAGGCTAATACCAAGTCGAATGTTTCCAAGGTTGTTCATCGCTTCTTCCGGAGTGAGGATTCTTGCGTTTTGAAGTAAGCCGAGCGATCTAAATGTTTGGTCATCGAGCCGTTGAGATTGCTCTTTTGCAATGGTCATTCGCGCCTTACGTTCCCATTCGATTACTGGAGGTAAAAAATCCTCTGAGAGAATGTTACAAAGTTGCTCTTCAGTGTTCCCAAGGGTAATTTGATTGCTTACTTGGTAAAGATCCGCCATAGTTCCAGACCCCTCTCCTCGATACCCTCGAATCGCGAGCGACATCCCTTCGCATGCGCGGCGCACACGTTCTAAATCTTTTACTAGCCTCAGCCCTGGCAGGTGTACCATGACACTAAAACGCGCCCCAGTTCCTAGATTTGTGGGGCATGCAGTTAAAAAACCAAGTTGGTCATCAAACGCATATGAGATAATCTCTTCAACAAGAAGGTCGAGTTGATGTACGTCATCACGAACGTCTGTGAGTTGTAAACCTGGTCTGATACTTTGTATACGAATGTGGTCTTCTTCATTGACCATGACACTCCTTGAGAGCTCAGGGCCAACAGCAATTGCACACGGGTGTATTGCATGTGCAAGAGAAGACGAAATAAGATGTCGTTCTACAAACATCTCTGTTGTCACTGAGTCGAGTTCGTCCATTTCGATCCATTTGAGTTGCAAGTTAGAGTTATTTTTGGTGCAAATTTGGCTTAACAATGACGTGACTTCAATGCAATCTGATGTTGTAGATCGATTAACAAAGGGAAAACCCTCTAGATTACGCGCGAGTCGTGCTCGGCTACTTAAGACAACATCTCCAAATGGGGTGTGGTCACTATTAAAGGGGCAATTGTAATCAGGGTCAATTTTCATTAGGTTCACCCGAAGTGTGGAGTTCTCTAAGTTTATCGCGAAGGATAGCGGCTTGTTCATATTCCTCTTGACTCACCGCTGATTCTAATTTCTTCAAAAGTCTTCTAATCTGCAAGTGGCGAGTCAAGTCAACAGAGGCTTGTGCTGGTGCTCTGCCTATATGTTGCGTGTTGTTATTCTGGACTTGCGTAATGATTGAATTGAGTTCGTCAGAGAATGTTTGGTAACAAGATGGGCAACCTAGCAAACTCGTTTTTTTGTATTGAGCAACAGTCATTCCGCAATCTGGACATGCTTTCGAAATGTCTCCTGATATTGCATTCTCAGTGGAATGGAGCACGACAGATAAATCAATTGGACCAAGACTAACTCCGGCTTCCATGGCATGTTCGGCGCACAGATGTGTCGTGTTATGTACACCATTCGCAATTCGCACATCGTGGTAAATTGCAGGTTTATCACAGTGGTCACAGGAGGTCATGACAGGCCTTCGGTAATGGTTAAGTTTTGGATGGCATTGCGAATAGAAGCGCAGGTTGAAATGATTTCTTGCATTTTTTCAAGGGGCTGCATCGTGCTTGCATCAGACGCTGCAGATGTCGGATCAGGATGGCACTCAAGGAATAAGGCATCAACTCCCGCAGCTGTAGCAGCTTTCGCTAGCAAGAACCCGCGGTCTGGTCTGCCAGCAGTGGTATTTTTGCCCGCACCTGGGAGTTGGGTTGAATGTGTCACATCAAAGCAAACAGGAGGACCGATGTTCATCATGTCGCCAACGCCAATGAAATCATTTACGAGTCGGTTGTAACCAAAAAATGTTCCGCGTTCAGTTAGGATGATGTCCCTGCACGAAGCTTCACGTAATTTTGCGACGACATGTTCCATTTCCTGTGGGGACAGAAATTGTCCTTTCTTCACGTTGACGACAGCGTTTGTATTTGCAGCGGCAACGAGCAAGTCAGTCTGCCTGCATAAGAAAGCAGGAATTTGTAAAACGTCAACAACTTCACTTGCGGGTTGTGCTTGAGAACATTCGTGAATATCTGTTGTGACAGCCACTCCTAATTGTTCCTTCACCTTAGCTAAAATTCTTAAACCATCTTGTAAACCAAGCCCTCGTTTTGAATGTACGCTGGTTCGGTTTGCTTTATCAAAACTTCCCTTGAAAATAAAATTCATGCCAGCATCGCGGCAATGTTCTAGAAGTTTTTCAGCTATGATCAAAGCATCTTTTTCATTCTCTAATACGCAGGGGCCTGCGATGAGTAATAGTGGGGCAGTGTTGCCTATTGGGGTTCCATTAATGTTTACATTACGGTTCATGATGTACAGGGTACCACGAGACGCAAAAGGTCCGATATTTTTAGAAAAAAAGTGAGCAAATCGTTAACTTTTTGTGATTCTCTTTAGCAGGACAGTAATTGAGTCGAATGACTCCATTGGGGGCGATAACCAAAGGAACCTAAGAATGAGCCACATGCCAAGAGAACCCGAAGCTTTTAGTGAACAAGTTGTGAAAATATTACGCAGACATTTTCCTGACCGTGAAGTTCGTCTAGCAGGTCCAATGGATTTATATCTTGATGGTCGACATCTTGGTCTAAATAACCTGTATAGAATGGTTCTTTCAGATTCACTACGCGGGGTTGAAATTGTTGAAGATTTTCTTGAGCAACTACTCGAAGGAGACAATTTTTCTCAGATACCGATGCCATTGTCAGTTGCATTGGGTCGAATCATGCCTCGAATTCAACCACTCTCTATATTTGAGCAGTTAGATATTGAACAAGTTGCATATTTGCCATTCGTGAACGATACGGTCATTTTGTATGTCATTGATATGCCAAGAATGACTGTGAGTATTACGATTGAGCAAATGATTCGCTGGGGTATTGATATTGATGAACTCGATCGAATCGCTCGAGAAAATTTGGCAAAATATCAGCCAAGTCTAAAACTCCAAATTGTTGAAAGTAAAGAGGGGGGGCGTGCAGCAATTTTTAATATGCAAGATGGTTATGATGCCGCGCGTCTCTTGCTTGGCTCGTTGTGGCAGAAACTTGCCCCTGAATTCAAGGGAAACTTTTATGTTGCTGCTCCAGCACGTGATATGTTTATGGCGATTTCTTGTGGCCCTGATGCATTTGTCGAAAAATTACAGGAGCGTATTTTGCTTGATTATAAAAGGTTGCCTTACCCAATCTCAAGCAATCTCTTTATTGTGACTCAAGATGGTGTTGCGGGAACTCGAGCAGCATAGAACAAACGAACGTCACTTTGGGGGTGTATACTCAACAACATGTTGCTCATTATTGACAACTACGATTCGTTTACGTTTAACCTTGTCCAAAGAATAGGTGAACATGATATTGACGCTGGTATTTCAAGAGAAATGAATGTTGTCCGCAATGATCAAATCACTCTTGAAGAAGCCGTTGCAATGCAACCGAGCCAGCTCGTAATTTCTCCTGGACCATGTCGTCCTGAACAGAGTGGTGTGAGTCAAGAACTCATCGCTCATTTTAAGGGGAAGATACCTATTCTAGGTGTTTGTTTGGGGCATCAGGCAATTGCAATATTGCACGGGATGAAAGTTATTGAGTACTCCAAGCCAGTACACGGAAAAACATCAGAGGTCTTCCATGACAATACGGGGATTTTTGAAGGGCTCCCTAATCCGTTTCATGCGACTCGTTATCACTCACTAGTGGTGGATCCAGAGACAGTTTCTGAAGATTTCACGATGAACGCTTGGACTCAAGAAGGCGTATGCATGGGTGTGCGTTGGTCTGGTGATGGAGCGTCATTGCAGGGAGTTCAATTCCATCCTGAAAGTTTTTTAACAAGTGATGGCCCGCAATTGCTTTCAAACTTTCTGGCTCAGTAGCCCCTTCATCCATTGCCATTGGAACGGAAGATTCGAAACGCTTGCTATTCTTGCGGTGGCGGAAGTGGGGAAATCTCTTTGATAAAATTAATAAAGTTTTGGCGATGTGCTTGAACAGTATTTCTCGAACCGAGTAATTTGAATTGCAAACTAGAACCATTCACTTGAATGTTCGCGATAAGAAGACAATGGTTTTGTAAATGCCAGGCTGCACCAGCGCCCATGTATTCTCCTTCAAACTCAGCAACCTTAACATCATGGATATTTGTGGAGAACGACTCAACTTTTGGTTTCAATGGGGAACCGTCGTTACTCCTAAAGAGGGATTTCCAGCGAGCAACGTTTTCATCAAAAGTGCCATTAACTCCATCTGTAAATTCCGTGATGGAAAATAATGCATGTTCATTTGTCTTCGTACTTGGGACGACATAGTTGCATGTCACGGCTTGTGATTTAGGAGGAACCCAAGCCCAAGTGTGAGGCTTTTTGGAGCGGTATCGCCCAAATGTGATGTGGGTTTTATCCTTAGGAGGTTTGTTGGTGAATTTGTCAATGCGATCTTTGATATTGACTTCTTCTTCTTCTTCTAGAAACGCTTCGAGAGTTGTGTTCTCCGGTTCCGGTTCCTCTATCGTTGGCTTTGAAATTGGACGCTGTGGTTCATTTGGCTCTGATGATTCACAGCCAAGAAGAGAAAGTTGAAGAGTACATAGGAGTAAAAATTTAAGCATGTTGACGATATTTCTATGTAGAGGATACGCTGTTTTCTCATTCGGTTCAGTTAAGGTACCAACATGAGTAGAACACTCCATCTACACAACGGTTTTTTTATCATAGACCCCACTTTGGGCACATATTGCCATTCTCTAACGATGAGCGATGGAATAATTCAAGCACATGACTCCCTTGCACCAGAACAGGCAGAATGCATTGATTTGCACGGTCAATGTGCGGTGCCAGGTTTTGTAGATTCTCACCTACATCTTGTACTTGGAGCAACTGGAAGTGGTGATGTGCAATTGAATGGTTGCGCATCCAGAGCTGAATTTGAAACTATGGCTATCTCTTCAAGTTGTAAGGATGCTTCAGAAGATTGGTTAGTTGGCTCCGGTTGGTCTGAGGAATGTCTGGGCGAGATGCCAAACCGGATGTGGTTTTCCAATAAAACCAAAACCCCAATTCTTTTCTATAGCGCGGATTTTCATTGTGCAGTTGTAAATGATGCGCTTCTTCAAAATGTAGATGTCGAAAAAGTGAAAACCCTGCAAGGTGGTCAACGAATTGACGAGGGACTCATTTTTGAAGATGCTTTGTTTAAAGGAATTATGCCACACATTCCTGAAGTTTCACTTTCAGTAAAAGTAGAGCGAACGAAACGAGCGATTAGAGAATTGCACGAATGCGGAATTACTTTTGTTGGAACAATGGAGAAAATGAAAGACATTGCCTCCGTTTTGGTTGCAATTCAAGAGTGCCAGCAACTGAGAATGCGAGCGATGTGTGTTGATGATCCTACTACGGAGATGATTGAATCGTGTAATACTTTGGAGCAAAATTCATATTTGAAAATTACAGGGTTTAAATCGTTTCTTGACGGGACGCTTGGCTCAAGGACTGCGAAAATGTATTTTCCATGGGTTGATACTGAAGGTTCTGGAGTGTGGACAGGTCATGCTTTACTGGATGATCTCAACAAGTGGGTTCGTAAGGTTTCATCTGCAGGGTTTGCTCCAGTCCTTCACGCAATTGGCGACGAAGCTGTCGGCAGAGCTCTGCATGTTCTAAAAGATGTAGATGGGTCTTTAGTCCCACGTATCGAACACGCACAATGTATTGCTGAGCGGGACTTGTCCGCGGTTTCAAATAGGTGGTTTGGAGTGCAGCCAACCCATCAACCCGAAGACATGAAATTGGGAATGAAGTCGCTAGGGCGAGAACGAATGAGTGAACTTCACAACTGGAGAAGAATGATTGATGCCGGAGGCTTGTTATCTTTTGGATCTGACTGGCCTATTGCTCAGCCAAATCCTCTGTTGTCAATGCAAATCGCCATTGGGCAAGGGTTAACTCCGAATGAAGCACTTGTATCGAGCACTACGTATGGGGCGCAGTCACTTCGTTCTACTAAAGGTGGGCATTTGCGAGTGGGTGCTTATGCTGACATAGCAGTATTAGATCAAGATCCACTGCAATGTGACTGGAAAGAAACCCCTCCATCTGTGACAATGACGATTGTTGCAGGCAAGCCAGTGTATACAAAGGAATAAACCATGCATGATCGTCTCACACATCTCGATAAACAAGGCAAGGCTTCAATGGTCGACGTTTCTGGAAAAGCCCCTCTGCTTCGCACGGCAGTTGCGGAAGGTTTTTTTAATGCGAAAGAATCAACTATAGACGCCTTGCTTGGTGGAGATTTGCCAAAAGGTGAAGGGCTTGCTGTTGCAAGGATTGCTGGAATTCAAGCCGCAAAATTATGCGACAAGTTGATTCCACTATGCCACCCACTTCCGCTTGAACTTGCAGAAGTAACATTTGAGCGAGTAGATTCTGGTCGATTGAAAATCAATTCAAAAGTTGTGGTGACTGGTAGGACAGGAATTGAGATGGAAGCATTGACAGCCGTGAGCGTTGCAGCGTTGACATTGTGGGATATGACGAAAGCAATTGACGGTTCGCTTTCTATTAGCGACATAACATTAGTTGAGAAAAGAAAAGAAGAGTTGGCTTAACAGGTATCTTTTACTTTTTGTATGAATGCACAAATCTTTTCTGGGTCTTTAACTCCTAGTGAACTTTCGACTCCACTACTGACATCAACTCCTGCGGGTTTTGCTTTTGCGATGACTTCCTGAACATTTTCAGGTGAAAGTCCTCCAGCAATGATAATTGGGGTTTGAAGGGTTGGAATCAAAGTGGCTAGTTCAGAGACATCGAAAGAGATGCCTAGCCCTCCAGTGGATCCATCAACGAGAATGGCTGCTACATTTTTACATCCGTCCCATCGTACAACTTCTTCCTTATTCCATTGCACTGCTTTGATGACAGGGCGGGGGGCTGTACTTACAGTGCGCTCATCTTCGTCCCCGCACAGTTGAAGCCAGCCGCCCCATGTTTTGTATGGTTCAAGCGAGGTGGGGTCTTGTAGGACTGCTACGCCAATGACATCAGTTGGAAGTTGGAGCATGAGTTGATCGGCAAGGTGTCGTTCTACAAACCTAGGCGACTCTTCAACGAAGACAAAGCCGACGGCATTCGCGCCGGATGCGACCGCAATATCTATAGTATCTTCGTCACTGAGCCCGCAGATTTTGACGCTTGTTCCAATTGTGTTTTTAGCTAAGAAGTTTCCACTCATGAGGTTATTTCTTTTTGGATTGATACAGCAAGTTTTTGGTGTTGTTCAGAAAAATCTGCTGCGTATTTTTTGAGCAATTCAGAAGCCCGCTTCTTGTTCTGTAATGTTCTTGTGTATTTTGCTGCAAGAAGGAGGGCGACTTCGCCTCTGTCCTTAGCTTCTTTGTATTGTTTTAAGTACTGCTCAAATACGAGGACACCTTCTTCAATTCTATTTAATTCTAATAAAGAAGAACCAAGGGTGTGGAATGTGCGGGGGTCAATTTTAAGGGTTGGATTTGTTTTAATGGAATCAAAATATGTCTTTGCTGCTTGGTCGGTTTTGCCAGTGCTTGCTTGTTGTGCGATCAAAGTACGTAATTGAAAATCTGGATTTGCAACCTCTTCGACACTGTTTTTAAACACTGGGTTTGCATCAATTACTTTCTGTAGAGAGCGCCTCCTTCGAAACTGGTTAATTACTTGTGTTAAATCAAATTCACTTGAACGTATAAACCCAAATGATAGTGCTAAAAATGTAAACAAAAATCCTCCTGAATATCCAACTAAGTGTACTACCCATGCAGTTGTTCCATTGTTATGGCCAGCTAAACTTGCAAGTAGATTTAATGAGTCGAGTAAAACAAAAAAACCAACGAGGAGCATGCTCGGAATCGTATAGATCCCAATGATGAAGAAAATAAGAAGGACATGAATGTGTGTCTTTGGTGCAAGCACGATAAATGCTGCGACAACCGCACAGACCGAACCACTAGCTCCAACTACAGGAGCATCATAGAGCATGGTATGAATAAAGCCTCCAATTGCTCCGCACGCTAAATAAAATATGGCAAAGCCAATGTGCCCCATGCGACCTTCGACGGCTTTCCCAAATGGGAGAAGAAAAATCATGTTGAGAAGAATATGCATCCAACCTGCGTGTAAGAATTGATATGAAAAGAGTGACCAAATGTGAAAATGTGATTTAGAGAGTTGCCCTTCATACTCAAGATGGGCTAAGAAACGAAGTGCTTCGTTTTCGCCAGTTAGGCCTCCGCCGCGGCTAACTGCCCATTGCATGGCAAAAATGAGCACATTTAGCCCAATTATCCAATATGTGACAATGGGCTGTTTCTTATGTTCCATAGTTGTGCCAATTGGAATGAGCATTTTGGCATTGTAGGGTTGGAATTCAGTAGAAATTTGCTAAAATGAAATTTTACATGCAGATATGACAAATGCTCATATCGCGACAGAGAACCTAAGAATCAGGAGGCTCAAAATGAGCGCTATTATGCAAGGGATGCATACAGATATCGGTCTAGTGAACACAATCGTTGCACGGTCTGCTCTTTCATTTATTGATGGAGAGAAAGGGGTGCTCGAGTATGTGGGGTACGATATTGACGATCTTGCTCGTCATAGCACTTTTGAAGAGACTACGTTCTTACTTTGGAATCTAAGGTTGCCATCACGTTCAGAATTAGCAGACTTCACGGCGCAGATTCGTAGAAACTACGAACTCTCTGAAGGAATGTGGGACCTTATAGTTTCTCTCCCTAGAGACGCAAGTCCAATGCATGCGCTAAGAACCTTAACATCTGCTCTTTCATTACACGATCCTGCTGCTGACGATCCAAGTGAAGAAGCCAATGCTAGAAAATCAATTTCAATGCTCGCAAAGATGCCCGCATTTATCGCTGGTTTCGATAGGCATCGCAAAGGTTTAGATCTTGTACGCCCAGATGAGCAGTATTCAATTGCCGAAAACTTTTTATACATGCTTACAGGTGAAAAGCCAACAGAACGAATGGCTAGAGCAATGGATATTTGTTTGATTCTCCATGCTGACCATGGCTTTAATGCTTCAACATTTGCTTCACTTGTCACAATTTCTACTCTAAGCGATATGTATTCCGCTGTCACAACTGCTATCGGTACTCTTAAAGGTCCTCTTCACGGAGGTGCAAACCAAGGCGTTATGCTTATGCTTAATGACATTGATGGGATTGAAAATGTAGAGCAATACGTGATGTCTAAATTAGCTAACAAAGAACGAATCATGGGTTTTGGGCACAGAGTGTATAAATCTTATGATCCACGGGCTACTTATTTAAAAACATTTGCTCAGGGGATAGCCGAAGATACTGGTAATTTAGAATTGTTCAACTTAAGTCATGAAATAGAAGCCATCATGGATCGCGAAGTCGGTTCTAGAGGCATTTATCCAAATGTTGATTTTTATTCAGCCACAACCTATTATTCATTGGGAATCGATCTTGATCTATTCACGCCACTCTTTGCAATGAGTCGAGTTTCTGGGTGGACTGCACACTGCCTCGAGTATTTGCAGGACAACCGACTCATACGCCCTCGGTGCGACTACATCGGTCCGCATAAGCAACCATATTCGCAACTATCCGAACGCGTCTGACAATCAAAACAATACACTGGCGTTTCTTCTCTTTTGTATTGTGTCGCTTTCTCAGGAATCTTATTTTCCACCGAGACGCTTAGTCACATAGAGAAGAATAGTTTATTGTTGAAGTGGCTTTATGCACAGAAGTCGTTTGCCTCAATACTTAATTGTATAAACTAATAACTTTCCCCTGCGTGTCTCCGGGTCTCTGTGTCGTTTCTTGTATCGAAGTGACTTATTGTTTGTATAAGATGAGGCGATCGTGAGAGAGCAGGAGGACATCACTCTTGTTGTCATTTGTTAAGTCAGTAATGATGACCTGGCTAGGTTGCCATTCGCGCGGCTCACCACTAGAAAAAATTCTTGATTCAAAGATTTTGAAACCAGTTGCATATAACATTTTGGCGTCTTGGCTAAATGTAAATATCTCAAGCATCTGTTCTCCTGCATCAAGTGAGACCATGTCGCTGTACCCATCTGAGTTTACATCGCCCATCGCTAATTCGTGTTGAACACGCCGCTCGTTCTCGCTTCGCCACGATTGCAACTCATGCAGTTTAATGCGATCTCCTTCAATCTGAATTATTGCAAACCCAGAATTGCTCATAGCAATTATGTCTGGAGTGCCATCGCCAGTGAAATCTTCACAGTACATCGGACCGAAATCGTATCCGTGAACGAAGAGACTGTCTGCTTCCTCCCATTCGTTAGAGTCATTACGATTGATTGCAACAACTCGTTCGTTTTCTCTATCGGCAACGTACAGATTGTCTCCACTTACTGCAATTGAAATGAGATCAGAAGCCCCATCTTCTAAATTAACTTGGGTTACTACTTGCCAGCCGGGGCTCACGCCTTCTTCAGGATTAGGTTCATAACGAACAGCGCGAACATAATTGTCAGCTACAATTAAGAGTTCAGGATTAGCATCGTTGTCGACATCAAAGATAGAAATATTCATTTCAGTCGCTTCGCGAACAAGGCCAAACTGTCCCATTTCGTTGTCATCTAGCACATCAAATCCATCTTCTGCAGCGATGATAAGTTTCATGGGTTTATCGCGTGTGAGAACCAGAAGATCGGTGCGGCCATCTTGATCAGCATCAAAGCCAAGTATTTGATCTGGCCCTCTGCTTAAAGATCCAAGGTCAATTGTTTCACTATTTCCCTTTGCGTCGATAAGATCAATTACATAAGAGCGTTTTTCCTTAGAGATGACAGCGACTTTCATTTCATTATTCAGTTGAACTGTAGAGAGAGAAATTGGAGTGTTCCCAGAAGAGAAAGGGATGGGTTGAGGAAAGGGGAGCTGGAGCGTGTTTAATTCTGAACGACCAACTACGCCTTCATCTTCACTTAGAACATAGAGTTCCTGAACCCCGTCTTTGTCTATGTCTCCAGTTGCTATTGAACGCACATCAGAAAGCGTCGGAGACGATACTCCAACGGAAAGCCCCCTCTTATCCGTCTGTTCATACACAACAATGGTGTTGTCAGAAGGATTCGTTGCAATTAAGTCCAACAGTCCATCACTGTTAACATCTACAATTAAATGTTTGCGTGCTCCTTTGCCAAGAAATGGATAGATTTCGATTGATGCATCGCGGTCACCATGAGTTTTGATTTGTTCTCGTGTAATTTCGTATAGCACTATTTTTCGAGAAGCTCGCTCAATTATTGCCATCAGCGCGGCGTTCCTGTTTGGGAGTGAAACAGAGGCAAATTCTCGTAAAGTTGGCATCTCGAATCGTAATTGTGGCCCCATCATTTTTTCGCCATCTGTAATTTGTGAAAGCCATAAACGAACAGGTTCACTGCTGTTTGGGATAATTCCTGAAATGTCGAGCAAGCCATCCCCGTCATAGTCAGCAAGTTCAAACGCGGCAATGGAATCTTCAGTAGCAAATAGTACTGGTTTGCCTAGGGAATCTTCGTCAAGTGGGAAGGACTGAATATTTCCTTCAACGATTGTGAGTAATTCCGGTGAGTTGTCACCAATAATATTTGCGATCTGGAAACCGCTTCGGTTTGCTCGCAAGTTTTTTGTACGATGTGTACGCGTTTTTGTAAAGGTGCCGTCAGGTTCCTGTGCCAAAAAAACAATATTGTTTGGATTACCTGCATAGATTACATCCGTTCTTCCATCATTATTGAAGTCATGCAAAGCAAGTGCGGACACCTTATGTGAAACCATAATTCGTTCATTATTAAAACGCCAGTGCTCAGGTATTTCGTTGGCGCGTGTAACTGGAGTGGCATCTTGAGGTGTGGCTCCGGCTTTTTGAAGGAGCACATCAATCCGACTTTTATGATTATTGACGACAAGGATGTCCATTAATCCGTCGCCATTTATTTCGCCAATGTACATCGGTCCAGCGCCATCGCCTATCTTAATTATTTCCAATTCTTCAAAACCGAAGTAATTGCCAAGTGACGGTTCGTCCGTGGCGTTCGCAGTGGTTTGAAGCGTAAGTGCAGTAATAAGTGTAAAAATGCAATGTCGTGATATGTTCATGATATTATTCCTAAGATTTAATGCTCTATATATGCTATCACGCTTGAGCGGTGGATATAGTATGTGTTAAGAGAGTTATATGATTAAACAGGTAAAAATAAAACTGCTGACCTTTTTGTTTCTGTGTTGTGCCTTAAGCGACGCCTCAGCTGACATTGTCCGCCTCAATAGTGGAGGTGAAGTTCATGGAAAAATCATTAAACAAACAGATAACAAGTTGTGGGTCGATATCGGCTCCGAAGTTATCGAAGTCGAAATGTCCCAAGTGAAGGAAGTAGACGCTGCTGATCCGATCGATGATTCTTCAGACCTTGATACTTCGAGTCTTTTTCGAACGGCTGTGCAATTGCCAGAGCGTAGCCCAAGAGAACAGGCAAAAAGAGTTGGTGCATCGGTCATTAAAGTTTCAACCCCAGGAGGGCTTGGTTCAGGCGTTTTGCTCAACGAAGATGGGTACGCCATCACAAATGCTCATGTGATACAAGGCGAAACGGATCTTCGTGCTACTGTCTGGATTCCACAGGAAGATGGAACTTTGAAACGAACTACCATTGAAGATGTAGTTATTATTGCGGTCAATAATCATCTGGATTTGGCATTATTGCAGCTTTCGCATCCAGATGATGAACCATTTGACTTCTCAGTTCTGGAAGAAGCGGAAAAGATTGAAGTAGGAGAAACAGTTTTTGCAATTGGAAATCCTCTTGGTCTAGAAAGATCAATGAGCCAAGGAGTGATTTCTACAAAGCAAAGAAGTTTTGACGGGTTGACCTACATCCAAACGGATGCAGCAATTAACCCTGGTAATTCTGGTGGTCCTCTCTTTAATAGTCAAGGTGAAGTTGTTGGTATTACAAATATGGGAATTACAGCTGCCGAGTCATTAAACTTTGCAATCCCAACAAGGTATGTAAAGGATTTTATTCGGAATCGTGAAGCATTTGCGTATGACGAAAAAAACCCAAATGCAGGGCATCTTTACCACAAGCCACCAAAGCGTTCAGAAAATGGGATTGCGTCTCAATTGAAAGATAGCAACAACGATTCCCAATAAGATAAACATGATTCATTGCACAGTAAAAATGAAACGATAGGAGTACTTTATGTTCTTTTTAACACCATTAATTGCCACTACGATTGCGCTTTCAGATGTCCAAATCCAAGACGTAGTTCCAGAAACCACGATAGCAGTTGTTTCAACTTCGGACGTTGGAAAAGTAATAACTCACTTGCAAGACTCTGGAGTTTGCGACACAATCTTTGAAATAGCATCTTCTATCAAAGAGCAAATAGGTAGCGAGTCATGCTCTGTCGGGTCTACGGAGTGCACTGAGATATTAGGACAACTCGGGATAGATAAAGAAACGTGGACGCCTCCAACTGGGGATGCCGGTTTTGCTCTTTACCCAGTAGTAGATTATGAAGTAGGATCAGTTGGGATTGGATTTTTAGGGATGATTGAACTTGACGATCCTATGTACGATGCCATGTTCTCTACCAAATTCGAAGAGTTCGCAGGTAATGCAGGATTGGAATATGAAACTGTAAGTCTCTCTGGTCGGGATGTTTGGGTGATTGAATATGCTCTTCCTGCAGCCGCACCTATGCCAAACTTGAATATTGACCCAAATGCTTTTAGCCGTATATACCTTGTGTTTAGTGATGGTTACTTGTTCTTAGGATCAGAGCCAGATGCAATTGCTTCAGCGTTCTCTGCAATTGATGGCGAGCCAGAAAATGGGACCCTTGCAAGCAATGCTGACTACTTATCCTTGCTTGATACATGTGGAACTGATGGTGATATTTTTGCAGCAGTCCTACTCACGAATCTTGCTGACACGATTATGCAAATTGATTCTTCTGGGATGGCTATGATGTTCTTGCCAACACTTAAAACAGCAATTGGTGATATCGATGGAATTGCTGAGTCGGTAACTATCTCGCCTTCCTCCGATGTATTTATTGAAGCAACATATACGGCACTCATGAACGATGGTCGCACTGGATTGATGGGTTTGATTGGTGCAAACACTACTAGTGAGCCAATCCCTTCCTTTGTTGCGCCAGATGCCTTGAGTTATTCACAAGGGCAAATTGATTTGTCTAAGTTCACTTCACTCATCAAGGAAACACTGATGAGTAACCCTATGCTAGGGATACAAATGGCTGGGCATATGGATCAGATGGAAGCAGGTTTTAACCTCTTCTTTAATCCTCTAGGTTCTACATACCATACCTTTTCTACAGGTCAATTACCTTTGACAGATGATAGTATTGGGTATCTCTTTGCGATTGAATGTAAAGATGAAGAGGCGTTTGGAAATACACTTGGATCAACTTTGCCAATGATGGGCGCGACGCCTACTGACTTTTTAGGGAATCAACTGTTTACAATTGATTTCTCAAGCGCAATGCCAATGCCTTTGCCGTACCCATTGGAAATGTCCTTAGCAGTCAGTGGAGGATATGCCTTCATTGGCTCAACAAATGCAGTTGAAAATGCTCTAAGGTCAACAGCGAACCCAAAGGAAAACAAAGTTTCTTTTAGCTCAAATGCTGCACTATCAATGCTTTCAAATGAAGATGTTTCCTCATGGGGTTATTCTGATTTAAAGAAGAGTATTGAATTGCAAACAGCAGTGTCAGATGCAATGACAAAGCAGATGTTCGATGAAGTTGAAGCTTTCGACCCTGAAATGGCAGCTGAAATGAGGCCTGAGTTTTTTAAGAACTCGGAATTGCAAACCAAGATTTCAGACGCTTTTGCTTCTTTGCTCGGACCGATGGCGTGGAACATGACTGCTGATGATACAGGCCTTACTGCTCACGTTGTCATGCTAAAACCAGAGTCAGATTGACGAAGAGTCAAACCCAGCCAAGCTGGTAGAACATGGCTGAGAATATGAGGTCTGCGATAACAATGGAGACCACGCTTTGCACAACAGTATCTGTCGTTGCCTTTCCTACGCCCGCTGCGCCTCCGCTTACTTTGAATCCGTTGTAACATGCAATTGAAGCAAGAATCAGCCCAAAGACGCCCGCTTTGAACAGTCCGGTTGTAAAGTCAGAAATTGCTACTTGCGAGAGTGTGTTTGCTTTGTAAAGTTCATACGGAACGCCGAGCAATTCGATTGATACGAACCCTGCCGAGAAGATGGCAACTACATCTGCAATGATGGTAAGTAAGACGAGACTCAAAGTTGTAGCAAGAACTCTTGGAACCGCGAGAAATCTAATTGGATTAAGTGCTTGGGATTCTAGCGCTTCTATTTCCTCTCCAACGACCATCGTCCCTAGTTCGGCTGCAATTGCAGCTCCTGCAAAACCGGTAAGTACAATTGCTGAAATCAGAGGTCCAAGTTCTCGAAGAATTGCAACGCCAACGATATTTGCAATTTTGTCGGTTTGACCAAAAGTTGCTAAAGGTGGTTCCATTTGAACAGCAAGTATTAGACCAATACACCCACAAACAAGGCAAACAATCCCGATAGATCTAACACCTATCCTGACTATTTGTCCAACAGTTGCAGCTCGTCCAAAGCGAACATCTTTGTCAAAAATCGAACGTTTGAGCCAAATTATTACGTCGAAAACAATTCCGAATACACCGCCTAAGAATTCAAAGAGTCGAATCCAGATATTTCCCCAAGCTTCTAAGGTTCGGAGCACGGTGTTTGGTTTTGTTGGTTTTTCTGTATTAGTGGGCAAGCGAATCTTCTCTTGTATCAAAGATAGTAAAAATTTGATCGAGCCTTGCCAGTTCGATAATTGAACGGACGCCTTCTTGGAGAGAACAAAGGACAAAGCAAATGTTTGATTTCTTTGAGAGTTGCAAACCTTCAATCAACGTTGCTATCCCTGAAGAATCCATGTACGGTACATGCGACAAGTCAACAACAATTCTCTCTGTTTTTGCATCTATGATTGGGCGAAGAGCAACTCGTAGGTCACTAGATTTGCTCAAATCTATATCTCCAAGGGGAGTAATCACAGTGGAATTCTCTGAAACTTCGATGTCAATTTGTAGCGTTGATTTGTCCATTACTTTTGAGCTGATTGTATGGGAGTTGTGTGTGTATTTGTTGCAGTTTTTGACATGGAAAGTTTCATTCCTCCCTGATCTCTCTTGGTCCAAGTTGCGTGATTCATAACTGTTTGAATTAAGTGTACCCCAAGGCCTCCTGGTTTGATGTCTTGCAAATCACGAGACTGAATGAGGTTCGAGTCAACTTGAATAGCGTCGTCTTCAATCTCAATCATAATTTTTGGTAACGGGGTGGTATATGTTTTATATGTGAAACGTACTCGCCCATCTGTCGAGCCCATGTATCCATGCCTGTATATGTTGCTTAACGCTTCATCTACTGCCATTGAAACTTGACCTGCCTCTCGATTAGAAAAACCACACTGCGTGGCAGCAGATGTGATGAGTTTTCGTATCGAGCGAAACCATGCAGGAGAGGTTGGAAAATCAATCGTGCACTCTGATGTCGAGAGGGTTGTACTCATTTGTCACATTCATGGTACTCTGCCATGTTCTTATGAGAAACGGTAATTCAACATCTTCTACGCAAAAAGGTCATGAAACGGTCCTAATCCTTGATTTTGGCAGCCAATATGCTCAACTCATTGCCAGAAGGGTTAGAGAGGCCGGTGCTTTTAGTCTTTTAATGGCTCCAGACACCCCGATCGAAGAGTTGGCAAAGCATAATCTGGCAGGAATTATTCTTTCTGGTGGTCCATGTAGCGTTAATGAAGAGAACTCGCCTAGGTGTGATGAAAGATTATTTGATCTTGGGGTACCAGTTTTGGGTATCTGCTATGGAATGCAAGTCGGATGCCTAATGCTTGGATGTAACATTGAAGGTGCTCACGCTCGTGAGTTTGGACGCGCTTCTCTTCATGTTATTCAAACAGAGGGCTTACTTCGTGGGATACCTGAAGACACTTCGGTTTGGATGAGTCACGGGGATCAGGTTGAAACACTTAGTGATGATTTTCAAATATTAGCGACAACTTCGACATGCCCTATGGCCGCAGTTTTGCACAGTCAAAAACAATTTTATGGTGTCCAGTTTCACCCCGAGGTAACACACACGCCACATGGTGTAGATTTGCTTCGTAACTTTCTCTATGAAATTTGTGGTTTGCAAGATACTTGGCGAATGTCTGACTTTAAGGATGAACAATGTGCACTCATTCGGGAGCAAGTTGGTAATCGACGTGTGCTCTGTGGCTTAAGTGGGGGGGTTGATTCAGCTGTAGTTGCTGCCTTGTTACATGAAGCAATTGGTGAACAATTAGTGTGTGTGTTTGTCGACAATGGATTGCTCAGAAAAAATGAGCGGTCTTATGTTGAGACAACGTTTAGAGATCATTTTGAAATTGATTTGCGAGTAGTTGATGCATCAAAACAGTTCCTCGAAGATCTTCATGAGATTGTTGACCCTCAGGAAAAGCGAACGAAAATCGGGCATCGATTTATTGAAGTGTTCAAGGAAGCCGCTGCAAGTATACAAGGTGAATCAGAACATGAAATACAATTTTTGGCGCAGGGCACGTTGTATCCCGATGTGATTGAGTCGGGGCATGGTTATAGTGGCGCTGCTGCAAATATAAAACTTCATCATAATGTAGGCGGCTTGCCCGAAGAATTGGGTTTTGATTTGATTGAGCCTCTAAGAGATTTATTCAAAGACGAAGTTCGTAAACTTGGAGAAGTCCTAGGTTTGCCAGATGGGATTATTTGGCGCCATCCGTTTCCCGGTCCTGGATTGTCAGTTAGATGTTTAGGTGAAATTACAGAGCCAAAACTTACGGTCTTGCGTGAATGTGATGAAATTCTGTTGGAAGAAATAGTTGCAGCGAATATCTATAGAAATACCGACCAAGTGTTTGCTGTGTTGCTGCCAGTTCAGAGCGTTGGAGTAATGGGCGATGGGAGAACGTACGAGTCGGTTGTAGCTGTGCGAGCTGTTGAAACACAAGACTTCATGACCGCGGATTGGGCAAAAATACCCTATGACGTGTTAGGTTCAATAAGCAGCAGAATAATAAATGAAGTTCGTGGCATTAATCGTGTTGTATACGATATTAGTTCTAAGCCGCCTGCTACTATCGAGTGGGAGTGATTGACAATTAATCAGCTAAGTTCGCGAAAATCATTCTTCCAGCGGAAGTTTGAAGTGAGTTTGTAACTTCAATCATTACGTGTTCGCCCACACTCTCTCCTCCATCTTCAATTACAACCATGGTTCCATCAGGAAGGTATCCAACGCCTTGTTTGGGTGACTCGCCCATCCTAACTACTTCAATTTGCATAACTGCACCAGGAACAGCTTGCATTCTAACTGCACTGGAGAGGTCATTTAGATTGAGAACAGTTATGCCTTCGATTTGCCCAACCTGTTGTAGATTAGAATCTGTTGTAAGAACACGATACCCACACGATTCTGCTAAATCTAGTAGCCCTCGGTCAACCCCGCTACTTGTTATTTCTGAGGATTCAATGGTGAGTTCAATTTGAGAAGAGTTCCGAATAACTGCAAGAACGCTAAGGCCTCGGCGCCCTCGCTCTCGTTTTGTTTTATCTTGCGAGTCTGACAATGTATGCAATTCGTTGACAACGAATTGTGGAATAATCAGTGGGGCATCAATAAATTTTGATGTTGCAAGTTGTTTAATTCTTCCATCAATTAAAATTGACGTATCAACAAGTAATGGGCGAATGCCTCTAACTTTCTTTGTGAACTCAATGTATGGAAGTACCAGCCGAAGGTTGTCTTTTGTTGTGAAGACAATGCTGATTGAAAAGTAGCAAAGCGTGATTCCACAAACTAGTTTCAGCAGGGTCAAATATTGAAATGCAACATCGCCACGTTTGAGCCCCCAAGAGTCACCAATTAAATCAATTAGTAGACTTACAGCTAGAGCTGCAAAAAGACCAGCAACTAAGCCAAGATAGACTCCTAGGACAGCAGAAAGTCTTTTGTTTGGAGTGATGATGTCAATCACTAAAACGATGATGGCAAAAGCAATCGTTGAAATTAACGGACCGAGATGATCAATAACAACTTCGTCGATAGTTTGGTTTGTTGCGTTTAGCCCTGCAATGAACGGCAGGATTGCAGCAGCGAACATAAAGGTGATGAATAGAAGTCGGATTGTCAATATGACTAAACGCCTGCTTGCACGGTCTTTCGATTGTTCTGCAGCAAATGAGCTTTGCGATAGATTAGTTTTCTCTGAATCCATGTGTGAAGTGTTCCTTTCAAATACCGACGATTACACTTGACACATGGTATCATGCCTTTATTCTGAAGCAGGAAGGGCGGTCGGCCTCATAGTCGGACGTCCTGCGAACCTGGTCAGGGCTTGACGGCAGCAGCCATAAGTTGTGTCGCTCGAGCTTTGGGTCCCCGGCCGCCCTTCCTGATTTTGTTTTACCCTTAGGAGGGCTAGATTGAGTTACACCGTATTAGCTAGACGTTACAGATCTTCAACATTTGAAGATATCGTTGGACAAGAACCAATCGCACGAACTTTGCGTAATGCAATCGAATCAGACAGAACTGCGCATGCATATTTGTTTTCTGGAACTCGAGGAGTTGGCAAAACGTCGATGGCGCGGATATTCGCTCGTGAACTTAATAGTTCAGAAGATTTGACGCAGAAGGGCGAAATCAGCAAAGCTATTCTGCGGGGCGAAGATTTGGATGTCATTGAAATTGATGGTGCGTCTAATCGAGGTGTTCAGGAAGCGCGGGATTTAATTGCTGCTTCTGTCTTGGCACCGACTAGGTGCAAGTATCGTATTTATATTATCGATGAAGTGCATATGCTTACTACTCCAGCATTTAATGCTCTTTTAAAAACAATGGAAGAACCTCCGTCACATGTGAAGTTCATACTATGTACTACGGAGCCTCACAAGGTTCCCGCAACTATTCAGAGCAGGTGTCAGAGGTTTGACTTCAGGTCAATACCTTCAGCAAAAATCGCTGCCCATCTGGACTTCATTTTACGCGAGGAAGGTATTGATGCAGCGC
>JACNLO010000064.1:15911-60016 GCA_014381555.1 Planctomycetota bacterium | reverse complement strand
ACAGACAAATTGGGTGACGCAAAAAAACAGGCCGGCTCAAAGAGCCGGCCTGCGTTTGTGTCAATTACTTGACATTCAAATCAAGTTCTGATTAGAACATGAATTGAAGCTGAGTGCTCACTGTTGTTGTATCAAAATCATTAGCAGCATGCTCATTGTCCCAATCAACTTGAATGGTCCACTTCGCATTTTGGCCTGCCCAGTAGTTGTTTACACCAACTGAGAGTACTTCGCCATCAAGTGTTGTTGCACCAGTGTTGTCATCTTGGTCAGCGTATCGACCGTAGACTTCCCAGTTATCTTCAAGATCCATGGAGAATACTGCTTGGAAACCACTCGTGTCACCAGTTGAAGTACTGTCATCTGAAAAATCAGACCAACCAACATAGAGACTTGTGCCGCCCCATTGCATCAAGGCGTCTGCAGTCCATCGTGTGTCACCGTCGTTAGTTGCAGCACCATCGCCACTGTCAGCAGTCCAGTACGTTAAACCAACGACTGTGCCATCTGCATCACCAACATTGCTGTGAATTTGGTCAAATTGACCCCAGTTGCCGTCTACCATAAACTCAACGCGACCGTTGAATTGTGTTGCATCTGCATTAGCTGGGCCAACAGCTCCATCATTGTTATTTACAACTTGAACCCATGCGCGGATGTCATCTGACTCATAGTTCAGTGAAATACCTGTGCCTGTTGCTCGTGCCCATGCGTCTCCTTCTGCACGGTCAAGAGTCATGAGGTAACCATCGTCAATTTGTGCAGCGCGGTTCGTTGCAAGAACAAGGTCACCCATTGCGAGTGTCCAACCATCACCTAGACCAACTGTTCCGTATGCCCATTCTTCTTCAGAACCTGCACCACTGTTAGTAAGGTTGTGACGGATGCTGTATCCGTAGTCGCCAGCAATTGTGCCAGAGAATGTCATGTGCGCTCGGTTTGTATCAAAACCCCAAGCAGAATCACGTGCTGGATCGTCGTCGTCCAAATAGACCCAACGAGTTTGTAGAAGACCGTTGATCTTCATCGACCAGTTGCCATCAGCAGAACCGATTGTGAAGCCGCCATTGTAACCAGCTGGAATGGCAGATCCTTGAAGGCTTGCACGAGTGTCTGCGTCAGCAAGAACGTCGTGTACGAGGCCACGAATTTCGTCTGCACGAGTATCGTTAAGCCAGTTATTGTTAGTAGCAGCTGAAAGTTCGTTGATTCGAGCTTCAGCGGCCTCGAGGCGGGCTTGCAGGTCAGCGTTCGTGTCGGTACCTGCAAAGCTAGCACTAGTGAGCGTCAGTGTTGCGACGCCGAGAAGGTAAAGGTGACTCATAGTCAACTCTCCTGTATTTTTCGAACGCATCAACCGACTCCCGTGGCGTCGCGTTCTAACCATCCATCCGTCCGCATCATTCCAGCCAACACGGCTGGAACGGACGATTGTTCCCTATCGGTCTACTGTGACCGAAAAGTTGAAGGCGGAATATTAACCACTTCTCAAGATTTGGCTACACCCACCAGTTAAATCCTTAAAAAAAACAACGTAGAAGCCGTAAAAACGCGCGTAAGTTCCTGCAATACAGATAGTTAGCCACACTCAGCAAACTTTGATTTTTCTTGGTCCGATAACCGTGTATCGGACGGTATCTCTATCGCATTTTCTTGCAAAAAAGCGCCTATATCGCCAATAGAAGCCACTCCAATACACCCAATACCGGACTCTTTTTGTTGGTTTATCGGAACCAATAATTTTTTATATCCTCTTCGCCTTACTTGTGCGATTCGTTGCTCAATCTGCGGAACACTTCGAACCTCGCCACCGAGCCCAACTTCGCCAATCGCACAGACATCCGATGGCAAAGCAATGCCGGTATACCCACCAATAATTGAAACACAAAGCGCTAAATCAACCGCTGGTTCAGTAAGCTTTAATCCACCGACCGTACTTGTATAGATGTCTTGATCACCAAGGTCAATGCCTGCATGCTTTTCTAACACCGCGCTGAGCATAGTGAGGCGGCTACCATCAAGACCATTGGCTCGCCTTCGCGCTTGCCCATACGTTCCCTGGGCAACAAGAGCTTGTACTTCTATAAGTAAACACCGAGAGCCGTGCAAAGCGGGACATACAATCGCACCCGCTCGTGGTGGGGCATCTGGATCAAGAAACGCGGTAGCATCATCAACTTCAACAAGACCTTCCCTGCCCATTTCAAATAAACCTATCTCTAACGTAGTTCCAAAGCGATTCTTCAAGCCGCGAAGACCACGCAGCGCATAATGCCGGTCGCCCTCAAAATTTAGTACAACATCAACTACGTGCTCAAGCACCCGTGGTCCTGCAAGTTGCCCATCCTTAGTAACATGACCTACAACCATCACCGCCATCTGCAATTGTCTCGCAAGGTACACGAGTTCTAAACAACAACGGCGAATCTGCGTAACACTTCCAGGTGTGGACTCGATGTCATCGCGATAGACCATCTGTATTGAATCTACGATAAGCACTTTGGGGCGAAGTTTTAACACTTGAGCTGTGATTCGTTCCAAATCAGTGTCAGAGAGTACATATACGCCCGACAAGTCCTCTGCCTCCATCCCACCAAGAACTCGCTCTGCTCGCAATTTACATTGGTATGCTGATTCTTCACTCGTTGCGTACAAAACGCTCCCGCTTGGTTTCGAGTTGTTTTGCGAATTGTTTTGCGAGTTGTTTTGCGAGCTATTTGCCGAACCAATCGCCGCTTGCATCATGAGTGTTGATTTACCAATCCCTGGTTCTCCACCAACTAGCACAACACTCCCAACAACAAGACCTCCTCCAAGGACTCTGTCAAGTTCCTCAATCCCTGTGCTTATCCGACCAATCGATGGTGCTTCAATGTCAAGAAGTTGGATTGCTTCCTTTTCGTCACCATATTGATTAACTGAGGTTGCAAACGCAGCTGCAGCATTTGAAGTTTCCCGTGGTAATGCCTCTTTCTTTGCAACTAGAGTGTCCCACTCGCCACAATTTGAACATTTTCCCATCCAAGTCGGTGCATTCGCGTTGCAAGCGGAACATGTGTACATAGACTTACGTTTTGCCATGACGGGAATCCTACTCGACGTTTATGACGACCCCGTGTCAGCATGCGGTTTTTCTTTATTGGCTCGGAGCCACATTGGCTCAGAGCCAGAAGAATAAACTATCCCGCGGGTCGTTTTCAGTAGTGGTTTATTTATTGTCGAGATTGCCAAGCCCAGCGTGACCAACTTCGAATTGATTTTCGGCGCTGTTGCTTTGTAAGATTCGGAAATTGTCCATCCTTGCCAAAGGCGGTTTCTTTTCGCCAAGCGAGATAACTTCCACTTCCAGTTTTGAATTTACAACGAACAAGTAACGAAACGGAAACCCAAAGGCCGCCAATCGTGTTGCACAACTTACTCATGATGAAGGAGATGTTTCCTTTGATGGACCACTAAAACGGCTTCCGAGCAATTCGACCCGCTTGTTCGTCTTGCTCGTTGGCAGGAGTGGTCTTGCAATAGCCATAATAAGGATTGCGATAATCGACCCAGTCCAGAGATACGGCGTCCAGCCAAGATATATATAGATAGATACTATGAGAACCAAAAGAAGGGATGTCGGAATCATTCCCTCCCAAGCAAGACGCATCAACTGATCAAAGCGAAATCTTGGCAACGTCCACCGCACCACCATCGCCAAGAAGACAAGCAGAAACACTTTGCCTAGAACTATGCCAAACTGAAGTAACACCATCATTATGCCACCAGATGCAGGAAGATCCCACCCTGTAATTGGGTTCAAAGACCAACCACCAAGAAATAGTGTCGTAAAGAATGCAGCACCAACGAAGAGATGAATGTATTCACCCATAAAGAAAAGTGCCCAGCGCATTGATGAATATTCCGTGTGCCACCCACCAACAAGTTCTTGCTCAGCTTCAGACAAATCAAACGGAGCACGGTTTGCCTCGGCGAGTAAACAAACATAAAACAAAATTGCTACAAGTGGCTGCTGTACGATATTCCACTGACCAGAGAGCTGTTGTGAAACAATTGCTTCAGGCAACAACGTGCCAGAAACTAAAACTACGCACAAAAGTGCAAGCCCCATTGGAATTTCGTAACTAATGATTTGTGCACCAGCTCTAAGACCACCAAGAAACGAGAATTTATTGTTTGATGCCCAGCCACCAAGTGAGACTCCATACACACCAAGAGATGCCGTAGCGACAATGTAAATAACACCTATATTGATGTTTGCTCCCATAACCGCAACCGTTTCATTTCCAAGTTCTAAACCACCCGCCCACGGAATCACCAAGAAACCAATCATCGCTGGAATGATTGTCAACGCTGGAGCAATAGTGAACAAACCTTTATCCACACCCTTTGGCATGAAGTCCTCTTTGACAAATAGTTTTAAACCATCTGCAAGTGGTTGAAGTAAACCAAATTTACCAACTCGATCAGGACCAATACGATCTTGCACCCACGCGCACACTTTGCGTTCGAGCAAAATGAAATACGCTGCTGCACCAAGCGATAGGTGTAAAATGACGAGAATTACCACGACGGAAGTCAAAAGTTGTGGTGTTATCCAAGTTGGAACCCATTCAGGCATTGGTCGGAGATTATACCTTAATGGGTGTGGTGGTCGGTTCTAACTCAAAATAATCCTGAAGAGCAGCCACTTGCCAAGTCCCACCACGAAGTGCTTCGATTGCCTGCACTGCAGCGCGGGCTCCTGTGATTGTTGTAATCATTGGAACTCTTGCGCCAACTGCCATCGCACGAATCTGGCCCTCATCAGTCTGTGCACCAGTACTCGTTGGTGTGTTAATTATTAAATCAATTTCACCGTTTGCGATTTTGTCGAGAATGTTTGGCCGAGCACCTTCAGATATTTTCCGAATGAGCTCTGTGTCAACACTGTGCGATGCTAATAAATCACGAGTCCCTCTTGTTGTAAAAACAGTAAACCCCATTGACACAAGAGAACGAGCAACTTCCACGGCGTGAACCTTATCGCTCTCACGTATTGAAAGAAAAACTTGTCCCGAAGTTGGCAATGCACGACTCACTGCTATTTTAGCTTTTGCAAGTGCAACAGGGAGCGAACGATCCATTCCCATCACCTCGCCGGTCGATCGCATCTCTGGCCCAAGCACAACATCAACACCAGGGAATTTTTCAAATGGGAATGCTGGCTCTTTTACAGCAAAGAAACCAGTTTCTGGAATTTCCATCGTTCCAAGTTCTGCAAGCGATGCTCCCATCATTGTTTTTGCAGCTATACGTGACCAAGGTACACCTTTTGCTTTTGCAACAAACGGTACGGTTCTCGACGCACGTGGGTTTACTTCAATGACATACACCTCTTCGTCCTTTACAGCAAATTGCACATTCATCAAACCGCGAACTTGCAATCGCTCTGCCATTGCACATGATTGGCGTCGCAATTCATTCACAATTGATTTTGGAAGTGAATACGGTGGCAACACGCAACTACTATCACCACTGTGAATGCCCGCTTGCTCAATGTGCTCCATAACACCACAAACTATTGCTTGGTGTGAGTCTTTAGAAAGTTCAACTTGCTTTGATGCTGTCGCTTCATGTGGAATAAAATCTGCAACAACATCGACATCAACTTCAATAGCTTCTGACAAAAAACGGTCAATTAAAACTGGCGCGTGTTCGAGTTCAGAAACATCTACGGCTGTCTGCATGTAATACCGCAAAGCGTTTTCATCACTGCATATTTCCATTCCCCTTCCACCAAGAACATAACTAGGCCGAACAAGAACTGGATATCCAATTTTTTCAGCAGTCAACACCGCGTCATCAAGAGAATACGCAATACCGTTTTCTGGCTGAAGTAAATTCAGTTCGTCGAGCATCTCTTTAAATCGATCGCGGTCTTCAGCCAAATCAATTGCTTCAAGACCGGTTCCAATAATTGGCACACCTGCTGCTCCGAGACCGTGCGCCAAATTCAATGGTGTTTGACCACCAAATTGCACAATAACTCCTGCAACCTGACCCGAGCGATCCTGAATTTCGCTTCCGCCCCCATTTAACCGCTCAATAATATTTAATGTGTCTTCTAATGTAAGTGGCTCGAAAAACAAAAAGTCACTTGTGTCAAAATCGGTGCTTACCGTTTCAGGGTTTGAGTTTACCATAATGGATTCAAAACCCATTTCGCGTGCAGCAAATGATGCTTGGCAACAACAGTAATCGAATTCGATCCCTTGTCCAATTCTATTTGGACCACCACCAAGAATGACCATCTTAGGCTGACTCGTAACTCGAATTTCATCGTCAAATACTTCACCAACACCAAGTTTGGTAAACGGACGTTCATACGTTGAATAGTAATACGGTGTAACCGCTTCAAACTCTGCAGCACAAGTGTCAACAAGTTTGTACACGGGCTCAACACCCAACTTCTTGCGAACATTTCGCGCTTTCAAAATTGTTTTAGTCGAAACAATACCTTCGTAAAGATAAGCGAGTTGTGGGTCGGAGTATCCAAGTTCTTTTGCTCGCCGCATCAACTCTAAAGGCATTTCTTCGAGTGATGAAACCTGTTGCAGTTCATCTTCAAACTCAACTAGTTGAGCAAACTGATCAATGAACCATGGATCTATTTTTGTAAGATTATGAATCCTTTCTGGGGACCATCCAAGTTTCATCGCGTACCGAATGTAATACATGCGACCTTGGCTTGGCACAGATAATTTGCGAACCAATGTGTCTTCATCAATTGGCCATTGTGCTTCTTCGTCCCCTCGTCTCGCGCGCAACCACTCGTCATTTTTATCTAGCCCATACCCAAAGCGTTTCACTTCCATTGAACGAATTGCTTTTTGAAAACTCTCTTTGAAAGTTCTACCAATGCTCATTGCTTCACCAACAGATTTCATCTGGGTTGTTAGTGTTTCATCAGCTTCTGGGAACTTTTCAAATGTCCATCGAGGCATTTTTGTTACGACGTAATCAATTGAAGGTTCAAAACATGCAGACGTTGTCTGCGTAATATCATTTCGTAATTCATCAAGCGTGTAGCCAACGGCAAGTTTTGCCGCAATTCTTGCAATCGGAAATCCTGTTGCTTTTGAAGCGAGTGCAGAACTTCGCGAAACACGCGGGTTCATTTCAATCACAATCAACTTGCCGTTTTCTGGGTTCACCGCAAACTGCACATTAGACCCACCGGTATCAACCCCAACTTCACGCATGATTGCAATGGCTCCATCACGCATTCGCTGGTATTCTTTATCTGTTAGTGTCAAAATTGGGGCGACCGTAATGGAGTCGCCAGTGTGCACGCCCATTGCGTCTATGTTTTCAATTCCACATACAACAACGCAGTTATCTTTTTTATCCCGAACTACTTCTAATTCATATTCTTTCCAACCAAGTAATGACTCGTCAATAAGCACTTGGTTAATGCGAGATGCTTCGATTCCCCTTTTTACAATTTCTTCAAATTCGTCTCGATTGTACGCGATGCCACCACCAGTTCCTCCAAGTGTAAATGCGGGGCGGATAATCGCTGGTAAACCAATTTCATCAAGAAAATTAAACGCTTCTTCAATCGTTGAAACCGTCGCGCTATTGGCTTGTTCCAACCCAGTATCTTGAACAACCTTTCTAAAAGCTTCTCGGTCTTCCGCTTTGAATATTACATCCCGTGTAGCCCCAATCATTTCTACTTCAAACTCCGCAAGAGTTCCTAATTCATCAAGTTCACACGCACAATTCAATGCCGTCTGCCCACCGAGCGTAGGGAGCAACGCATCGACAGGGAATCCAGCATCTCGTTCTCTCTGAAGAACACGTCGAACGGCCTCAGGGGTTATTGGTTCTATATATGTCCTGTCAGAAAATTCTGGATCCGTCATGATCGTCGCTGGATTCGAGTTCACCAATACAACACGAAAGCCCTCTTCTTGGAGGGCTTTACACGCTTGAGTACCTGAATAATCGAATTCGCACCCTTGACCAATGACAATAGGTCCAGAGCCGAGAATCAGAATCGAATGGATATCATCTCTTCGAGGCATATCTTTTCTCAGTCTGCAAGTGCAAACTTGTGGCAGGATATCGGTGATTGCCTCTCTCGGCTAGCATACTGATAACTAAATGTTCATCTTTGTCCTTTCCATCGTTTTTTTATTCCTTTTCATTGCCGCAGTGAAGTTTTTACTACTGCCTGCTCTGAGCCGAATTGCGATGGGAGATGGACCTGGAGCACTCTTGTGGATGTGCAACAAGGTATACGTACGGGTAATTCACCACATAAAGGCGACTGGGTGTGAAATTATCCCAAAAACTGTGTGTCCGGGAAAATTAATTGTGGTTTGTAAGCATCAAAGTCCAGTGGATCCTCTACTTGTGCAATCGCAATGCAGGTTTAAAATCCGGTGGCTCATGGCAAAAGAATATATGTCTCCAAAACTTAGCTTCGTTTGGAGGATTTCTGGAGTTATTCCCGTTGCAAGAGATGGACAAGATGCTGCAAGTTTGCGAGTAGCACTTAGACATCTCAAGAAAAACGGCGTTATTGGCATTTTCCCAGAAGGTGGAATTAAACAACCACGCGAAGCAATCCACCCATTTGCCCAAGGGATTGGAGCAATGATTTCGCACACCAATGCCAAAGTGTTGCTAGTCACTGTTTCGGGGACTCCAATGAACGACGAGATGGGAGACGCGTTGTTCGAGCGTTCTCGTTCAGCGGTTTCGTTCGTAGATCTCATCGAATACCCAACTTCAGCAACAAAAACTGAAATAACAGACGACCTTAGAAGACGATTAGCCCAAGCATCGGGGTGGTCGTTGGTAGACTAACCACGTGATTACGCGAATTAGAGGAAAACTCATTGAACTCACAGAGCGCTCTGCTTTGATTCATGTCGATTCATTAACGTACGAATTGCTTGTTCCTGCTGCTGATGTCCCCGCTCTTCTTAGTAACATTGGAAACGATATAGAGTTTTACACTTTGCATTATCTTGAGGGCCAATCTCAGGGGAGTTCTTTTTTACCTCGTCTCATTGGTTTTTCCACTGAGCAAGATCGCTCTTTTTTCGAGTTGTTTACGACAGTCAAAGGAATAGGAAATCGAAAAGCACTTCGCGCTTTAGTTCGGCCTTTTGCTGAAACTGCTGCTGCAATTTCGAATCGTGATGCAACAGCACTCACAAGCATGCCTGAAATCGGAAAGCGTTCTGCTGAAACTATTATTGCTGAACTGCATGGGAAAGTAGATCCATTTATTGGAGCAATAGCTTCGACAGTTGAAATAACGTTGCCAGCATTTAGTGAAGATGCCATTTCTGTTTTAATTCAACTTGGCGAAACAACTCGAGATGCAAAACGACTTGTCCAACTTGCTTTTGACGCAAACCCAGAAATTGAAACTGCAGACCAACTTGTTCAAACTTCATTCCAAATCAAGGCATCATCATGAAACACGCAATGATTATGGCAGGAGGTAGCGGCACTCGGCTCTGGCCGTTGAGCCGTGGCACAACACCAAAACAACTTATAGAGTTGTTTAACGGAGAGTCACTTTTACAAATTGCTGCCAAACGTCTTGAGGGAGTTGTTGCAAGTGAACGCAGATGGGTTTGTACAAACCAAAAACATCAAGAAATCATCTGTGAAACCTTAAGCTTGCCAGCATCACAGCTTCTT
Source organism: Planctomycetota bacterium (assembly GCA_014381555.1). Lineage (GTDB taxonomy): Bacteria > Planctomycetota > Phycisphaerae > Phycisphaerales > SM1A02. The sequence goes on along the minus strand of JACNLO010000064.1, from coordinate 50,308 downwards.
GGGGAACCAGAGCCTCGCGACACACTAAATGCCGTCGCGTTTACCGCCGCCGTATTGCACAAGCAAGATCCAGAAGCGATATTTGCAGTACTTACTGCTGATCATATTATTCGTCCACAAGAAGAATTTGCTCGCTGTCTAGAAATTGGCTTCAACCTTGTGCAAGAAGACGCTTCACGTTTTGTAACATTTGGAATTACTCCATCGTTCCCAGCAACGGGATACGGCTACGTCGAATTTGGTGATGAAATTCACGATGGCGCACGGTATTGCAAGCGTTTTGTCGAAAAACCCGACACAGAAACTGCTGAAGAGTATGTTGCGTCTGGGAACTTTGCTTGGAACAGTGGCATGTTTATTTTTCATGCTAGCACTTTCCTAGATGCTCTTAAACGGTTGCAGCCCGCCTCATATTCGGGGATTGCAAAAATTGCTGAAGCGTGGGGAACGGAAAATCAGATGGATGTGCTCGCTCAAGAATACCCAGCACTACCAAAAATAAGTGTCGACTACGGCATGATGGAACCAGCATCTTTGGATGATACGATTACTATCTGTACTGTTCCGATGGATGTTCAGTGGCTCGATGTCGGATCATGGCCAAGTTACGGTGACACCCTTGATGCCGATGATTGCGGGAACCGTTCCGATACACCATCGGTACATCTTGATTCTAAAAATGTTCTGTGCGTGTCGAGTGATAAATCCCACACAATTACTACTATTGGTTGCGAGAATCTTGTCATAGTTCATTCAAAAGATGCAACCTTAGTCTTTCCTACATCTGAAGCACAACGTGTCAAGGAAATGCACGGTCTCGTTGACGATTCAATTACATGAGATATCTTGCTGTCGATCTCGGCGACAAACGAACAGGCCTTGCGATTGGTGATGATGAACTTCGGATTGCTCAACCAGTTTGCGTATTAGAAACACCAATTGGAGATAGGTTAATTGACGCACTCATCAAAATAGTTGAAGAACACAGTGTCGACGAACTGGTCTTCGGACTTCCATTAAATATGGATGGCTCTCCTGGGCAGCGTGTTGAAATCACAAAAGCATTTGCATCAAAACTTGAAGAAGCAACTGCAATGCACATTCATTTCCAAGACGAACGCTTAACAAGTTCTGCTGCTGAGGGCCTGCTTTCAGGTTCTGGCAAAACGCACAAACAAAAGAAAAAAATTCGAGACGCCCTTGCAGCATCCGAAATCCTCACCGATTTTTTATGGGGACAGTCCCCAGGGGACTGTCCCCATAAAAAAACATAAAAACACCTGTCACAAACCAAAAACGGCTCTTTTGTAGTAATTTCGTGGGGACAGTCCCCAGGGGACTGTCCCCATCTGTCCCCCCATCTGTCACCACATCTGTCCCCATCCACCAACACAAGAAAAAACGATCCAGCGGATTATTTTAGATGCAAAACAAGTGAGCAACGCCGCAATTAGACCAATTGAGTTGGGCATCACTATTAGCATAAATTAAAAAAGAAACACAGTCTCTTCTGAGATCTTCACCGACAGCATCAATATCACTCAACGCAATAACCATGCAATCAATCTGTTCTTGTGTGGTTCCACTGTGCACGTTGTCCTCTGGGATTCCAGAATGTAGGACTATAGACTCTTCTTCACCACGCAAAAACCATAGTTGCGTTTCATTCCAAGGCATTGCTCGAAGATCTGGGTCATACATCAACCGAGCATATACGGCATCGAGTTCTTCGGAATCACTTAACATTAAATTAAACACACCCTTGGTTGTAACGCATTGAGTCGCCTGTTGCAGGAGCGTCTTTGTAATTGCATCAAGGCGTGAATCATTACACTTGGATTGAATTACACGCTCAGTCATCTTTTGGCTTAGATGCTTTATCTTGAATGTTTGGAAGATCAAGTTTTTTTGCAATAGATTCGTCCATCTCTCGAATGACAGTGCCACGAAATACAGACCCGTGGTCCCCATTTTCAACGATTCGAATCATAGCATTGAAATCTTTTTCTTCAAAAAATTCCTGAAGGGCAATTACTGCATCTTCAAGATAAAACGTGTCAAGCCCACCTGCAATAATGTTTATTTTTCCCGACAACTTAGGTGCTAATGTATTCCAGTTTTCTTCAAGGAACTTTCGAATATCGTATTGCTTCCAATGTTCAACAACTTCAGGAATAACCGCACCAGTTTCACGGTTAAACATTTTGACTGGGCGACCATCTTCGCCTTTTGGACTAAAAACCGCTTCAAATGAACCAATTTGCCCACCATCTTTTATCACGTCATCCATTGCGACAAATTTCTTTGCAAACAAAACTGGACGTGCGCCCATTCTGGCAATTGGCCTTTCGCTTCCTTCACTATCGATGTACATATTTGCATCTTCTTCGTACAAATCAAGCGTTTGGAAATAATGAAAGTCCAGTGGGTCTGGAGCTAGTGGCCAGGCACCAGCAAAAAAATCTGGGTAGTTAATAAGTAACCACATTGCAGTCCAACCACCAGAAGAGTGACCTGCCAAAAATCTTTTTTTATTGATACCACCAAGGTTGTATTTCTCTTCAAGGTAAGGAATGTACTCACTCATTAACGCAGTCATTCTTGGGCCATTATTCGCAGAGTCTGTAAACGTATGATGTCCCGTGTGTGCTTGCGCATTTAGAACCACACGGCAAATTTGATCGTCATAATCTGATCCAGTAAATAGCATCTTCATGTACCGACCCCCATAATGGTCGCTTCCAAATCCACCAATCCAATACATAACTGGATATGGCTCTTCTCTATTTGGGTCATAGTTGTCGGGTACTATGACACACGAACCGTGTAAAATTTCTCGGCCGTAAAAATCACTCAGAAGTTTACTTGGCGTTTCATCTAGCCGAAGATTTTTGTGCGGTTTCCATTCTCGTTCAGGCACGGGGGTGTTCACTGTTAATGGAATGTTGCCCGAATCTTTGCCGCTTCCATCAAATGAGATCGGTTCACCATACAAACCGCCCGGGACTGCCAAACGTGATTGGTCGTTCTCCCTGCGAAAAACCGCAACTGCTTTCCAAGTTGCATCTTCCACCTCCAACATTGGCACCATTGCATCTGCCGTTTTGTCAAGAACAAGTGGTGCGTTTGCCTTCCAATCCTTCACGTCCAGTGCAAAAAACGGTTCTGCCTTGAACCAGTTTGGTCCTCCAATCAAAGGCAATTTGCCTTTTGTAAGCATGACATACAAACGGCCATCTATAGATTCGCCAGAAGTACCATCGTGTGTAACTGAAAACTGAAGCTGCACCTTCGGTGGGGAGATGATGGGTGGCTCTTGAACGTTCAAACACAATGCGAGGATTAATTCAATCATATTTAGACATCATACGCTGAACCCAAGCGAATGTTGCAAAAGATGCACCAAGAAGTAATGCACCGTTTGCTTGGTGAGCAGTAGTAACGAGCAATTCAATCAAAGGTACTTCTGTGTTCCCTCGGAGTAATATCGTGATTAATGCTCCACCACCAAGAAGTAATTGCAAACCCACAAGAACCAAAATAACCATGCCACATTTTTTTAGTATCGGATTCGCCCTTCCTAGCAATCGTAAACCGATAACACTCGCACAAACAAGCACAAGAATCGCGATTGCAATATGTGTGTACAACACATGAGTTGCTTTTGATGCAAGATCAACGTCGCTAATCATGTGGCGATAAAGCGCACCAAGAACAAGTTGCAACACCATTGCGATTACAAGTAGCACAACCCAGAACTTATCTTTCTTATTGGTTGATTGTTTGGCGTTTTTCCAACCGGTCGACATCATCACTGTAAGCCAAACAAACCCCGCGAAAATAAGTTGCCCAACAACGCCGTGCACAACTCCAATCCACAGGTTGGGCGAGAGTATTTCTCTGTCTTGGGAGAGTGTAAGTGTGCCAGTTACCCGTAGCCCGCCAAGCAACCCCTGCATACATACGAATATAAAAATCAAAATGGCTAACGTGCGGGCGTACGTGCTCGTGCTCCATTTCCATACACAGACAACCATTATTAATGATGTCAAGCCAATAAGCATTCCAGTAAGACGGTGCGCATGTTCGAAGAACACACCTTCGTTCTCTGGCGAAACCATTTCAGCTAACGGATACAACAACATGTTGTGTCCGTAACTGTTTGGCCAATCAGGAACAGCAAGCCCTGCTTCCATTCCTGTCACGAGCCCGCCTGTAACCAACATTAAAAACACAAGGGTTGAAGCCACAACTAGAAAACCAAAGTGCCAATCAATATTATGTGTGTGGTCTTTTAATCGACTATGCAATGAAGCGCCAACGACGCCAAGGATAATTGAAACTACGAATAAACCAGTTACCCAAATTATGCCATCGGCAATCATTTCTGTCGGTGCTTTCCCGCCAACAATGCTGCCAACTAGAAGAACATTTAGTACTGCAGAGATAACACCTATCCAAACACCTTCTCTCAATGTTTTTGCGTGACGAGAAGCAACTGGTAAGCAAAGTGCTCCAAGAACAAAAAGTATTTCCCCGCCTGTTTTTCCTGAAAAAAGGATGGCAATATACGAAAATACCCACATCGCGGTTGTTGCTCCAAGCGAAAGAGTTAGAACTCTAGCAACAGTTTGTTTTGGTTCGTTTTGCATAGGAAGAGGTATACTACCTCGCTTCGATGAATAGAACTACAACATTAATTGAAGATTGCAACCCAACTCATACGAAGCCAAGTTTGATGAATCTGTATGCTGAATTATCAAAAATTCGCCTCAGCCTTTTAGTCGTTATGACAACATGTGCCGGCTTCATTATGGCGAGCCCACTTGGGATCGATTGGGTCATTCTTCTTTGGACTGTACTTGGAACCACGGCATGCGCCGGTTCAGCTGCAGCACTAAACCAACTCGCTGAGCGAACCAGAGATATGAAAATGCATCGGACGATTGATAGGCCCTTACCATCGGGGCATCTTTCAAGAGCACACGCTTTTATTTTCGGAGTCGTGCTCGCCTATATTGGCGTCGCCATTCTTAGTTTTGGTGCGAATATCGGATCGGCAGGAATCGCTTTACTCACAATATTAATATACGTATTCATTTACACCCCACTTAAACCTTACACATCATTCAACACGGTTGTTGGGGCAATAGTTGGTGCCATGCCACCCCTCATCGGATGGGTAGCAGCAAGCGATTCAATCGGTCCTGGAGGGTGGATTCTTGCTGGAATTCTATTCATCTGGCAAATCCCGCACTTTCTTGCACTTGCGTGGATGTACAAAGATGATTACGAACTAGGTGGTTTTAAAATGCTCCCAGCAGTTGACATCTCTGGCGAGCTAACAGCAAGGGTAACTGTCCTGACGAGCGTGTGCCTTATTCCTATGGCACTCTTTATGACCATCGCAGATGCAACAGGTCTTCTCTTCGCAATATCCGGAATACTGCTTGGAAGTTTCATGACTCTACGAAGTCTTTCGTTTTGGAGAGCGCGTGATATCGCATCTGCTCGTAGACTTTTCTTTGCGAGCATAATTTATCTTCCACTTTTACTTGCAATGATGCTCATAGACCGTCAAACAATTCCTTGGATTGAACTTGGTGCAAATAATGTCTGATCAAAAAATACGACTTACTTTTCGAGGCGGAGGTTGGGTACTCGCGGTCTTAGCAATTGTATTACTCGCGATGATTGCGTGGGCCATTGCACCGGCGGTACTAAGGGTTGCGAACCAAGCACCGGGCGATGGAACAACAATAGAGTCTTATGAGTTCGATTTAACGAATATGCAACTTGCACAAGAAACCGTTGTTCCTGCCATGCGACATCGTGACATGTCTCCAGTGTTAACAAATCCTAACATTCTGAATGCTGAGGAAATTGCTGAAAAAAATCGTAACAAAAGAAAACAATATCTCGTGAGCAACGACCTTGTTGTTGGAATCGAACTTGGTGGTGAAGTCAGATGTTACCCATTGCATGTTCTAAACGTGCATGAAGTTGTCAACGATACTCTAGGCGGAGTTCCAATTGTTGTGTATTGGAACTGGCCAAGTGGCCATGTTGCAGTGTTTGAGCGAACAATACAAACCACTCCTGTGAACTTTGGTGTAAGCGGCATTTCTGGAAATGGAAGTATGCTTCTCTACGCTGATACAAAAACTGATGAAGGTGAACAACTCTTTTCACCATTACAGGGCACATCGATTTCGGGAAACGAGGTACAACTCAACCCAATCACCCACAAAGTAACTGTTTGGAAGGATTGGGTTTCGCAGCACCCAGATACTACAACTATTGCTCCAGATGAAACATATAAAAAACGGTATCGAAAAGGTGATCCAAGAACGTACTTCCTGAACGACACGATTTACTTTCCAGTTTCTCCTATGCCAGAAGATGGTGTTAATCCAAAGACTCTGGTGCTTGCCATTGCTACAACCGAGGGGTACGACGTGTATAACATTGCTGAACTTCACTCTCTAGCTGACGAGAACGGTGAAATACAAATTACAGTAAACGCTGAACCTTGCACAATTACTGTTGGAGATGGTCCACTTTGGGCAACTGTCAGTGATGGGTCTGGAAACACCATCTCATCCGAACGATGCCTTTGGTTTGCGTGGTACGCAAATCACCCGGATACAACAATTATCTCCCGTTGACGAATCATTTTTTTGGGTGCCTAAGAAAAACTATCCCGCGAGTCGTTTTTGGTTGTGGCTAATACTCAGAGATTAGTGATTCAGTTTGTCCATTGCCTCAGTAACTTTTGGAGTATCACCCTTGATAATTTCGGGTTGGTATTCCATTGTGTCAGTCAGCGCTAATCCTATAAATAGCACAACGAATAAGATTGAACCGACAAAAACAAAGCCAAGAAATGGTCGATCCCAACGAAGGTGCATAAAGTAAAGCCCAACGAATGTTGCTTTCACAGTCGCAACAAACAACGCCATAATGATGCCTAATTCAGCAATATTGATTTCAGTAAAGTCGTACCGAGAAACCCACACCGTTACCGCTGTGAGAAAGAGCAAGATGCAGCAAATTAGAACTAAAAACTTGATTGGGACTATGTGCCCAACTTGATTGTCATGTGTTGTTGAATCAGTATTTGACATAAGTACTCTCGTTATTCACCAGGATGCACTGCATCCTTTTTCCAATCGTAGCCCTGCTCTTCTTCGTTCCATTCCAAAACGCTGTAGTCATAACAGTCACCAACTTCGGGCTGCTCTGCAAAGTTATCCCATGGTGGTGGTGATGAACATTGCCATTCCAAACTGCGACCACCCCATGGATTCGCAGGTGCTTTCTTGCCATAAAAGATTGAGTGAAGCAAGTAGAGCAACGTCAATACAAATCCGAGCGCCATGATGACCGAACCAACCGTCGACCAAATGTGATAAATTTGAAATTGTGGCATTTCTGCATACTGAGCATATCGCCGTGGCATACCCTTGGAACCCATCATAAACTGGGAAAAGAAGCACATATTGAATCCCACAAAGACCATCGCCCAACCAACACGACTCCAAAACACACTATACATTTTGCCAATCATTTTTGGCCACCAGTGATGGATGCCGCCAATGAAGCCAATTAGAGCAGAACCCATCATGGTGTAATGGAAGTGCGCTACGATGAAATAAGATTCGTGCAAGTGTACATCGGTGGCAAGAGTTGCACAGTACAAACCAGTTAAACCGCCGATACCGAAAATAAATATGAATGACATGCCATAGAGCATCGAAGCATTCCAACTAATCGAGCCCTTGTACATAGTCGCAAGCCAGTTAAACACCTTCACCGCAGATGGAATTGAAACACTAAACGTGATGAGTGAGAAGATGATGTTCATTAATTGTGATTGTCCAGCTGTGAACATGTGGTGTCCCCAAACGAGGAATCCAAAAATGGCAATCGCAATGGAACTGTACGCAATAAATTTGTACCCAAATATATGACGATGCGAGTGCACCGAAATCAATTCACTAACAATACCCATAGCTGGCAAAATCATGATGTACACAGCTGGATGTGAATAGAACCAGAAGAAGTGTTGGTACAAAACAGGGTCGCCACCCATAGCAGGGTCGAAAATTCCGATACCAACTGCTCGTTCAACAATCAAGAGTAGTAACGTGATACCAACAACAGGTGTTGCGAGTACTTGGATAACTGCTGTGGCGTACGTGCCCCACAGGAAGAGAGGCATCTTAAACCAAGTCATTCCCTTTGGACGCAAACGATGAATCGTAACGATAAAGTTCATCCCTGTGAAAATCGAACTAAACCCAAGAATAAATGCGCCGATTAACGCAGGAATCACTCCGCCCATTGATGATGCTTTATCAATACTGTACGGCGTGTAGAAGGTCCAGCCCGTATCAATCCCACCACTGCCAAGCGCAATCAAAAAGAAAACCAATCCAAAGACCCACAACCACCAACTAAACAAGTTGAGGCGAGGGAATGCAACATCTTTTGCTCCAAGCATAATCGGCAATACAAAGTTACCCAGCGCGGCAGGAATGGCGGGAATAATAACCAAGAAAACCATAATTGCACCATGCACTGTAAATGCTTGGTTGTACTGGTCTTGTGTCAGCAATGTGCCCTCAGGTGTCAGCAATTGGAAACGAAGTAACATCGCAAACACACCACCCAAAAAGAATGCAACGAGAACACACACGAGATACATAATCCCGATTCGTTTGTGGTCAAGAGTGAATAGCCACGAGAAGATGCCCTTGGTGTGATTTAGGTAGTTGTCTGAACTATTGTTCAAGTTGAGTGTAGTCATTGTTATTGCCTTGGTGTTCCATCTTTGTTGACAGTAATGTTGCCCTCTGCATCAGTCACGTCTCTGAGATGTTTGAACATCTCGATGATGGCAGTAATTTGTTTATCTTTGAGTTGACCTTGGAACGAAGGCATCGAACCAAGATATCCCTTCACAATATGCTTTTGTGGGTCTAGTAAAGATGCACGAATATAGTTTTCTGGCTGTTCGTACACAGTTGCTTCACCAAGAAGAGAAGAAAGTTTTTCGCCTGATGTAAATTCAACACTGCCTGGCTGCACACGATCCCACAAACCCTTAAAGGTCGGTCCTGTGCTATCACTACCATCAAGAGAGTGACATGACTGGCAACGGTTGTACAAACGATTAATCGCGTATGCTGGAAGTTCAGCAGCGCTCATATCTACGTATTCACTGGCAAGTTTTTTCATGTCACCATCAAACTCGTCTGCGGGAACAACATGTACCCACGCCTGCATTTTTGAGTGGTCCTTACCACAATATTCTGTGCAATTAAGAAGGTAATCTCCAACTTTTGTTGCTTCAAACCAAAGCGAAGTGTACCGGCCAGGAATGACATCCATTTTCACTCTGAAGTCGGGAATCCAAACGCTGTGAATTACATCATTGGAGGTCATGAGCAAACGAACGGGCTTGCCAACAGGAACTGTCAATTCGCCAACTTGCGTCGCACCGTATTCAGGATGATCAAATGTCCAAGTCCATTTTTGACCAGTAACCGAAACTTCGTAACACCCTTCAGGTGCTACACGCAGGTTGAGATACCCACGCATGCCAACCATAAAAATGACGACCACAAGAATCAGTGGAATGATTGTCCAAGTTAATTCAAGCGCGGTGTTATGGGTTGGGCCACTTACAGATATATCAGGAGAAGTACGTCGGTACTTCACTGCAAAAATTACAAGCAGGGCAACAATAAGTGCAAAGAAGAAGTAACAAATCCACGTAATCACAAAAAACGTTAGGTCAACACTTTGAGCAACTGTTGATGCCTGTTCAGACAACCAAAAGTTTTCTGGCTTGCCTGTCGACACTGTCGACAGTAGCATTGATGATAAATTCGCCATCATGGGGTTTGTCCATCCATATCCTGAGGATTCTTGTTCTCTGAACTACTACGTTTTGGACCTGCCCAACCAAGGACAGCAAGACCGCCCGCAAGCACAAGTAACATTAAAACCGCAGCGGTTCTCATAAGCTTCCAAGCACTTGGTGTATAACTGTTCCGTTCAGGATCATATTGAAAACAGTTAAAAAGGAGTAATTTCTCAAGGGTGCTTCCGATTTTTCCTTCGGATGCTTCAATGAGGGCGAACTTCAGGTCTTGACCTGCAAATTGCACATCATTCATGTATTTAGAAATACGTCCATCGGGAGTTATAAACATTATGGAAGCAGTGTGATGAAACTCGCCAGTCTTTTTATCAAAGACATACCCAAAACCAAGTGCATCAGCAAGCTTTGTGATGTTTTCTTGCTCGCCAGTCAAAAAATGCCAGCCCTTCTCTGAACCTTCTCGGTCGTAATGTTCAAGGTAGCCGTTTTTGTTTTTTAAGGCAAGTGGTGCTTTTTCGTCTGGGTTGATACTTACGGTAACAACTTCAAACTCATTACCAAGTGACCAATCCATTTCTTCTAGCCCAGCGGTCAATCCGTTTAGAGTCAAACTGCAAAGCATCGGACACTTGTAATAATTCAACGTAACAATGATTGGCTTTTCACCATCAAAATAATCTCTCAACAAAACATCTGCACCGTTTGAATCTACAAACGAAAGGTCGAGCGGAATCGTTTCATCAAGATGTTCAGTTATTCCAACACCCTCAAGTTCTGGAACTTTTTCATCGGCAAACGTTGGACCTGCAACTACTGGCATAGCAAATGCGCCACTCATAAGTGTTGCAAAAACGCATTGCCAAGATGGTACAGAGACGCTCATCGTTACTTTCTGTTCCCTGCAACAATATCCATTGCTTGATCGACTGGAATAACAAGTCTACGGACGCTGTTTCCAGACTCATCTTGATGAGATACCCAGTGAGCAGCTTCTAGAAGTACTGCATGCTGCGCATCGCGCACCATGTCGCGTTGTTCATATCGAATATTGACATTCTTATCGAATGCCTCTGTTGTTGCTGCTGAGTAATAAATACCGCAAGCAATTGCAACTGTTGCAATCATAAGAAAAGAACCGCCAATGCCAATCGCCCAAGTTGCCCATCCGTCTGGGTCTTCGTGATCGTTTTCAATATGCGTATCTGTTTGTGAATGACTCATAGTTTCCTCTTATGCGTTTTCGAAGTGCAATGCCTCATCGAGTCGTGGGTCTGCAGTTGCAACCAAGTTGCACTTGCGTAAGTTGAGCAGTGTGCCACCTAAAACGAGAGCAACCATACCTATCAAACATGTAAAGTTGAGAACGCTAAAACCGTAACCAATTTCAGATGCCGTAATATTATTTGCAAGTTCGTTGTACGATCCAGCATTCACAATTGCCTCTTCTGGAACAACAGGCATAACTAGCCAATAGATATCAACACAAAACATTAGCAGGAGCCAAGCGGAAATAATCGGCAGCGGTGAGCGCCATCGTTTTGTCCAACGAGTAATCAACAAGACAAACGGAAGAACAAAGTGGCCAAAGAGAAGCAAAAGAGAAATTGCTCCCCAGCCCCCTAGTTGCCTCGCCATATACCAATTCGTTTCAACCGGAAGGTTTGCATACCAAATCAACATATATTGACTAAACGCAATGTATGCCCAAAATACAACACCAATACCAAATAGCCATTTGCCCAAATCGTGGTAATGTTCAACGCTAATTGATTTTTGAAGGTGACCTGTCGATTGCATAAAACGTGCAAGCAAAATCATGAGAGCAAAGAAACCGCACATGCACGATGCCCAAAAGTAGACAGCAAACATAGTACTAAACCACTTTGGCTGCAAAGTCATCATCCAGTCAATTGCGGCGTAACTTTGTGTAAGCGCGAAAAGAATCATGCAAATCGGCGCCCACTTTTGCATTTTATGTGTCCACTTCACATCGCCATCTTGATCTTGTGCTGTTGACCACTTGAAGTACAGTTTTCCAATAGTTGCCCAAACAACTAGATAGAAAATTGCTCGAATAGACCAGAATGTTGGCGATAAATAGCCTGCTTTCGCGTGGAGCATGTGGTCATGTTCCATCAAGTTTGTATCTCCCCATTGATACAAAACTGCACCATCACCCTTCAATACTAAAATTAGAATTGGAACAAAAAGCATCCACATCCATGTAAGGTTCTTTGCAATACCTTCTGCCAACCGTCGAACAGTAATACTCCATCCAGAGCGGGTAAGGTGCTGCAAGAGAACAAAGAATAAAGCACCTAAGCACAAACCAAGGCCAACCATCCATCCTACTAAATATGACTTCCAAAATGTCGTCCAGCCCTCACCGCTACCGAGTGCTGCGCTTAAACCAAGGAACGCAACACCAACGATTGCGAGAATCGGTCCCATTTTTGCAGCAACGCCACTGAGACGAATATGATCATTTTTTACTTCTGCAACTTTCACTCGCCGCTCCCTTCATTTGAAGAATCTTTATGCGGAAGTGCATTAGCGCCTTCAACAGAATCTGGGTTAGCGTTTTGGGAAACTTGCAATGCTTCCATATACGAAATAATTGCCCATCGATCATCCACTGGTATTTGAGAACCATACGCGGCCATTGTTCGAATTCCATTTGTAATCGAATTAAATAATTGACCAACTGGTTGCTCGCGAACAACCTCTTCATGTAAATTTTTTGGAGCAACCCATGAGGTACCGTTCACTCCGGTTTCAACTAGCTGTGTTGCACGTTTATGAATGATGCCATCTCCAAAACCACCTATTCCGTGACATGGGGCACAGTAAATATTGAATCGCTCTTGACCACGGCGAATAAAATCGCGGTCTACAGTCAAGCTTGGTGGATATGTATCCGCCCAAGCCCCATCGATAATACCCATAAATTTATGTGTGTTTCCAGCCATGCCATCCTGAGCAATTGTGCCTTTAATTTTTGGCCTCATTGCGCGACCATCAAGAAACAGTGCGTTTGGTTCTTGTGAGACAAACTTAGGTTGATTATCCATATTCTGGATAAAGTGAATTTTGGGCTTGTCGCTATATGAAGTTCGTGATCTAAAAATAAGGGCTAGCGGAATTGTTGCTGCACAAGTAATCACAATCACAACCCACTTTATCCAAAGAGGAGTTGCTCGTAAGTCTTCGAACACTGGCTTCATTAAATCATCAATAATTTGTTTGATTAAGTTCGTCATTATTTTTCCAACGCAATCACGGATTCTGGTTCAAGGGTTTGCAAAAATGCCTCGACTTCATCGCTACTAAATTTTGGATCCTTGGCTTCAATAACGAGATAAAATCGGTCGTCAGTTGCTCGGGAAAGTTCTGGGTGTTTTAAAACTGGGTGGCAAAACATTGGCAACTTATTCAAGAAAAAAGTGCCAAAGACAGCTGTCAGTGCTGAAAATAAAACTGTCATTTCAAATGCGACTGGAACAAAAGCTGCTGGTCCGAGAAGTGGTTTGCCCGAGACATCAAACTGATATCCGACGACGGGGACGAGTGCCCAAAAATCTATTTCCAAAGAGTTGGTAAAAATTTGCAAAATACATGCTGCAATTAAACCTGTAAGACCACCGAAGAAAACTAGGATTGGAAGAATAGTCATCTTCACACCCATTACTCTGTCTAAACCGTGCACGGGGAACGGAACATTGCAATCAAACCAGCGATACCCAGCTTTGCGTGTTTTTTCTGCAGCATGGTAAATGCCCGGAGTGTCTTTAAACTCTGCTGCTAAACCAAAGAGGTTATCGCGTGAAACCGTCTGTGAAGTCGAGTCGCTCATTCGTCTTCCTCCAATGCTTTTGCCGATTCAGCAGTCTCGCCTTCCATTTCGTAGTAACTATGACCGTGACCGTGCGGGTCAGCAAGTGGCATTACTGCCTTAACTTCAGCAATCGCAAGGATTGGCAAATAACGAATAAAGAGAAGGAAAAACGTCATGAATAAACCAAACGAACCAAAGAAGGTCAAGACATCAACCCAAGTTGGTTCATAAATGCCCCAACTACTTGGTAAGAAGTCGTTGGCAAGGGATGTAACAACAATCACAAATCGTTCAAACCACATACCTACGTTTACAAGAAGTGAAGCGGTAAACATTATTGCAATGCTATTTCGTGCTTTCTTGAACCAGAAAATTTGAGGTGTAATAACGTTGCAACTCACCATAATCCAGTAAGCCCAACTGTAAGGACCAAACGCACGGTTAATAAAGGTAAACGACTCGTAGATTTCTCCGCTGTACCAAGCAATGAAGAACTCCATCGAGTAAGCGTAGCCAACCATCGATCCAGTTAGCAAGATAATCTTGCACATGTTCTCGAGATGTCGCTTTGTAATAAAGTTTTTCAAACCCCACAGTTGACGGGCAGGAATTGCTAGAGTCATCACCATCGCAAACCCAGAGAAAATTGCTCCTGCCACAAAGTACGGTGGGAAAATCGTCGTGTGCCAACCGGGAAGTTGGGCAACAGCAAAGTCAAACGAAACAACACTGTGCACGGAAAGCACAAGTGGTGTTGCGAGTGCTGCAAGTAAAAGATACGCTCGTTCGTATCGGTGCCAGTGACGCATACTTCCACGCCAACCAAGTGAGAAAATGCCGTACGCAATTTGCTTTGCTTTTGAAGTCGCTCTGTCTCGCATGGTTGCAAGATCAGGAATCATGCCCAAATACCAGAACAACAATGAGACTGTGAAATAAGTGCCAACCGCAAAAACGTCCCAAAGGAGTGGGCTTCTAAATTGCGGCCACATGTCCATCTGGTTTGGAATCGGGAAGAGCCAGTACGCAAGCCAAATACGTCCAATGTGGATGCCTGGGAACGTTCCAGCACAGATAACAGCAAAAATTGTCATTGCTTCAGCGAAACGGTTAATCGCCGTTCGCCATTTTTGTCTAAAGAGGAAGAGAATCGCAGAAATCAACGTACCAGCGTGACCGATGCCTACCCAAAAAACAAAGTTCACGATTGGGTAGCCCCAAGCAACAGGGTTGTTGTTACCCCAAACACCAACTCCAGTGAAGATTAGGTAGCCAATCATCACTCCAAGCAAAGACATCATACAAAATGAAACTGCTAGTGCGAAGTACCACGACTTTGGTGCTCTTGAGCTCTCGTTAGCTTTTAAAATGTCATCCGTAACTGATCCAAAATCTTCATGATTTAAGACGAGTTGCGCCCGTTGGCGTGGATCTTCGTCAGTGTTGACATTTGTGTCACCAAGTTCATTAACAGGAACAGTAGTCATTAGTGATGACCCCCTTCCGTACTGACGGCACCATCAACAGGATTCGTCACTCTCGCAAGATATTTCGTGCGGGCCTTAATGTTCAGTTCTTCGAGCATTTCGTAGGATCGTTTCTCATTTTGAAGTTTTGACACACGGCTCTTCTCATCCATCAAGTCGCCAAAAACAATAGCGTCTGCTGGGCATGCTTGTTCGCACGCCGTAACAACTGAACCATCAGGAATAGAAACTCTTGGGTCTGCAGCTTTTTGTGCATCTGTCTTTTTCACCCAAGCGTTCTTGGTTGCGATTTTCACTCGTTGAATTCGTTGTGTGCAATACGTACATTTTTCCATAACACCACGCATACGTACTGTTACATTAGGATTAAATTGCATTGCTCGCAACGTTTTACCACCAGATTGTGCCTTTACATAATAATCGGGTTGCACTTGTAACAGCCCAGTTGAACGCAATGGGTCTCTCCTGAAGTAATCAAAGTAATTAAAGCGTCTTACCTTAAATGGACAGTTGTTCGAACAATATCTGGTGCCAACGCAACGGTTGTACACCATCGCGTTTAAGCCATCTTTGTCATGAACCGTTGCTGCAACTGGGCAAACCTCTTCACACGGTGCATTTTCACAATGGTGACAAGTCAGCGGTTGAATCATCACGCTTTCTAAGTTGTTTTCGTCATACCCACCATGCCCATTATTCCCAAACGCGAAGTAACGATCAATTCGCAACCAATGCATTTCACGACCCATCAAAACTTGGTCTTTGCCAACAATTGGAATATTGTTTTCAGCATGACAAGCAGCAACGCATGCGTTGCACCCAGTACAAGTTGACAAGTCGATAGACATTCCCCATTTGTACTGAGCACCTTCAAACTGTTGCTCTTCAAAAATGGAGAGAGAGTGTGGTGTGTGCCCAACATGGCTCGCAAATGCAGGGTCTTCATTGTATTGATCAAGGGTGCCCTCTCGGAATAGAAGAGGCAGTCTTTCTTGTGCACCTTTTCCGGGAGTTGTATTTACACCAAAGTGCATTTGTGTGGTCGCGAGATCATATGTTCCGTCACTCGCAACTACTTTTGCTGAAGTTGCCCAAGAGTTATCGCTTGTTCGAAGTGGGTACACATCTACACCTGCTCCAGAACAAACTCGTCCAGCAAATTTCCGTCCATACCCAAGTGGAAGAATGACCACATCATCTGCTGTTCCGGGAACTGGCAGTGCAGCGATTGTCACACTCTTATTACCAGCGGTAACTTTGAGCATATCACCTTGTTTGACGCCTAAGCCATCTGCGGTCTTTGGCGATATCAGTGCTGCATTATCCCATGTAAGTTTGGTAATCGTGTCTGGTAATTCTTGCATCCATCCATTGTTTGCGTGTCGCCCATCCCAAGTAGAGTTCGACGGAACAAAGCAAACCGTATAGCCAACACCGCCAACGACAGTGCCACCGTTTGGTGTTTTTCGATTTACTGGTGGTTTTTCAAGCATCGCTGTGTTTGCAACAACACCGTCGTGTACAGCTGTTCGCCATCTAGGATCCCAGTTGTCTGTCGACTTGCCAAAAGTGGTTTGCCTTACTAGGGAATGCCCATCCGTGTTCTCTTCACCTGCAAGGATTGCAAGAAATTCTATTGCACTTAGCCCATCAAAGAGTGGTTGAATGAGTGGTTGTCCAATGCAAACGGTTCCATCTGATGCCAACCCATCACCCCATGATTCAAGCCAGTGAGCTGAGTTGACGTGCCATTTGCACACTTTTGATGTTTCATCTTCTGTATGTGAGAGATGAATTGAGAACGGCAACGCTTTGATTGCACTTGCCATGTTCAAGTCCGCTGGTGCATCAAATGCTGGGTTGCCGCCAAGAACGATGACACCCTCAATTGATTTGTTTTGCATTGCAGCAGCAAGCTCTTGAATTGATGCATTATCACCAAAACTGCCCGAACGATATGAAACTGTTGTTCCAAGGGCACCCAGTTTTTCGTTTATGAGTGCTGCAAGGTAATGCACTGAAGCGGGCTGACTTGCGCCAGCAAGAACTAATCCATGTTTGCCTGCATGTTGTAAGTCCGTTACCAAACTGTCAGCCCAATCAAATTGTTCTTGGGTTAAGGTTGGAGCACCGTCGATAGACATGTCAACTTGAGCAATGACTTTTGCTATGTACGTCGCAACCGATGAAACAGCAGCAGGATTCATTGCGTTTCGTTCATCTGATTTTGCCCCGGTAACTGAAAGCGACGGCTCTGCAATCCAGACCCGATTCATCTTTCCATGTTTTACTGCTCGACCTTGTGCCCATCCCCTTGTATTTGGAACTTGCATTGGTCCAGCGCCAAGGAAGTCGGCGTCTAGTGAAACAATGACCGAAGCGTTTGCAATATCGTGCACCGGAATCCAGTTACCGCCAAAGGCACTGTTCAAGCCACTTCGCTGATTTGTGTTTGCTAGCGGAGCGTATTCAACCCACATCGCTTGCGGGTTTTTCTTCATAAACGCCCGTCGCATTCTGTCAAACGTTGGTGAACTAGAGGGTTCTGTTACAACCGCAATTCCCTTACCTTCTTTTGGAAGGTACGAGCCAATCCATTCTTTGAAAGCTGGGATTGAAGAATCTTTGCCTTCGTAGGTTGGTTTGCGACTCCTGTCTGGTTCGTATAAATCTAAAACAGAAGCTTGGGTAAATGCATCTGTTGCTCCCTTGCTATCTGGGTGGAGTGGGTTGCCCTCAATTTTCGTGGGACGGCCATCATTGCTCGTCACTAGTACGCCTTGGGAAACTCCGCCAAAATCAAAACAACTTGCATAGTGTTCTGGAATACCTGGCATTGTTCCTTCTGGACGGTGGGCATACGGAACGATGTGCTCCTTTGGCCACCTGCGACAACCAGAAACGCCAAGCCCAGCGAGTGCCATAGATGCACCCATAATTTTTAAGAAATGTCGACGGTCATCTCCTGTGGCAAGCAGTTCGCTTGCGCCATCTGGAAATTCGCCCTTCATTTTTGTTTGAAAATCTTCGCCAGCAACAACTTCGTCAAGTGATCGCCACCAAGTTTTACCATTTTTATGTGGTTCATTTAACGATGACATGTGGAGCAATCCTGTGATGGGTTCAAATTATTTAGCTTTCGCCATGACGCACTATCAGCAATACGTTCCGCCGCAGACATATCAAGTCCCCAATCAAGTTGGGTCACAAGATTTGGATTTCGAACATGTGGATCAGGGTTTCGGTGACACTGAAGACACCAACCCATACTAAGTGTTTCTTTTTGGTAGACCACTTCCATCGTGTCAACACGGCCGTGGCATTCAACACAACTCACACCACGAGTTACGTGTGCACTGTGATCGAAGTAAGAGTATTGAGCAAGATCGTGCACTCGGACCCACTCGATTGGATTTCCCGTTGTGTAACTTTCGTAGAGCGGTTGTAGGTTTTCACTTTGAGGATGAATTTGTGCGTGGCAATTCATACATGTTTCTGTTGGTGGGATTGCAGCGTGCGCGGTTTCTTCAACCGTATTGTGACAATACCTACAATCTAAACCAAGTTCACCTGCATGAAGTTGGTGGCTAAAGGGTATTGGTTGTTCTGGCATGTAACCAACGTCTGTTGCTTGCGGACTGAAACCATACGCAACAACAACCGCAATGTACAACGGTGTAGTTACACCAACGATAATAATTGCAGGGAGTGCAAGATTCGTCCAACGTGGAAATGTAAATCGTTGTTGAGTCATAAATGAGTTTCAGACCTTTTAGTTAAGTGGTCCATTTCCGTTCAAAAAGGGCTTACATGCGATGCAAAAATCTAGACCCAAACTGTCCAGGGACTAGAAAAAACAATGAAGCGGGATATCATAGTGTGGATGGCTCTATCAGCAAGTGAGATTGCATCTCAATTCACAAACATATCACACACAAAACGACCTTTTTGTCTTGTTTAGAGCGGTGGTATGTTGAAGAAACGTTGAGCGTTTGAATCTAGTTGGTGCTCAAAATCTTTGGAGTCAATGCCTTTCAACTTGGCCAAAAACGTAGCGGTGTGGACCACGTTTTTTGGTACATTCGGGCGCATTTTTCGAACTGGTTCTGGCGACAGGTATGGCGCATCGGTCTCGACCATTATTCTATCAAGAGGTACAAGTCGTGATGCAGCAGCAACTTCCATTGCATTCTTGTAGGTCACAACACCAGTAAAACTCACCATTGCGCCAATATCTAAAATCGGGTGAATATCTTTTTCCGATTCGGTGAAGCAGTGAAAGACAAACCGATTCCCTGCAAGTGAACTTGCTCGAAAAATAGGCAGTAAATCATCGACAGCTTTTCGGCAATGCACAATAATTGGACGATTATCGTCCTTTTTACTCTCAATAAGGGCGATATGCTCTTCTAGGAGTTGCTGCTGTAGCTCAAATTGTGGATCTGAATAATGTCGATCAAGCCCTAATTCACCCCAAGCTACACATTTTGCATCCATCGATGCTTCGTTAACAGCATTCCAGTTCCAATCACTATCTGCGTGCAATGGATGGATGCCAGAAGAAAAATAAACGTGCTCGTTGTGATGGGCAACTTGCCTTGCAACAAGGGCATCCTCACCATCAGTAGCAACTGTTATCAGAGTATGCACTCCAGCTCGTTTTGCATCTTCAATAACTTCTTCAACACGAGAAAGTAATTGTGAGTTTGTAAGGTGGCAATGAGTATCAATCATTTAAACGATTCCATATCGACTTTGGTCTATCTATGGAATCAACTTGTTCAAGTGGAATAAGAAGCGCTTTGCTTTCTTCCATTTCAACCTGCAACTGGCTTCCCTCTTCTAAGTCGCCCTCAAGTACACAACGTAATCGGAGGGTCCACACATTTGGAGTCATCCTATGAGGATCACCGGCAGTTCCAAGCATCCAAGAATCTGTCTCAACAATCACATGATCTGGCGAAATAAACGTTGGTAGCGGAGGACTCGATAATTCAAACCACTCCACACTAAGAACGCTAATCGTACCCTCTTCCATGCCATCAACAACCTTGATGGTCGGCGGAAGTGACCTCATTCGCTGTATAAATCTGCCAGAGCCTTCAATATGAAGAACAACAACCTCCCCCGTTTCAAACACAAGCCGCACCTTTGAACTGCGGTATCGGCTCCGCTGTAATTTTAGTGTAACTGGAACAGCCAACACTTCCCCATCAGGAACTGGCTTCGTTGGCCAATCGGCTGTTGTGCACCCACAAGATGGCACTGCACTCTTCAACTGAAGCGTGTGCCCACTGGCGTTCGTAAAAAGAAAAGTGTGTTCCAAAACTGTGTGCGGGCGAGTAATAGGTACTACTCCGAAATCAAACGACTTTTCACCTTTTAGAGAGGAACTAAAGAAACCAAGGGAATAACTCAAAATCAGGGTGATAACCAGCAGACATACAATCACGACCACGCTCAACACTATATGTATGCTCTGCTTTCTCATGTAAAAAGGCATTTTACTCTGAACAATGTAATGTTGCCCTGCCAATTCGGCACGATGACCCCCATTTAAAGCACAAATAACCAAAGATGTTCGGCATCAGTCTTGTACCTATGATGTGAACTATGAATATGGATAAATTTACTACGCTCGCACAACAATCCCTCTCAGAAGCCCTTTCAATTGCAACCACAATGCAACACGCAGAACTTGCTCCATTGCATCTGCTCAGTTCTTTACTTGCAGATGAAGGTGGTATTGCAAAGTCCATCATCAATCGAGCCGGTGGAGATGCTTCAAGGGTTTCCGAACTCGCTATGGCACAACTTAACCGTATGCCCACAGTCTCGGGAACACAACCACAAACCTCCCCAGCGGTAATGAGCATATTACAAAATGCGATGAACACGGCCCAAACTATGGGAGATTCCCATACAACCGTAGAACACCTCTTACTTACACTTGCAAACGACAAAAGTTATGCCAAAGAAGTGCTTGATTTAGGTGGAGTCACAAAAACATCTCTAAAAAATACAATAGATACAATTCGAAGAGAATCTGGAGTCGTAAATGTGACCGATGCAGGTGGGGACACACAGTTTGAAGCATTATCAAAATATGGCATAGACCTGAACGAACTTGCACGCACAGGAAAACTTGACCCTGTCATTGGTAGAGATGAAGAAATTCGTCGTTGCATGCAAGTTCTTAGCCGCCGTTCAAAAAATAATCCGGTTCTTATTGGCGAACCCGGTGTTGGTAAAACTGCAATTGCTGAGGGGCTAGCTCAACGAATCGTAAATAATGATTGCCCATCAAGCATGCGAGAGTCAACCATTATTGCCCTAGATGTTGGACAGCTTCTCGCTGGTGCAAAGTTTCGGGGTGAATTTGAAGAACGGCTTAAGGCAGTTCTTCGAGAAGTTACAGCAAGTGAAGGAAAAATAATTCTCTTTATTGATGAGCTTCACACAATTGTTGGCGCAGGTGCAGCCGAAGGAGCTATCAGTGCAGGGAACTTGCTTAAACCAGCACTAGCACGCGGAGATTTACGGTGTATCGGTGCAACTACACTTGATGAATTTCGCAAACACATTGAAAAAGATGCCGCATTTGAACGCCGCTTCCAGCCAATCGTAGTTGACCAACCTACAGTCGAAGAAACCGTTGCTATTTTGCGAGGATTAAAACCGCGATACGAAGCACACCACGGTGTTCGGATTCAAGATGGCGCAATTGTTGCTGCAGCAAAATTAAGCCAACGCTACATTGCTGATCGTTTTTTACCAGACAAAGCTATTGATTTACTTGACGAAGCCTCAAGCCGTTTATGTTTAGAAAATGATTCGATACCAACTGAATTGGATGAATTGAGAAGGCGAATATTACAACTAGAAATTGAACGTGAAGCTCTTAAAATTGAAACCGATTCTGATTCGCTTGAACGCCTAAAAAAGGTTGAAGCAGAAATTGCTGAACTTAGTGAGCAGAATATTGAAATCACTGCTCGTTGGGATGTTGAAAAGGCAGAGCTCGATGAAAT
This sequence comes from Planctomycetota bacterium, assembly GCA_014381555.1. Taxonomy (GTDB): domain Bacteria; phylum Planctomycetota; class Phycisphaerae; order Phycisphaerales; family SM1A02. Next base: position 28,063 of record JACNLO010000064.1, on the reverse strand, counting down.
TCGCGCAACAAAAACAGAAATTGATGCAAAACAAACTGAGTTAACTCAAGCGCAGAGGAGAGGGAATCTTGAAGGCGCTGCAAAAATTCAATATGGCGAAATCCCAAAACTTGAATCGCGATTAAATGAAGCTGAAGAAAAACTTAAAGAACGAAGAGAACGTGGATTAAATATGGTACGCGAGGAAGTTGATGCTGAACAAATTGCAGAAGTCGTTGCGCGATGGACTGGCATTCCCACATCACGGCTGACCGAAGGGGAAATAGAAAAATTATTGAACATGGAATCTGTTCTTAAACAACGAGTTGTCGGGCAAGAAGAAGCGCTCGCAGCTGTTTCTGAAGCTGTTCGCCGAAACCGTGCAGGTCTAAGCGAGGAATCAAAACCAATTGGCTCGTTTTTATTCCTAGGACCAACTGGCGTTGGGAAAACAGAACTTTGTAAAGCCCTTGCTGAATTTTTGTTTGATACCGAGGATGCAATGGTTCGGATTGACATGAGTGAATACATGGAACAGCATGCTGTTGCACGATTAATTGGTGCACCCCCAGGATATGTTGGATATGAAGAAGGTGGACGTTTAACAGAAGCGGTGCGACGAAGACCGTACTCCGTCATTTTGTTCGATGAAATGGAAAAGGCACATGAAGATGTTTCGAACGTTTTACTTCAGGTACTTGATGATGGTCACCTCACCGATGGGCATGGACGCACAGTCGACTTTAAAAACACTATTGTCGTCATGACAAGTAACCTAGGTTCCTCAGAACTTCTGACTATGTCTACGAGTGGTGCTTCTCAAGATGAGATTAAAGAAAGTGTGCTTGGCATTCTAAAGCGAAGCATGAGACCAGAACTAATCAATCGTATTGATGACACTATCGTGTTCCACCAACTTACTCAAGAGCAACTTGGTGGCATCGTTGAAATTCAACTTCGACATCTTAAAACCAGACTTGCGGATCGAGGAATCTCGCTAATAGTTAGTGATGAGGCGACCGCAGCCCTTTGTGAAGAAGGTTACGATCCACAATTCGGCGCTCGACCATTAAAGAGAGTGATTCAACATAAGCTTGAAAATGCTATCGCTCTTGGGATCCTTCAAGGCGATTATGAAGCCGGCGATACGATTGAAGTTGGGTATTCGGGAGACAATTTGGTGTTCTCAAAGATTGATAGCACACCATGTTCGACGGTTTAATCAAAGTAGTCGTACAATCCTCGTATGACACTACTTTGCAAGACTGCTGGCGAATCACACGGACCTTGCGGAATCGCTTTGATTGAGGGACTTCCTGCTGGGCTTTCACTTGATACTTCCTTTATCAATAACGAACTTAAAAGACGCCAAGGTGGGTATGGTCGAGGAGGGAGACAAAAAATTGAACACGATGAAGTCGTGTTTCTTGCTGGTGTTCGAAACGGATTAACAACCGGAGCACCACTTGTTATTCAAATTGCAAATAATGATAGCCGACTTGATGATGCAGAAACTACCCCTCCGATACATCGACCAAGGCCGGGGCATGCTGATCTTGCTGGCGCAGTCAAGTGGCTAACAAACGATTGTCGTAACACTCTTGAGCGTGCAAGTGCGAGGGAAACTGCTGCTAGAACTGCGGCTGGTGCTGTTGCAAGATGTTTACTTCGTGAATTCGACATTGAGGTGTTCGGATTCGTTAGAGCGATGCTAGATGCACACGCTCCTACAGAAGTAACAATGGAAAACTGGAAGATGGTTCGAGACGAGCGGGATAACTCTGATGTGTATTGCCCTGATGATGCCACTTGCAAAGAAATTATTTCACAAATTCGAACAGCAAAAAAAGAACAAGATACGGTCGGAGGTTTGTGCGAAACACATGTATTTGGTTGTCCAATAGGATTGGGGTCTTGCTGTTCGTGGCAAGAAAAATTAGACGCAAAACTCGCCGGTGCCGTGATGGGCATCCAAGCATTTAAATCTGTTGAGATTGGATTGGGCGCGCAGTGCGGGCACCGAATGGGCTCGCAAGTACACGATGCTATTACTTATGAGGCTAATAAAATTCAAGACAGCCACTTCGGGTTTACGCGTCCCTCAAATCATGCCGGTGGTATTGAGGGTGGCATGAGTAACGGAATGCCAATAGTTGTTCGTGGAACAATGAAACCAATAGCAACTCTCTTGCAGGGTATGGACAGTGTTGACTTGCAAAGCGGCGAGAGCGTGCGTAGTGATTATGAAAGATCAGACGTTTGCGCATTACCAGCGGCAAGTGTAGTCATGGAAAACGTTGTTGGTTTTGAAATCGCCGCAGCATTCCTCGAGTCGTTTAGCGGAGCAACTATGGAAATGGTTCGCACATCTTACGATACCTATTGTGAAGCTGCTCGAAAGATTATTCCATCATGACGTTACTTATTGCGTCGGTTCACGGAGCAATTCCTGAAAAACTCGACGGCGCAGATTTTCTTGAAATTCGCATTGACGGGATGGAAACAGAAGAATGCATCGAACAGTTGCCTTCTATTCTCAAAGCATCACCGCTTCCAACGGTTCTAACTTGTCGAAGTGTAGATGAGGGTGGGATGTTTGAAGGCGAAGAAGAAGAACGCTTTGCGATGTATCAAGTTGCGCTGCAATCTGACTCGCCACCAAAATATATTGATATTGAACATGAATCGCTCACTCGGCATCCACTTTTACTCGATTCAGTAAAAACAGAAACTACAGGAATTATTTTGTCATGGCACGACATGAAAGGTAGGCCCCCAGATTTATTGCAACGAGCAGCCGCTATGCAAGACGTTCCTAGAGTTGACATTGTAAAGATGGTGTGGCGAGCACGTTCAATCCGTGACAATCTTGAAGCATTTGATTTGTTACAGTCACGTCAACAGCCAATGATTGCGATGTGTATGGGCGAATATGGAATTATGAGTCGGGTGCTTGCTCCAAAATTTGGAGGGTTCGCAACATACGCTGCGGTTGAAGGGCTAGAACCAACTGCATCGGGTCAACCAACGGTTCAAGAATTGCGCTCGAAATATAGTTTCGACACGATAGATGCCAACACCAAGGTTTATGGAGTCATAGGTGACAACGTGGCGCATTCTGCAAGCCCTATGTTTCATAATGCTGCATTCCAAGCGGCAAATAAAAACGCTGTGTATCTTCCATTACTAATTCCACGGGGTTGGGAACATCTTAAAGCGTCACTTAGTGAATTACAAAAATATAAAGCATTAGACTTTTCTGGAGCAAGCGTTACTATTCCCCACAAGGAAGAGATGATAAAGCTCGCAACTTCGTGCGACGAAATCAGCACAACTGTTGGCGCCGCCAATACGATTACCATCCAGAATGATTCAATACACGCAAACAATACAGATGTGTCTGCACTCTTGGCGCTTTGCAAAGAAGCATCAAATATTTTAATTCTCGGTGGTGGCGGAGTTGCCCGCGCGGCTATCGTCGCCGCAAAAAACCTCGGTTGCGAAGTGTTCATTGCGACACGCCGTACTGAACAATCTAAGTCTCTTGCAATAGAGTTTTGTTGCAAAGTTGCAAGTGAAGAAACAAAAAACATTGACACCGTTATAAATTGCACCCCAGTTGGCATGGCGGGTGGAAATGATCCAAACGGAAACTCTCTACACACACTTGCCCCGTGGTTTACACTTGATTCCTCTATAAGCGTCCTCGACACTGTATACAAGCCTAAAACCACGCCACTGCTCGCTATGGCTGAAGCTGCTAGCTGCCCAATCATTCATGGGGAAGAAATGTTTCGTTTGCAAGCAGTAGCACAACAAGAAATCTGGCAACAAACCTAACCTATTCTGGCTCAGAGCCAGAATTATTTCAAGTTGAACAATGCTAAGACATCGGAAGCTGAAACAAATGGTGTTTCAGCTTGAATACGAACTATTCCAAACGGTGCCCTGATATCTATGCCTAGGGAATCAACCCCAACCACAAACGGATCTGATACTTCGACATTTGTTTTCGAGGCACACACCAAACGAATCGTGTCTTTATTCTTATTTAACTTCTTGCACAATGAGACTTCATCTTCAGCCAACAAATTTTCTCTAGTAAGTGTTTCCCCATCAATAAACATTTCGTGATATCGAGCTGCATCTATGTCTACAATCGCCCACTGTGTGTCTGGTGGTACTCCGTGATATACCTGCCACCGATCTGCAAGAGTTCCATCATCTCCATTCTCTAAAAATTGGTTTAATGAAACATGCATCTCCATACAATCTTCCGCGTACTCGGGAACAAACATAATCGTATCGCACGGCTGCAACATCGCAACCATTGCAGAAATAACGAGCCGTCCATCAGGAGCAACAATATATGAAATATCTTGGCTATTTTCTCCGAACCGTAACGTCGCAGTTGAGTTGCTTCGCAAAAAAGCCCAAGCAGCATCGCTGGCCTTGTGTTCATCATACTGATCCATAGCTATTGTTTACGCATTGCCTTTTCAATAGCAACAACTGATTTTGGAATATGCTGCGACAAGTTTTTGTGTCCTTTTGCAGTCACCACGATATCGTCCTCGATGCGAATACCAATTGCTTCATCGGGCAAGTAAATACCTGGCTCAATCGTGATTACAGCTCCAGATTTAAGCGGTGCCATCGGGCCACAATGATCATGCGTTTCTAACCCCAAATGGTGACCAATACTATGAATAAAATTATCGCCATACCCCGCCTTTACAATAACTGCTCGAGCCACCGCATCGAGTTCACCCAAAGTAACACCAGGCTTCACTGATTTAATCGCACTCTCCTGCGCTCTTAGAACAATTTCATACACTTCTTTTTGTCGCTTAGTAAATTTTCCTGAAACTGGGACAGTGCGCGAAATATCGGCACCATACCCAGCATGAAATGCTCCGGAATCAATGCACACTACGTCTCCATCAGTAAGGTCGTTGCAATTTTCTTTGTAATGCAACACTGTGCTATTTATTCCACCACCAACAATTGGAGGAAACGCACTTCCACGACCGCCTGCCATCGCATAGCCATGTTCTAATGTTGCTTGAACTTGATATTCGTTTACACCCTCTTCTAAAAATAAGAATGCATCTGCAAACCCCTTCGCTGTCATGTTTACTGCTTCTTGGATTGTCTTTATCTCAGAAGCAGACTTCACGCTTCTCAAGTTTGGAATTACTCCAGATTTATCAATGAGTTCACCTTGCCCAGAACGTGCAAGGACCTTGTTCCACAATTCAACATCTTTTGAAACTGGTTGATCTATGTTCGCGTGAGGCATCAACGTTGCAAATTGTGTATTTCTTGAGGCCACATCTTCAAGCACAAGGGCAAGGGAGCGTGTACGCATGATGGTTGTAAACCCGGTTGATTCGCGAAGTACACTCCCTAAGGGTTTTCTAAACCCGTCCCATTGTTCAAGTTCGGGATCTCTCGCTTGTAGAAATAAAACCGATTGGCGAGATTTTGTAGGATTTTTAGAATCCAACAACAACATCGCACCTGGCTCATTTGTTATGCCAGTTAGATATTCAAAATGTGCATGAGGTCGCCACGTAGTACTTAATTCGCCATCGCTAGTCCCAGCAAAAACTATGCCCACAGCACCATTTAATGCTTTTAATACTTGTGATCGCCTCTTAGTGTATTCTTTTAATGGAATCATCACCGAGTTTCTTTCAATTGAGAAACAACATCGGTGCTACTTCTGCCGGGCCGTTCCGACAGTAGTTGAATTTCGATACCAAGTTCTTTCAACAAATTGTATTCGTTAATTTCTTCTGGAACATAATCTCCACCCTTAACATATAAATCTGGACAAACACTCTTAATAAGTTCACTTGCAGTTGGCTCTTCAAACTGAATGATATAACTCACGCATTGTAATTCTGCAAGAATATCCATACGTTCATCAGCAGTATAAATCGGGCGGCCTTCACCCTTTTGCAAAGCAACTTGCTCATCGCTATTCACCCCAACTATTAAGATGTCTCCAAGTTTTGCGGCTTCTCGCAAGTAAGAAACATGGCCTGCATGAATTACATCGAAGCAACCGTTCGTAAGAACAACTCGTTGACCAATCTCTTTTGCTGCTGCGATTTCAATTGCAAGATCTTCCGAAGAACGAATTTTTCCATTGCAATCCGCTTGCATTGAGAGCAACTCTTTATGAATTTGCGACATTGGAATTGGAGTTGCACCAAACTTTTCAACCTCAAGACCCGCGGCAACATTTGCTAATTCAACACATTCTTTCCAATCAAGACGCCCACCACGACCAACAGCTATTGCGGCTAAAACAATATCGCCAGCACCCGTCACATCGTATACAGATCGTGCACGAGTTGGAACATGTATTGCTTTTTGACCATTTTCCTTCAACACCGCTCCGTGACGATCTAGAGTAACAACTGCTGCATGCATGTGTAATGATTCGCACATCGTTGTAGCAAGAGTTGCTGCACCTTCAAGAGGGTTCGCGTCATCTAATCTACTACCAGTTGCTTTTTCCGCTTCGGTTCGGTTTGGCGTAATTGCTGTTGCACCCGCATATTTTGAATAATCTTCGATGCCAGCAGGGTCGACAATAACTTCTACTCCTGCATCTTTGCAGTGTTCAATAATACGGACGCATATTGCTTCAGCTACTACTCCTTTTCCATAATCTTCAATGCAAACAACGTCAAACTTATTTATTATTTCATTTAGTTTGCTTATCAATACTTCGGCATGCTCGCTTTTCAACGGCTCCCTAGATTCGTGATCAACCCTAAACATCTTTTGTGGGTGGCGATGTTGGGCGAGACCAACAATACTTCGTTTCACTGTGGTTGGGCGATCTTCAACTCGTAATATATTTGATGAATCAATTCCTTCTGAAGCAAGTAATTGTATTAACAGCTCCCCCTCCTTATCGTTTCCAACCACACCCAAACACTCAACACTGGCATTCATTGCTACGAGACACCTTGCAACATTCGCGGCCCCACCAAGTCGAGATTGTACGGATCGAACTTCAAGTACGGGAACTGGAGAATCTGGGCTTAACCGCTCAGCATCACCTGAGACAGTTTCGTCTAGCATCAAGTCACCAATGACGAGAATTGAGGGTCTTTGAATTTGCAATACTTTTGTAAGAAGGTCGCTCATATGTTCATCGTATCTTGAATACGCTTAGAAGTTTGGCTTCTAGTGCCTGAGCCCCGTCCACGACCTCTAATTCAAGGGTTGGAACAATTATTGGACATTGCAATGATTTCAAATCAATGACATCTTTTGCTTTTACCCAATCTTTGAGAGTCATAACAATGGCATCAACTTTTGGAGAGATTGTGGTTAATTCAGCAATTTCTTCGTTTGAAAACGGTTGGTGATCACCAGCATCCATCTGGGAAGATATTTTTGCCCCGAGCCGAACAAGCGCTTCAATGACCGAGCCGGGATAACCAATTCCCAAGCGTACGGCAACGGAACGACCTGTTAACCAATCGAGAGTTTTGATATAAGTTCCAGTTTCATCATGCAATTCGAGACCTGACCAGTGATGTGTAGTCCAAGCAACAGGTGGGTAACCAGAAACATTTTCAACAACTTGAGCAAAGTCTGGATTTATTCTTTGAGCATGGCTAACAACCACAGCATCTGCACGTTTCAAACCAATAACTGGTTCTCGTAGCCAACCAGCAGGAAGCATTCGTTGTTTGAATGGATCACGCAAATAATCCATCACAACAATATCTAAGTCTCGAGCAATTCGTCTATGCTGAAAACCATCATCCATCACAAAACAATCAGCTTCACCTCCATTTGCAATATATTCGTTTACCGTTTCCACTCGGTCGGCTCCAACAATTACTTCAATGTCATGGAGTCGCTGCCGGTATTCCACCGCTTCATCCGCACATTCTAGCTCGACAGCTGCATAACCACGCATCACAATCGCTGGGTTGTGGCCATGTTTTCTTAATCGACGAACAATCCAAGTTACAAGCGGGGTTTTGCCTGTGCCGCCAACCGTAAGGTTTCCGACTGCAATCACGGGGCGACCAACCGTGTGTACATTTTTCCCTCGATCGTAATAACAATTACGGATACCTACAATTTTTCCATACAACCACGATGCAGGTATTGCAAAAAAATCTAACCAACTCGGAAGAGGGGTTCGCATTAATCTCTATCCCGAGCCAGTTCTTGTTGAATTCTGTTCATTGGTAATCCCATAACATTTGTCGGGTCGCCTACACAAACAATTGGCCAACCAGCATCAACTCGATCACTAAGATTGTATCCTCCAGCCTTGCCCTCCCAATTCGAAGTACGAAGATATTTTTCAATTTCTTCATCATCAATCGAGCCAATTGTAATTTCGGAACTCTCGTAACCACAACTCAAGCATAGTTGATTTAATGAAGAAAGACACCAACCGGTGAGAACATCGTGAGTTCGATTCAGCATCGAGTGCAACATATCTCTTGCTTCTTCTTCACTTTTTGGTTGGCCGAGAATTTGCCCATCAATAACACACACGGTGTCTGCAGCCAAAACTGTTCCACTGTTTTTTTCGAGTCGTTGTGCCACATTCTGTGCTTTCAAAACAGATAGCGATTGCACCCATCGCTCTACTGACATTGTTCCACATGTAAAAACGCCATCATCACAGCGTGGAGGAGAAGAAATAACCTCTATTCCACTTTCTTTAAGAAGTTTCTCCCGCCTAGGAGATGTGCTTGCCAAAAAGAGGGGTTGTTCCCATTGAATCATTCATTGTCCTGTCTACAAATAGTTTCAATTCGTTCAATGACTTCTTGAATATCTATCTGTTGCATTAGTTGGTTACCAGCACAATCACGGTAATTCACCGCACCATAATCTACATTTGCAGCAACAGTAGATTTGTCACATTTATATGGTCCAACCTTACTTGGGTCGGTAGGACCAAACAACCCAACACACGGCCTATTAAAACCAACAGCAATGTGAAGCGCTGCCGAATCGTTTGCAACTACGATGGTCGAGGAGGCGATAACTGCCATCAAGCGTCCAATTGTCATTTCTGGCATAACATTAATAGTCTTATCGAGCTCAAGTAACGGCGCAATTTGATCCTCTTCGTTAGGTGCACCAACAACCACAACCTGCATTCCTTTTTCCATAAAATGTGCTGCAAGAGAAACAAATCTCTCAACGGGCCACTGCTTACTTTTCCAACGAGAGGTTGGAGCGAGGACAGCATATGTTGTAACACTGTTTTTTTCTTTGAATGATTCCCACCACAACTCGTCCCGCTTATGCGTATAAAGTTGCATGTCAGTAATTGATGGTGCTCCAGCAGCCTCACTTAACGCGAGCATTTGGTCCACCGTATGTTTGCAATTGACTTGTACTTTTTTTGTATATCCAAGCCATCCAAACTCTCTGGCTGATGCCAAGCCAATTCGTACTGCTGCGTGAGTTGCCCACGTAAATATTCCGCTGCGACCTAAACCTTGTCCATCAATTACAAGGTCGTATTTCTTCGATTTTAAGACTCGAAGAAATCTTAATGTCAACAATAAACCTTTTGGTGTATACCATCGCCTCATTTCCTGCCGTTGGAATGGAATGACGTTTTCTATTGCTGGGTGGGCTGAAACCGCATCTAAAAATTCTGTTTGCACAAGCCAATCAATCGATGTCTCTGGCCACCGTTTTTTAAGGCTTGTAACAACAGGAACGCTACGGCACACATCGCCAAGAGCACTAGGCCGTATAAATAAGATGCGTTTTGGGGTATTACAAGACATGTGAATGTGCATCGTACCTTGCCAATCATTCTGCTGAAAATAGATATTCCTCGGATGTTCGACTTGACAGATGCCCTTTTGGGAACAATAGTCTACTCGGAGCATTATTCGAAGATGGCCGAAGACCAAAAAAACCAGATAGATAATGAAAACAAACCAAGTACCCGGAGTGGAGGTTCTTCAAACTCCAATGGTGATCGCAGTGGTAGCCCAGGCGCTTCAACATTTGGGTTTGAAACAATTCTTGGAAAACTTGTGGTTGACAACGGGCTTGTTACTCCAGAAGAACTGAGCGAGTGCTCGGCGCTGTTGCAGGATTCTGATGGGCAGGCAACTGGCCACACGCTCGCTGACATTTTAGTGAATCATGAATTTTTAACACGTCGCCAACTTGATCGTCTTCAAACGGATTTTGATACTCGAAAGTCGACACAAAGGATTCAGGGTTATCGAATTATCCGAAAACTTGGAGCGGGTGCAATGGCCACGGTTTTTCTTGCACAACAAGAAAGTCTTGATAGACCTGTTGCAATTAAAGTATTGCCAAAGACGTTTTCTGAGAATGAAGATTTTCTCCTACGGTTTTACAAAGAAGGTCGAGCTGCTGCAAAGTTAAATGACGCTAATATTGTGCAGGCGTACGACGTTGGTCAGTCTGGGGAATACCATTACTTTGTAATGGAATATGTTGATGGGACAACTGTTCACGACCTTATTGTTGAAAAAAAGAAACTGACCGAACAAGAGGCAATGCCCATTATTCGACAAGTAGCAAAAGCTCTTCAACACGCTCATCAACGTGGCTTCATCCACCGAGATATCAAGCCTAAAAATATTATGATTGCTAAGAATGGTGATGTAAAACTTGCAGACCTTGGGTTGGCACGTGCGTTAAATGATCGCGAAGCCGCAGAAGCAGAAGCTGGGCGTGCGTATGGCACTCCATATTACATTAGCCCGGAGCAAATCCGAGGGAAAAAAGAAATTACACCTGCTGCTGACCTGTATGGTTTAGGTGCAACGCTTTACCACATGGTGACTGGCAATGTTCCATTCCCTGGCAAAAACCCATCTGATGTTATGCATCGCCATTTGAAAAAGAAGCTTGTTCCTCCTGACCATATCAACTCGACATTGTCACCAGGTTTTTCACAAATTATCGAAATGATGATGGCGAAAGATCTTTCTCAGAGGTATCAAAACGCCACCGATTTTATTGAAGATTTGGATGCTGTTGCCGCTGGGGGTTCGCCTCAGTTTGCACAACCTACATTAGACTTTGCAAAACTTGCCGAAGTTGCAAAATCTTCCTCAGCACATGCTCCTGTTGCTCAGTCAAAGGGACATATTACTTTAAAGAATTCTTTGGAATCCTGGCTACCAACAATTATTGTTGCTGGCGCCATAAGTTTTCTTCTTAATCTAGTATTACTCATACTACTTATTACGTAGCAATCGTACTAAGTCAAGAACAACATTTTTGTTGTTCTCTTGCGTTCCAATCCGAAAGAAAGGCTTCAAGCCCCTTATCTGTGAGTGGATGATTCATCATTTGACTGATTACTTTGAATGGAACAGTCACAACATCAGAACCAACAAGCGCACACTGCACAAGGTGCAATGGGTGGCGTATGGAAGCAGAGAGAATTTTGGTTTCAAATCCAAAGTTGTCATAAATCGTTCGGATTTGAGAAATAAGTTCCATACCATCTCCACCGATGTCATCAATTCGACCAAGGAATGGGCTGACTAAAAATGCGCCTGCCTTTGCAACCATCAGTGCTTGAAGTGGCTGAAAACATAATGTCATATTCACTCGCACACCTCGATCAGAAAGAGTTTTGCATGCCTTCAAACCATCCACTGTGCAAGGCAGTTTTATGACAATATTATTAGCGATTTTTAAGAGTTCATTTGCTTCTGCAACCATGCCTTCATGTTCAAGTGCTACAACTTCAGCGCTTACTGGCCCACTGACAACATCACAAATTTCAGCCATTCGATCATGAAAATCAACGCCCTCTTTTGCAATCAAGCTCGGGTTTGTAGTTACACCGTCTAGGACACCAAGAGCTGCTGCCTCGCGGATTTCATCGATATTTGCCGTGTCTATATATAGTTCCATATCGGAATCATACCCTCGTCTACCTCTGAGGTCACCTCTGTGGCTTCCTCTGTGTTTACCTCTGAGGTCACCTCTGTGGCTTCCTCTGTGTTTACCTCTGTGGCTTCCTCTGTGTTTACCTCTGAGGTCACCTCTGTGGCAACCTCTGTGTTTACCTCTGAGGCAACCTCTGTGTTTACCTCTGAGGCAACCTCTGTGTTTACCTCTGAGGTCACCTCTGTGGCAACCTCTGTGTTTACCTCTGA
>JACNLO010000064.1:0-15900 GCA_014381555.1 Planctomycetota bacterium | reverse complement strand
ACCTCTGAGGTCACCTCTGTGGCAACCTCTGTGTTTACCTCTGAGGCAACCTCTGTGTTTACCTCTGAGGCAACCTCTGTGTTTACCTCTGAGGTCACCTCTGAGGCAACCTCTGTGTTTACCTCTGAGGCAACCTCTGTGTTTACCTCTGAGGTCACCTCTGTGGCAACCTCTGTGTTTACCTCTGAGGCAACCTCTGAGGTAACCTCAGAGGTCAGGAGGGGATATGATGGGTGGATGAGCTCGATAGAAGAAAAAATTATAGACCTTGGATTCAGCCTCCCCATTGCTCCTAATCCCGTAGCAAATTATGTTCCAGCTATTCTTGTAGGAGATGAACTACGCACAAGTGGTCAAATACCAATTATCGATGGATTGTTACTCTTCAAAGGGACTGTCCCGAGCGAGCAAAGTCTAGATAATGCAGTTCAGGCAGCAAAAATATGTGGGTTAAATGCGATTGCGGTTGCTAAAGCTATACTTGATGGAGACCTTGAACGCATCAAACGAGTCCTTCAACTTAGGGTTTTTGTTGCCTCTGATGCTGGGTTTGAAGAACACTCAATAGTAGCCAATGGCGTAAGTGATTTGATGGTCGATATTTTCGGTGACTCTGGACGACACACCCGAGTTGCAATGGGATCTATTGGCCTTCCTCTTGGCTCCACCGTTGAGGTCGAAGTGATCTTCCAAGTTCATACCAACGATTGATATTATCGGACGCTAGTGCCTTTCTTTCTAAAAATCGACCTTTTTTTGACTTGACTGCATCCACTATTCAATCAAGAATGTATATGTAGATATTCTGGGTAAATATGACCGGCGTGGCAACTTTATTATCGCGATTCAGTTGACCGCACTTATTGCCCCACGGGGCACAATCATTACGCCGCACTGGTCGACATTTCGACGCCACCCCACCTTGTTGGTGCGAGTTGGCATGTGCGGCGGAATTTCTCAATTCGAATTCTCGATGAGGACCGCCACGAATTCACGTTGTTATGAGACAACTTACAATTCGTCAGGCTGTTTTGTTTTGGTATTTGCATAGTGTTTGTTCTGCTTTTCTTCGAGTCAGGGAAGTTGCAAAACACACAACATGTACAAGGCACAAAGCAGTTCATCATTTCTTCTCATACAAGCATTACGAATGGAGACATTTATCATGAAACGTAATTCTCGAGGCTTTACCCTCATCGAACTCCTCGTCGTTATCGCGATTATCGCGTTATTGATGGGACTCTTATTGCCAGCACTTGCAAAAGCGCTCGGCAACGCCCGCGTCCGAAGAGACCAAGGGCAACTCAAGGGGATATCATCGTCTTTTTCAATATATGGCGAATCAGACAAAAAGAAACAGTACCCAATCCCAGGTCGCATTGATCGTGAAAGTGTAAATATCAATACTGGAAATAACGGTGTGTACCAAGGTGTCACGAGTGGGGAGGTTCAAGGTCTTGGTGATCCGGATGACACGGTCAACACTTCCGCATGGTTACACTCCTACATGATTGGAGCTAATTTCTACGGACCTGAAATCCTTATCAGTTCAAATGAAAAAAACCCAACTGTTGCAACTAAAGGTGACGAAGCAGCAAATCCAGAAGAACTAGCTTATGACTTCGCTGCTGTCAGTGTTGCTAATGATCAGTACTGGGACCCGCTCTTTTCTGCTGACATTACTGGTGTCGGCGCCTCAGCAAATGGCGAAGGTGGCCAAGAAGGTGTCTGCCATACTTCGTATTCAAACAACGCTCTTTGTGGCAAAAGATTAGATAACTGGAAAGATGGCAGTAGCAATACCGTTGTTCTTTCAAGCCGTGGCCCTGAAATTATTACCAGTGATGACATGACTAACGATAACTTTTCAAAATCTCCCACACTACTCCTATTTGGCCCTTCAAAACTATGGGAAGGTATTTATGTTGGTGGCGATGGTTCAGCTCATTATGCAAATGACATGTGGCACAACAATAAGGAATACACGTCAAAAGCTGACTGGACAAATTATAAAGACAACACGTTCATGTCTGAGTTCCGAGATTTTGACACTAGCGATGGGCACGCATCTGGCGATAACTTTTTGGTGTTAAATGTAGAATCAACAGAAACAACTGTAACTCCAGTTTATGACACACCGCTCCCTTAACAGTTGAACTTAGAATGAAAAGTATGAAACAATTATCTCAACAAATTGGAGGTTTCAATAAATGAAACACGTAAAGAAACATAAAGGCTTCACACTTATTGAATTACTTGTTGTAATGTCAATTATTGCGTTGCTATTGAGTATCTTGATGCCAGCACTTGGTCGTGCGAAGGCAGAGGCAATGCTCACAAAAGATCAGTCCCAGATTAAAGGTGTTTTTTCTGGTTTTTCTTTCTGGACAGGATCACATAATGGCAGATTCCCAATCCCTGGACTCGCTGCACGCCTACCCACTCAGGGAGGTACTGGTCCACTTATAAAAGGTCGTGGTCCTGAAGACCTGACTAAAAATGACCACGCAGCAGTTTTATCTATGTGTGTGATGCAAAACCTATTTACAACTGACATACTCTACGCCCCAACAGAGCAAGGCGACTTTGTATTTCCACTGGAGTCGTATGACTACAATTATTACAGCCCAAGCCCACAAGGTAACGAATGGGAACTCTGGGATCCCGAATTCCAAAATGATTTGACGTCTGCCTGCAACAACAGTTACGGCATTATGCCCGTCACTGGTAAACGAAAGAAGCAAAATTGGGGAGTAAGCACACACTCACCAACATCGTTTGCTATTGTCGGCACTCGCGGTCCAGCAGATGGCGAACCTGATGAATATTCCAGAACAAACCTGTTCCACGGAATTGAACGTGATTGGAAGGGTGCTATCTTCTATGGCGATGGACATGGTGTTGTTCTTGAAACCTTCTACCCATCAGCCACAACGTATGTCAACGATGGTGGTGTTGCCAGCCCAGACAATATCTTCTTTGAAGAAGAAGATCAAGTAAACGATGTCGACTACATGACTGGTGGACTTGGACAAGGGCAAGATGTTGTTTTAACACATGTAATAGAAACCATCGGTAATATCGATGGCAGTGACGGTAAGGGCGGACGATGTGATGAATTTTTGCATGACTAAATCCACTGTTTAGCTTTATTAATAAAACGAACCGTAGCAATTGCTACGGTTCGTTTTTTTGTGGGGTAATGTCCATAGGATTTGGAATCCCTTCCTCTGCCCTATGATGTACATATGTTACTGCCAATTGCTACACTTATTCTCACGCAAACTTCTCCTGTCCCAAGTTACAGGCAAGCAACAGATGTCGCTGTCATTACGATTGAAGGAGCAGTCGACACCATAACTGCGATGTCATTCAAGCGTCGGATTGAAGAATCCTCAGATGCAGATGCAATTGTCATCGAACTTAATACGCCAGGTGGCGACTTGATGTCGACATTAGAAATCTGTTACGAAATCAAAAACAACGCACCAAAGAATACCGTCGCTTGGATTCGTCCACACGCTTTTTCGGCTGGAACCATTATCGCTCTGGCATGCAGGGAAATTATCGTTGCACAAGGAAGCACCTTTGGAGATGCCGCTCCAATCAGTGCAACTGGACAACCCATCCCAGCAACGGAACGAGCGAAAATCGAATCCCCAGTGCTTACAGAGGTAATCGATTCGGCAAGAAGAAACCATTACGATGAACATCTTGTTGAGGCATTTGTCAGTGTCGGAATTGAATTGTGGCTCATTCATAACAATTCAACAGGAGAAGTTGTCTGCGTTAATAGGAATGAGTATGAAACTATCTTTGGCGAGTCGCCGCCACAACATTTCTCCGCCATTGGAACATCGCAAATAGAAACCTCTTTACTAACACCGTTTTTTGAAACAATTTCTGAACTACAAAATTCTACACAACCAAACGATCCCACGTGGGATCCGGTTTTTTCTCAACAATTACCCTCAAGTAGAAAACTCTTTTCAGCAAAAGACTCTAAGGATTGGACACTGGTCAAACAAGTTGTTCCCAATGATCGGCTCCTGACACTGAAACCTGCTGAAGGAGCAATGTATGGATTGGTGACTGGTGTTGTCTCTACTGACAAAGAATTACAACAATGGTTTGGTGCAACAACAATTCAAAGGTTTAAACCAACGTGGTCTGAAAACATGGTTGGAGTTCTTATCAGTTGGCCAATTCGACTTGTTTTAATTGCACTCTTTTTAATTTGTGTCGTAGTTGAATTCGCAACTGGCGGAAGCGGACTCTTTGGTGTTGGGGCTGCTGTCTCAATGGCGCTACTCGTTGGAGCCCCTTGGTTAGCTGGACTAGCGCAGTGGTGGGATATCGCGCTTGTACTTGCGGGGCTTGCACTCATCGCAACTGAAGTGCTTGTTATTCCAGGCACCGGCTTTACTGGGTTTACTGGTGTTGCATTCTTATTCGTTGGAATGGTCGGCAGTTTTGTGTCGGGAGATCTTGGATCTTCTGTTGGACAAACACAGCTCATCACAGGTCTTGGAACTGTTATTGGTGGTTGCTTCCTGGCAATCATCGGAAGTTGGATTATCTTAAAACAGATTGAAAATACAAGCGGAATGCGACAACTCGTTCTTCAACACGAGGTAGGTGTTCAAACTCCGCCACCCCCACTTTCACTCAAAGTTGGAGATGAGGCCATCACAATTACCGATTTACGCCCGAGCGGAAAAATAAAATGCGATTCAATCATCTATGACGCAACAACTTCAGGAAGTTGGATAACAGAGGGCACAAAAGTTCGTATCATGATGTGTGGCATGACCGTTGAAGTTGAAGAAATCTCATCATGATTAATCTATTAGCACAAACTGTTCCAACAGGAAATTCTTCCCCTATTATTTGGGCGTTCGTTTTTATTGGTATATCGCTCGTGCTTTTCTTTGTAGAAGTGTTTGTACCCTCAGCTGGTCTCATTGCTTTGATGGGGGGGCTCTCAATCGTTGCATCTCTCATTGCTTTTTTCATGCATGACACAAACACAGGGTTAATTGCGACGGGTATCTACATTGTTTTCGGACCCGTGCTCGCTTGGATTGGATTTCGTATTTGGGTAGCATCACCATTAGCCAAACGAATGGTTCTTGGCGGGATCGTTGAAGAAGATGAGGATGAAGCTCGACAGCGATCAACCCAAAGGCAAGAAGAACGACGCGCCGAATTAGAGTCATTTATTGGGAAACAGGGCACAACCGTTACTATTCTTAGACCCGTGGGTGTTGTCCGTATTGAAGGGATGAGAATTGATGCACTTGCTGAAACAGGTAGTATTGAGGCCAACCGCCTGATTGAAGTCACGGCTGTTTACGATAACCAGGTCAAGGTTCGGGTTGTGCCCACTTAAGATTGATATAATGTTGATTTGAGAAGGAGGTTCGCATGAACTCATTTATAGCATTTTCACCTTGGTTACTCGGCGGCATTATTATCGGCGGAATTTTTCTGCTCATTATTGTCGCGTTCGCGTTTCAATACATTGGGCTCTATTTACAAGCATGGGTAAGTGGTGCAAAAGTTGGATTTATTGATCTAATCATGATGCGTTTCCGAAAGGTAAATGCGAAATCCGTTGTGATCAACCGTATCAGCGGCAAGAAAGCGGGAATTGAAATCTCGACGGACCAACTTGAAGCTCATTACCTCGCTGGTGGACGCATCACTAATGTTGTTCGTGCAATGATTGCTGCCGACAAAGCTCGAATAGATTTGCTTTGGGAGACAGCAACAGCAATTGACCTCGCAGGACGAGACATTTTAGAAGCTGTACGCACAAGTGTTGACCCAAAAGTAATCGATTGCCCAAGTGATGGCGGCGGGAAACGCACCATCGATGCTGTGGCTGGAGACGGCATCCAATTGCGCGCTCGAGCAAGAGTCACTGTGCGGACAAATATTGCGAGGCTCGTTGGCGGTGCAACCGAAGAAACAATTATTGCACGCGTTGGCGAAGGCATTATCTCAACAATTGGTTCTGCGACTACTCACTTAAAAGTTCTTGAAAACCCTGACAACATCTCAAAGACCGTACTAGCAAAAGGACTTGATGCGGGCACTGCATTTGAAATTCTTTCCATCGATATTGCGGATGTCGATGTTGGCGAGAATATTGGCGCAACGTTGCAAGCGCATCAAGCGGAAGCAGACAAGGCAAGGTTCCAAGCAGAAGCGGAAAAAAGACGCGCGATGGCAATTGCTCAAGAGGCAGAATACCGTGCTGACGAACAAAAGAACCGCGCTTTAGTCGTTCTTGCAGAAGCCGATGTACCAAAAGCAATGGCAGAGGCATTCCGCAAAGGCAATTTTGGTGTCATGGATTATTACAACATGAAAAATGTTATTTCAGATACCGACATGAGAGCATCCATTGCGGGCGAAACCCCAGGAACCCCCAAAGACTAACTCAGATGACTACAACAACACAACTCCCAGCAATTCTTGGTGGTGAGCAAGCCGTCACACTTGACCAAACTGAAGCGATAAGGTGGCCACTAATTGACAGTCAAGATGAGCAAGCTGTTCTTGATGTACTTCGTAGTGGCAATCTTTCATTGCATCCAATTGTTGAGGAGTTAGAAAATAAATACAAAGAACGAACACAAAGACAATTTGCCCTCACACACAACAATGGCACTTCCGCTATTTTGGCTGGGCTTCATGCTATTGGAGTACAACCATTTGATGAAGTCATTGTGCCGTCTGCGACGTGGTGGTCGAGTGTCATGCCGGTTTTGCATTGTGGCGGAGTTCCAGTTTTTGCTGAACTTGAACCAGAGTGCCTAGGTCTTGACCCAGAAGATGTTGAAAGAAAAATTACAGAAAAGACAAAAGCAATTGTTGTCGTTCATTTATTTGGCATGCCATCAAAAATGGATGAACTTACCTCTATCGCGAAGAAGCACAATCTGAAAATATTGGAAGATGCTTCCCATGCTCACGGTGCAATGTATAAGGGCAAGCCAATCGGTTCCTTTGGTGATGTCAGCGTCTTTAGTATGCAAGGCAATAAACTTTGCCCGTCCGGGGAAGGAGGCATCTTGCTCTGTGACGATCAAGAGGTTTGGGAATCAGCAGTTCGGCTTGGACATTATGAACGACTTCTCAATCTTGAATCTAATAATAAATATTTTGCTGCAACAGGTTTTGGTTTTAAATTCCGCATGGCTCCAATGGCTGCAGCGCTTGCTGTCTCTCAAGTAGCAAGAATGGATGAACGAAACACCAAGCGTAATGAAAACTGCATCTACCTCTCAAACAAACTTGAGGCGCTAGGAATTGAAACTTTCCTAGCTCCTAAAGATGTAACCCGTGTATATTTTGAATTTCTTGTTCGGTATGATGAAAGTATAACTGGCTTGCCTATTAACGACCTTGCCAAAGCATTACAAGCTGAAGGTGCTCATGTTGCTGCACCTCGCTACCCACTTCTTCATCAACAACCAGTGTTTACTCATAACGTATGGTCTAAGATTGCCCGATTGCCCGCAACAGAAGACAACCCAATTCACCTGTACGATCCAACAGATTTGCCAAACACAACTCTTGGTAACGGCTCTCTTCTAAAGTTACCTGCCTTCCCCTCTGCAAACAGCGATTTGCTCGATCAATATTCAAATGCGTTTGAAAAAGTACTTGCACACTCCAATGACATCCCAAGAACTGATAAAGCCGAAAGCTCCGCCTAACGCGGACGACATTCTGAAACAGTTTTCACGCCCACAGGTACGCATCTGCAGGTTTGTCCTTCTAACGTGTTTGAAATTTGTGAAGTGGATACGGCGTGTGAAGTGGAAAACAAGTGGAGTTAATTTGCTTGAGAAAGTTGATTCACCCGTCATCTTTGCTTCAAACCATCAGAGCCATGTTGATACGCATGTCATTCTTGCGACGCTCCCAACAGTATTGAGAAATAAAACTGCAGTCGCTGCGGCATTTGACCACTTTGCAGACGCTGATGGAACTTCAAAAAAGAAACGCACGATTCAATTTCTTGTTGCTGCAATCTGGCATGCGTTTAGTATCGAACGGATTAAATCACCACTTAGTTCAATACGAACTATGCAGAATCTTTTAGCTCGTGGGTGGTCCATTGTAATATATCCCGAAGGTACGCGAAGTAGAACTGGCGATATAGCACGCTTTAAACCTGGCCTTGCTTTGGTAGCAAAAAAAAGCGGCAGGCCAGTTGTTCCAGTGTGCGTGCAAGGAGGGCTACAAGTACTTCCAGAAGCGACATATCTTCCACACAGTGGAACTATTCATGTTTCCTTTGGAGAACCGTTACACTTTAGCCAAGATGAAAGTACCACTGAATTTATGGCTCGCGTTGAGTCCGTTGTTCGCTCAATGGCAAAAAACACATGATTGAACAAATCGAACCAACCCAATGGTCTAACGTGGACATCGTGTTACTTGTTTCACTATTGCCGCTACTTATTTTGAGTGCTTTTTTTAGTTGCAGCGAAACTGCACTCTTCCGTTTGTCGCAAGCAGAACTAGGCGAGTTGAGGCGACGGAATACACCACCGGCAAAAGCTGCATTTTTTCTAGCGAAAAATCGAAGAACTGTACTCATCACAATTCTCATCGGGAATATGTCTGCAAATATGTTGTATTTCATTGTTAGCTCTGTCTTAATACTTCATGTAACTAACAATGTAGTTGCGGAAATTGGAATTGCTTTCGGAACCTTGTTTTCAATCATCATCTTTGGTGAAGTTCTTCCAAAAATGACTGCCACTGCTCGCCCTATTGGAATCGCTTCACTAATCGCACCCCCACTACTCTTGATTCACAGTGCCATTTCGCCTCTAAGAAAAACGGTTGACTTTCTCATCATTACACCACTATCAAGACTCGCCACAACCGCAGCACCTGAACCCCTCAATGCAGAAGAACTTGCAACTCTTGTTAAACTTTCAAAAACAGAGGGAATCATTGACCAAAATGAACAGCAAGCCCTGTTCGAAGTGGTCGAGCTCAGTCGAATCCGTGTTCGAGAAGCAATGACTCCACGCGTTCACATGATTGCTACGGCATCTTCTTCTTCGAGTGAGGAAATAAGGGAAATTATTTCAAAAAGCAGATTGACACAACTACCAATTTATGGGGATGACCTTGATGACATAGTGGGAATGTTGCACACCAAACGATATTTACAACATAGCGTGAATGGACCACCGATGATGCAAGCGTGCATGACAAGGCCACAATTCATTCCTCAAGTTGCAACTCTTGATCAACTACTATCACGTTTCCGAGAAACTTCGACGCGCCTTGCTATCGTAGTTGATGAGTTCGGTGGAACCGCTGGTCTTGTCACACTTGAGGATGTGCTCGAAGAACTTGTTGGAGAAATTGGAGACAACCCACTTCAAGATATCGCTCAACCAAAAAATATTGGTGAGGGCAAATGGCTCATCGATGCAAATACGGGTGTCAGAGCGTGGGCAGCCGCGACCAATCTTTTTCTTGATCGTTGCCCAGCCGCTACAATGGGGGGTCTTATTGCCGCGCAACTTGGACGAATTCCATCGGTCGGGGATTCGGTTGAACTGGGGAACCTCGAAATCGAGGTACACACAATGGATGAATATCGTGTCGCGTCTGTTATTGTCTCACTTTGCAATGGTGAGGATAAATCATGAGTGACTATTACATTGCTCTTGCAATTACATGCACAGGACTTGTTTTAAGTGCGCTCTATTCTGGGCTCGAGACAGGTCTGTATACGATTAATAGAATTCGACTCGATGTTCGATCTTCAAGTGGTCTTGTTAGTGCAAAACGAGTTCTTTCTCTAGTTGATAACCCAACACGAATGCTCGCTGTATTACTTGTTTGTAACAATGCTGCAAACTATCTTGCAAGTTATGGGGCGGCAATGTTTCTTGATTCAACCACACTATCACCTTGGGTTTCGATTCTAGTCAATGCCGTGGTCTTGATTCCGTTGATTTTTATCTTTGGCGAAGTGCTACCAAAGGATTTATTCCGAACACACACCGATTCGTGGACATATGCATGTAGCACTCCACTTTCTTGGTCTGACAAAGTTTTATGGTGGACAGGGATTGTGCCTGTAGTTTCTATGATTGGGAAGTTAACTCGCACTATCCTCGGATCTGAATCATCCATTGAGCCAACACCACGAAGGCGATTCGGCATGCTTTTTAAAGAAGGTCTTGGTGATGGGGTTCTTAGTGATGAGCAAATCACTCTTGCAGATCGAATCCTTGCTATGCAAGCACTCACTGTAGATAGCGAGATGGTTCCTTGGACTCGGGTTGCTTGTGTTGGTAAGGAAATCCCACTCGTAAGGCGCACAGCCGCGCTAAGCGAAACTTCACACACAAGAATTCCTGTTGTGAATTCAACTGGACAAGTAGAGGGTATCTTGCCTGTACTTAGCGGATTACTTGACCCAAACAGATCAACTGAAGAACTTATTATTGAACCGTTGTTTGTAACCCCAAAAACAAAAGTTCAGGATGCCCTGCACCAATTACGAAAGAGTGGAAAAGCAATGGCCATTGTGTCCCAAGACGGCGAAAAACCACTTGGAATTGTCACGCTTAAGGATCTTGTTGAACCAATTGTTGGTGAACTCGCGGCCTGGTAATCAAGTAGCCAAATCTAAATCGATAATGTCAATTTCAGCACTTCGGTGCCCGCGGAATTCATTCGTTTTAATTTTTCCAATAAGATTGATTCGCGTTCCGTTTGCAATTTTTTCGACAAGCTCTCCATGTCCCCACCAAATACAACGAATACGTTCCTTCCCTAATTTAAGAGAAAGGTGATCATTTCCGCTCCCCATTGCGTGCACTTCTTGCACTTTTGCATTCATCACTTGCACAACTGGAGTCGGATTTCCAATTCCGAACGGACCTATCTTTTCAATTTCTACCGCGGTGGTGTGCGTTATCTCGTGTAAATCTGCAAACACATCTGGCTTTGCGGTTGGAACAAGTTGCTCAGCGGTAATATGTTTCCTTGCATATTTTCTCATCGCTTCAACAAAATCGTTAAACGATTCTCTTTTAATTGTGAGTCCTGCAGCCATGTCATGACCGCCAAATTTTTCAATGTGCTCCTTACAAGCGCTGAGCGCGTCGAAAATCGAAAAACCAGAAATACTACGAGCTGATCCAACAAGTTTGTCTCCATCACCTGAAAGAAGTATTGTTGGTCGATAATATGTTTCAATACATTTACCTGCCGCAACTCCCACAACACCCATAGACCATGAATCATCTTGAAGAACAATAATTGAATGCTTCTCTAATTGCTGAGATTCAATTTGTTCAAGTGCACTGGCAACCATTTCACGTTGTATTGTTTGGCGTTTTCGATTAAGTGTAGCTAGGTCTTTTGCAGCACCAAGAGCAAGGTCTCCATCGAGATGCGTAAGTAAATCAACAGCTGTTGCTGCATGGGAAAGTCGTCCAACAGCGTTAATGAGCGGAGCAATTCCAAAACTAATATGTGCTGAACTAAGTTTCTTATCAGGAGTGTCTAGCTGTTCCATAAGCGCTCGTAATCCAGCATTTGTTGTGCTTGGCAGCAGTTGCAATCCCCACCTTGCGAATATTCGATTTCCACTGACAAGCGGAACCATGTCTGCAATGGTTCCAATTGCAACTATCGGAATCAAATCTAGTAGTACTTGTTTGAGACGCTCGTTTACACTTTGACTTTCTGACCACACTCTGGCGAATGCCCAGGCGAGTTGATATGCAACTCCAACACCAGCGAATGGTGTTTTTGGTTCACCTGTTAATCCAGGATGCACAATTGCAGCACATTCTGGAATTGTTCCATCATCACGTGGTTTGTGATGATCTGTGATGATGAGAGTGATACCAAGTTCTTCAGCACACTTAGCTGCTTCAACCGCAGTGATTCCACAGTCAACTGAAATCACAAGTTCAATTCCCATTTTTGCAAATTTCTCGATTGCCTCTGGCCGAATGCCATATCCTTCATCAATTCGATCGGGAATGTAGACGGGTGGGCCAGCTCCCCCTGTCGCTGCAGAAATGATGTGATAGAGCACTGTAGAAGCGGTAATGCCGTCAGCATCATAATCACCAAATATCAACACCTTTTTCTTGCTTTTAAGCGATTCGGAAAGAATTGTTGCAGCTTCCGTTGCTCCCTGAAGTTCGTTTGGATCATCAAGGTCCATCAACGTTGGGTTGAGAAACATATCGAATTGAATTCGACTTGTAATTCCACGAGCTTCTAAAATACGGTCTCGCAAATTATGCGTTGGGTCAGTTGGCGGTGGTGATTTCCAAATCCTAGTCATACCCTTCATCCTCACATCGTACCCAATTTTGACTATCATTCCAGATTCTAAAGATTATCAAAATGAAGCAAACTTCTTATCCATCTATTCTTTTGATTGGCCCCCCTGGTGTTGGCAAGGGTACTCAAGGCAAAATGCTCGGTTCCATTCCTGGATTCTTCCACCTTGCAACCGGTGATATGTTTCGTTCACTCGACAAAGAATCCGAAATTGGGCTGGAATTTACAAGATATTCTTCACAGGGGCTACTTGTTCCAGATTTCCTTACTGTTCGCCTCTGGAAACAACATGTCGAACAATTAATTTCTAGAGAGCTGTACAACCCTGATATTGACATACTACTTCTCGATGGAATCCCAAGAAGTAAACCCCAAGCAGAATCGATGCAAGAATACATTGACCCGTTCATGATTATTCACCTTGTTTGTGAGGATATCGATGAAATGGTCAGCAGAATGCAAAAGCGAGCAACTGAGCAAGGTCGCCCAGATGACGCCGATGAATCGGTCATTCGCAAACGATTTGAGGTATATAAAGAGCAAACTGCCCCCGTTCTTGCGTGCTATGACGAAGATATTATTTCGAACATCGATGCACTTGGCACGCAAGCGGAAGTACTTCTTCGCATACTTTCCGAGGTTGTACCCGCTGTACAGGCAAAAAAAGATAGTTGAGTCAGGTTTTTACGGTTTTTTGCGTGTTTTCTAACCACCTACTACCCTATCATATTGGTCAAGGAGAAGAGAACTTATGAAATTTACACGTTTTCACACTGTACTTGCTATTGCAAGTTCAACCCTTTATGCGAGCAGTGCGTTCGCCAGTTTCCCCTCATTTGATGATTTGACACTGGGGGACAGTTATGTTCCCTCACAAAATTTTACATCAGATGGAGTTAACGTAAAATTGATGGACTTTCAAGATGGCAAAGGTAATTGGCATAACTCTGGGGTAGCAACTGTCTCAGATGCACTCATGGCAAATGGTTCCATGTACGAGTTAAATACCGACAATATTAATTCCTTCTACGATTATGCTGGATCAATCGGCACACAAACGGAAGTTGAGTTTTTGTTTGGCGAATACGGTGGAAACATAAACTTCGCAGTTAATGGCGATTTTGTAAATAAAAATAACTTTATCGAGTTAGATGGTCTAACAATTGGCGGGTGCTCGATCAGTGTACCCTTTGGAGGATTCGGTGGTGATACTGGGAAGGTCGTAATAATAGGAGCCATCCAAAATATGCTTGTTGGTGGGCAAGAACTTGCTGTTGACGTTCACACTCCAGACGAGTGTGAACCATCTTTTGAAGACCTGCCGCTAGGAATGTCATATTTTATTGGCGATACTTTTACAACAAACTTAGTTCCATGTGAAGTTGCAACCCATCTTTACTTGGACGGCACTCCAGCAAGCGGTGGCTATGTCATGGTTGAGGACTGGAACCAAGCATGCGGCGATAATCAAGAATTATTCACGAATAACGCTGCGGTGGTTTTTAAATTCGCAATGGTTAGCCCAATTGAAAACTTCTCGTATTACTTTGGCGAGTACGGTGGGAACATCAACATGGCAATCAATGGTGATTTTAGAAATGTACCAGACTATATACATCTTGATGGCATGGTCATAGGCGGCGTTACTGTTAACGTAACCTCTGGTGGCTATGGAGATGATTGTGGAACAATTGAATTCGATGGTAACGTTAACGAATTTGCAATCAGTGGACAAGAACATTTCATCGATTGTTTTTTATGGGATTGGTTGCAACTTGATGAGTGCGAACCATCCTATGAAGACCTAATAATCGGCGACGTGTATGTAGTAGGTGATATCTTTACCACTGGCGACTATACATACAAGACAAGTTACTTCACTTGGGAAGATGGAACAAACTGGAACGGTGGAGATGTCACTGTTGAAAACACTGGACAAGCGTGCAGCATCGGAAACGAACTCCATTACGACAACGCCACGACAAAAATTTTCCGAACAAGCGGTGACTGGATGACAAACGTTTCATTCAAGTTCGGTGAATATGGTGGAAACATTAATTTAGAAATCAACGGTGACTTTGCAAACTTTTACGATTTCATCGATATAGATGGTTCGGTAATTGGTGGTGTCACAGTCACGGTTGATTATGGTGGAACCGGAGGTGATTGCGGACAAGTAAGTTTCACTGGTGACATCGAAGACCTTCGAGTCGGCGGTCAAGAGTTTTTCGTTGACTGCTTCTATTCTGAAGCAACAACCGCTCCAAGCATCCCAGGCGATGTTGATGGTGATGGCGATGTTGATCTTGCTGACCTTCTTGCGCTTATCGCTGCTTGGGGCAGTGGAGATGCTGCAGCTGACGTAAACGGAGATGGTGTTGTAAACACAGCCGATCTTCTTATCTTGATTGCCAATTGGGGCAGTTAAGTGTTTATTTCGGGACTGTCCCCAAACGGTTGACGCAAGTGCTCCGTTAACGTAAATAGCACTTTGATGCTAGAACTTGTTTTGCGTCACAAAGGGACTGTCCCCTTAAAAAATACACTGAAAGTTTTGCTTTTACAAAAGTTTCGCGTATACTATTCCTCTGCTCTTTGAAATCTTAGGGGCCGACCTGGTTTCGACCGGACAGGGAAGGCAATACATTGCGTAACGTGGAGCATCCTTGCCACGTAAAAAGGATGCA
The DNA here is from genome assembly GCA_014381555.1 of Planctomycetota bacterium. Classification (GTDB taxonomy): domain Bacteria; phylum Planctomycetota; class Phycisphaerae; order Phycisphaerales; family SM1A02. The sequence continues at coordinate 856 of JACNLO010000064.1, read as the reverse complement.
CAATTTTTAGTTGGCAACGCTAACTACGCACTCGCAGCATAACCTGCGACACACCGTTCTCGACGCCTGATACAGCGCGGTGTGCAAAACTCGGGCTGGTTCCAAAGTGCTCGCAAGCCGCGGAGGAATGAGAAACTTAGTTTGCAGTGGTACGTGTCAGTTTGTTAGGTGTAGTGACACAGTACCGAGATTGAACACCTGACTACTTGCGTAGACGTGTATTGTTGACTGTATCGGGACGGGAGTTCGATTCTCCCCGGCTCCATTCATAAGCCCCACACACATGCGCCTCAGCAATTTATGCAGGCACATGTGTGTGGGGCTTTCTCATGCGCCGTCCTACTCGAGTGGCGCACGTACACCTGTGGTGTCCGTGCGGCAACGATTCTCTCCCCGGCTCCATTTTTCCCGCGAATTTGGAACCTCCGTGCCACAATTCGCTTTCGGGAACACACGATGCAAGTATTTCTTCTGCACATCCCCGTAGTAATTCGCTTTTGGGATTCCGGTGCCTTCGTGCGACAATTCGCTTTCGAGAACACACGATGCAAGTATTTCTTCTGCACATCCGCGGGGCAATTTGCTTTGGTGTGAACGACGTCTAAGGACGGTTCTGCACCTTCGTGCCACAATTCGCTTTCGAGAACACACGATGCAAGGATTCTCCCGCACATCCGTGGAGCAATTCCATTTGGTAAGTGACTATTACGCCGTTTCGCTACAATATCCCGAATGCCCTTAGAGAAAACTTCCAAGAAGAAGCTACGAAAAAAACGCGCAAAGAAGCAACTCTCAGTCATCGGATGGCGTGAGTGGATTTCTTTGCCTGATCTTGGTGTAGATAAAATATCTGCAA
>JACNLO010000075.1 GCA_014381555.1 Planctomycetota bacterium | reverse complement strand
CGAAGTAAATTGTGCTGCTGCTGGCGGTACCTATAACGGTGACGGTTCATCTTGTAACGGCGACCCATGTGGCGGTGGCGGTGGTTGCGAGGCAGGATATTCCCCTGACTGTATGGGAACATGCTTCGAAGACGCTGTTTACACCGATTGGATAGCCGATGGCTTCTGTGATGATGGTGCATACATTCCTGCGGACTACGGTTATGGCGGTCCAGCAGGCGTTGCTATCTATCTTAACTGTGCAGAATTTAACTGCGACGGTGGTGACTGTACTTGTGACGGTGGCGGAACAGGTGCGTGTTGCATAAACAGTCAATGTCAAGAAATGGAAGCAGCCCAATGTGATGCAATGGGTGGCGCTTACCAAGGCGATGGTTCATCTTGTGCTAGCGACCCATGTGGTGGCGGCGGCGGATGTCCAGCCGGTGAAATCGAGGACTGTAACGGCAACTGTTGCCCAGAATCGTGGGTTGCAGACGGTTACTGCGACGATGGCACATACCAATGGAACGGTGTACCAATTTACTTGAATTGTGACCAATTCCAATGCGACGGCGGTGATTGTGACTGCGGTGGCGGCGGCGGATGTCCAGCTGGTGAAATCGAGGACTGTAACGGCAACTGTTGCCCAGAATCGTGGGTTGGCGATGGTTATTGCGATGACGGCACATACGAGTGGAATGGCAACGCCATTTTCCTTAACTGTGCCGAATTCGGCAATGACGGCGGTGACTGCAATTAAGCCTCTCTAATCACTTCTAAGTGATTTCTCGAAAGGGCTCTGCTTCGGCAGAGCCCTTTTTTAATTGCTTTTGCAACGCATTGCGCCATGTGCTGGTGTTCTAGATAATGACGGTGAAGTTGATTTCGCGAACTTGCTCATCTTGATTGCCGTTTGTGGTGTATGCCCATAACTGATGGTGACTGTAACCTGAGAGTCACTCAGACCATACAATGTGAGGATGCGAATATTAATTGGGATTCCTGTTTATAACGAAGCGAGATACATAAACTCTGTTCTGAGCGAAGTTTGTAAATACGCAGATGACATATTGATTGTGGATGATGGTTCGAATGACCTAACCCCTGCACTTTTGGCTGGTCATAAAGTCGAAGTCATCCGTCATTCAGAAAATCGTGGCTATGGCAGGTCTTTGCAAGACATGTTCCGCTGGGCAGCCGTAGATAACTTCGATTGGCTCATCACGATGGATTGCGATGAACAACACGAACCAGCATCGATTCCACAATTCATGGAACGTATTAATTGCGATGATGCAGACATTATTTCTGGTAGTCGGTACTTAGAAGTACATCCTGAAAACGATATGCCACCCAAAGATCGCCAAGCCATTAATCGGCAAGTGACACAAGAATTGCATGACGCACTTGGTATTAAAATCACAGATGCATTTTGTGGTTTTAAGGCGTATCGCGTCTCAACTCTTGGCGCATTTAACTTTGATGTCAACGGCTACGCGTTCCCCATTCAATTTTGGGTACAAGCCGCTGCTCGGGAGTTGCGTGTTTGCGAAATCCCAGTACGCATGATTTACAACGACCCGAACCGAACCTTCGGTGGTCAACTTGATGATCCAGTGAAACGACTTGACCATTATCGAGCCGTTCTTTGCAATGAGTTGCGTAAAAACGAAATGCTCCTTCCAAATGCACGAGAACAAGTGCCTTGTTGATAAGAAAATCCATCTCGACAATCTCCCCAGATTTTCCTGTTTGGAAATCACTTGTTTCCCCAGCTATTGGAGAATTGTTTGGAAGGCCACTAACGCATTGGCAAGAAGAATTACGCCAAACACTATCTCTCCCAACTCAAAAGCCAATCGTCCTTGTTGGGCACCAACCAACTTTTTTTCATCCCGGTATTCTTGCAAAGTTTATTGCCGCAGATCGACTTGCTAAAGAAATTGACGGCGCTCTTGTTTACTTAGTAGTCGATCATCACAAGGGAGATGTTGGAATTCTACAAACTCCAAACCAAAACATCGAGATTGCAACTATAGATTCTTCCATCGCAATGAACGATCAAACAAGAGCAACAATTATCCATGATTTTGATCCGTTTTCATCTGCATTACATGAAGCCGCGGGTAAAACAGCTGCAACCCAATTTGCGAATGCGCTTGTGAAGTTAATGTCTCCATGGGCGTGCGTCCATCATGTTATTTCTGCGAGTGATCTTATGCAGTCAACTTTTGGAAACGCGATTGTTGCAAGGATGCAATCGAGCTCTGAAGAATGTATCGAATACTACAATGACTCACTAACTCGAAATCCAAATGTGCACATACCTTTATTGCAAACTGGTTCGTTGCCAGTTTGGCAGGGTGAAGATGGCGGACTCCGTCCGCGAGCATTGTTACTTACACTGATTGCACGTCTCGTAGCATGTGACATATTCGTTCATGGAACTGGAGGAATGAAATATGACGCTGTAATGGAACACTGGTGCAGAACATGGCTTGGCGTTTCACCGTGTGCAGCTGTTCTTGCATCAGCAACATTGCGATTGAAGATGGAAAGCAAATCTATAACAGATGCCAGGCGAGAATATTTTTCGCCCTCTTTTGATTTGCAAACAAAAGCTACGTATCTTGATGCAATTGAAAGAGCACCATATAAATCAAATCAAAAACAAGTTGAGTTTCAAAAGATGCGCCGTTGGTTACAAGGCGTACAACAACCATTAGACATTGTTGCACTTAAAGCAGCTCAAAAAAATTCACAGCGTCGTGACTGGGCGTTCCCCTTATATTCAGTTGATCAATTGTGCGATTTGCAGGACGACATCTACTCGATGTGACTTACCATAAATTTCTAGGGCTCCAAATAGAACGCAATGTACCTTCGGTGGTGCCGGTCACAAACGCACCATCATTTTGTTCTTGAAGAATCATTCGACCTTGTGGGTCGATTGTTGTCCATAGTGAATCATTGTCCTCGCCAAAACGAGTTGTAATAACTCGCGTGCCGTCGGCATATTTCTTGATGCTGTCAGTTCTTACAACAGTACGTTGCACTCCACCGCTATTCTCGTAGGTTTTCCAAATAAAACGTTCATCATCATCTACTGTTGATAGAACTGGTCCAAGAATCCAAACAAGTGCACGGGGGAGCCATGGGTCTTGTGCGAGTGCTTTGAATGGGGTTTCGATAATATCTGCTGTGAGATCTTGTTGGACAACCATTAATCTTGATTTTGGAGAGCCAATCTCAGGGCGATTTCGAAGCCCCGTTTCACTTTCAGTAGCTTTGGCTTTACCAATTGACCGTGTGACTCGATTTGACCAACGTTCTTCTTTCCCATCCCAACTCATCCAATATCGAGCATAAGAGTCGATAACAACCCCAGTTTCTGGATTAGGCACAATTCTTGATGTTACCAGCACAATGATCCCATTTGGGGGCAGTTTTTCTTTCCCAATGTGTGGCTCAACCTCTTCAACATGCCCGCTCTCAATTTGAACCAAGGCATACCCAATATCACTTGCTCTTCCACTTCCATCACTACTTTTTTGAATCCTCCTCCATTCCTTGAAGCCAACGAGGGTTCGAAGATGCTTTTCATTAAGTGACGTAAGTTGTTTTGTGGCAGCATCTAAGCCCTGCAAGTTGTCTTGCACAAGGGCGACAGGATCGATGGGAACGATTGATTGGAGCATTTGTTTGAGCATCACACTATTTCTTCTCCAACCGACATCTGTAGTGAGAATTCTGGCCATGATGAACTGATTCCCATGGGCTGGAATGGCTAATTGCCCAACTATCGTATTTCCTATTTCAGTCGTGCCTTGTTCAACTTTCCACCAACCCTCAAGAACACCGACCTTCATAGCATTGCTTGCAAGTATTGTTGTTGGTTTTTCATCTAAACCAGCGGTTTTTGATTGCTCAATGAGCTTTTTGACTGTTTTTGACTCTGGGTTTGTGCCACGTTCGAGCCGCAAGTGCCACATATCATCCTCATTTCCACTTGAGATTATGCAAAAAGGAGGGGTGTCACGTGTTCCCATGACAACAGCACCTTCAGGAAGATCCATTTTTAGCCCAAGAGCACTGTTTTGAAACGGTGTCATGGCCAGAACAGTGTGCAGAATGAATACCGTGGTAGAAATCATGAGCGAGTAGTTTAACAGGGGATTACGATCTTGAAAACGGTGATGAAAACGCTATGTCTATTGACAGGTATTGCTTTGTGAGGGTAGAATCCCCGATTCTCGCCTCTGCATCCATGCAGGGTGCGTATGTGATGGTCTGTGCGTTGCAGACCTTGTTGTTCGAAGATGGAGAACGGAATTACAATGCCGATTATTCGTATCAGAATGGAAGCCTACGATCACCAAGCACTTGATGCTTCGGCGAAAGAAATTGTTGATCATGCTAAACGAACCGGCGCGCGGGTTGCGGGTCCAGTTCCATTACCAACACGGCGTGAAGTGTACACAGTGAACCGTTCAACATTCGTGAATAAAAAATCTCGGGAACAATTTGAGATTAGAACACATAAACGAATCATAGATATTTCAGAGCCAAATGCACAAACAATCGAAGCGCTCAATCGCCTCATTGTTCCTGCAGGAGTCTTTGTGAAAATTAAAGCGTAACCTCGGAACTTTTTATATTTCGAATGTAACAAACACTCCGGTCAAATCAAAAATGATCCCTGACCATAACCCTTTGCCTCAAGGACAACACGAATGTCAAAAACATTGCTTGGAAGAAAAATTGGAATGTCTCGATACTTTCTTGAAGATGGTACGAACATCCCTGTCACTATCGTAGAAGCTGGTCCTTGTGTTGTGACTCAAGTCAAAACTCAAGAGGTCGAAGGGTACGATGCGTTGCAAATTGGTTTTGAAGATGTGCGACCAGGTCGTGCTACTATGCCAATTATTGGACATGATGCTAAAGCTGGTACTGCTCCCAAGAGATTCCATCGCGAAGTACGCGTAGATGACGTTGGTGATTCGGAGCCAGGACAAACAATTGATGTTTCAATTTTTGACGATGTCAAATTTGTCGATGTTGTAGGCACAAATAAAGGTAAGGGCTTTCAAGGTGGTATGAAGCGCCACAATTTTAAAGGTTTAGAGGCATCGCACGGCGTGAAGCGTGCACATCGTCGTCCAGGTTCAATTAATGGACATGCGACAAACCTAGGAACTGGTCCGAAACCTAAAAAAGGTAAACGAATGCCCGGTCAAATGGGCAACAAGCAAATTACTTGTCGTAGTTTGCCTGTTATTAAAGTAGATGGTGAACGAAACTTGCTCTTGGTGAAGGGTTCAATCCCTGGTCCAAACAGTGGCATGGTCATCATTAGAGAAGCAAAACGTTTGAATAGGAAGAAAACAACTGCAGCCAGTAAATAAGTTTATTGGTAGATCTTCAAGGCTCTTTTGAGAACCAGTTGATCGCGACAAACCGCAACAGTACGCCGAGTCAATCTCTTCTGAGCAACCACCGGACTCCTTCATGAGCAGTGCTCCAAAAGGACTTACCGACAGCATCAGAGAGCAAGGCACACAAAGACGAAACGTCACAGGTGATTAAAGATTATGATTGAACTTCCCATATATGATAAAAAGGGCAAGCAAGTTGATACGCTTAGTATCGATGAAGCCGTGCTCGGAACCGAGGTAAAACCTACGCTACTAAAGCAAGCGTATGTCATGTTCCATTCCAACCGTAGGCAAGGTTCAGCACGAACCAAGAGTCGAGGGATGGTCGAGGGATCTACTCGAAAAATATACAAGCAAAAAGGAACAGGCAACGCCCGAATGGGACAAGTCCGTTCCAATATTCGCAAAGGTGGCGGCGTCACTTTTGCAAAGACGCGAACGCATGCAGATTTTCGCAAGGACATGCCTAAGAAAATGCGCCAACTCGCGAATAAGAATGCATTACTAGCAAAGTTAGTAGATGGTGAAGTGAAGTGCATTGTTGATCTTGAGTTTGCAAATCCAAAAACTAAAGAGTTTAAATCGATTCTTGACGCAGTGGGCATTAATCGAAGTTGTTTAGTTGCAGTCGATTCAGAAAATCGAAACGCAGCTGTTTCTGCTCGAAACATTGAAAATGTTGACACAATTCGAATTGATCAACTCAATGTGTTTGAATTATTGAACCACCGCTACCTTGTCGTAGACAAAGCTTCTATTGAAGCGTTCCTTGATGGTTCCGCTTGGAAGAAAGATGAGGAAGCAGCGTAATGGAAGTTACAACAATTATTAAAAAACCACTTGTTACCGAAAAAACAACATTCAACGCTACCGCAAATAATCGGTATGCCTTTGAAGTTGATCGTCGTGCAAGTAAGGGGCAAATTAAAAGAGCTGTAGAAGATATCTACGGTGTCCGCGTGCTTTCCGTGTCTACCCAAATCAGAAAAGGTCGTATGCGAAGGAATCGTATGGGATGGTTTAGGGTTGGAAGTGAAAAACGTGCAGTAGTGAAACTTCATGCGGAGGATCGCATCGAACTCTTCTAAGAGTGAGCGGAGATACAAATGGCTATTCGAGTTTATAAACCAATTACACCAGGACGAAGAAATGCTTCCGTGAACCTTCACGTTGAAGTGACTAAAAAACGTCCAGAAAAATCATTGCTTGCACCGCTAACTAAAAATGGCGGACGCAACAATCAAGGCAAAATTACCGTGCAAGGTCGTGGGGGTGGTCACAAGCGTCGCTACCGTAAAATTGATTTCCGTCGTCTTAAAGATGACATGGTCGCAACTGTTCTTGGAATTGAATATGATCCAAACCGAAGTTGCCACATTGCCCTTGTGCAATATGAAGATGGCACAAAGCGGTACATCTTGGCACCGCGCGGTCTGACAGATGGCGATACAGTAATAAGTTCAAACAGTGCAATTGAACCAAAGTCTGGTAATTGCATGCCACTTAAATTTATCCCAACTGGTTTGACGGTTCATAATATTGAATTTGAACCAGGCAAAGGTGGTGCATTATGCCGTTCTGCAGGAGCAGCTGCTCGGTTAAGTAACCGTGAAGGTCGCTGGGCAACAATTGTCTTGCCTTCTGGTGAAATTCGTCAAGTTTCAGTCGATTGCCGTGCCACGATTGGGCAACTGGGTAATACCGATCATCAAAATGTCAAACTTGGAAAAGCAGGACGAAATAGATGGCTCGGTCGCAGACCAAAAGTCCGCGGTATGGCTATGAGTCACCATGATCACCCACTTGGTGGTGGTGAAGGTCGTTCCAAGGGTGGACGTACCCCAGCAAGTGCTTCTGGCACGAAGTCGAAGGGTGGTCGCACAAGGCAACGTGGGAAGTGGACGGATGCACGCATCCTCCGTCGTCGTAAGAGTAAACGTTATGGTCAACTCAAACTCTGACCTTAGGAAGAATATATGTCTAGATCACTAAAAAAAGGCCCATTTGTCGACGAAAAGCTCTACCGAAAAGTAGAAGCGATGGCTGCTGGACCAAAAAAATCGCCAATCAAAACATGGGCACGTGCATGCACGATTGTTCCTGAATTTGTTGGTTTTACATTCCTTGTTCACAACGGTCGTCAATTCATGGAAGTCTTTATTACTGAAGATATGGTTGGTCACAAACTTGGTGAGTTCTCACACACACGATTGTTTCGCGGCCACACCAACAAGAAGGAAGGCATTAAGTCGTAACGCTTGAAGGCAGTACCCATGACATACAAAGCAACACATAAATATGCTCGAATCTCACCGCGAAAGGCGCGTCTTGTCGCAGATTTGATTCGTGGAAAACGAATAGACGACGCACTCTCTCAATTGGAATTCTCCAAGAAGCGAGCGGCGTGGTATTTTAAATCAGTTCTTAATAGTGCTATCGCAAATGCTGAAGAGCAAGATGCAGATGTTTCATCACTATATGTTTCCGAGTCACGGGTTGATGAGGGCTCTGTAATTAAACGATGGCGTCCGAAGGATCGTGGGCGAGCCCACCCAATCCACAAGCCGACGAGTCACCTCATCATTGCTGTTGGAGAGAAAAAATAATGGGACAAAAAGTTCAACCATTTGGATTTCGTGTCGGTATAACCGAAGGGCACAAGTCACGTTGGTACGCACCAAAAGCACTCTTTGCTGAGTTGCTAGTTGAAGATTACCGCATTCGTGAGTTTGTCGATAAACGTCTTAATCGCACGCCACCGTTCGCTGCTGTTTCAGATATTTTGATTGAACGAACTCGTGAAGAGTTAACAGTCATCGTAAAGACAGCACGACCCGGTCTTGTTGTGGGTCCAAAGGGATCGGAAATTGATAAGCTTGTTGCAGATCTTCAAGTAATGACTGGTCGCAAAGCCCAAGTCAAGATTATGGAAGTAATGAACCCTGACACTGATGCTTGTTTGATTGCTGAGGCAGTTGGTGAGCAGATGCGAAAACGCGGTAACTTTAGACGCATGCTTAAGCAACGTGCAGAATCCGCAATGCAGCATGGTGCAAGGGGAATCAGAATTCAAATTTCTGGTCGTCTAGGTGGTGCTGAAATGGCTCGGAAGTTTGTTGTGCGTGAGGGTTCAATTCCACTATCTACCCTACAAGCAAATGTTGATTACGCAATTGTCCACGCTGAAACAACCTACGGAATTATTGGAGTGAAGGTTTGGATTTATAAGGGTATGTACACAGACGCAGAAGAAGAGCAAACAGACTCACGAGCAGCCGGTGCTCGAGGTCGTGCTCGAGGTCGTCGTTAACGAAAGTATTTATGTTCGGCTAAGTACCGAACTGTTGTAAGGAGATTGTCCGATGCCACGGATGCCAAAACGAATTAAGTTCCGCAAACAAATGCGCGGGAAGATGAAAGGCAATGCTACACGAGGAAACTACGTAGCATTTGGTGAGTATGGGTTGCAATCGTTGGATACCCATTGGGTTTCAGCTAGGCAAATCGAAGCTGGGCGTATTGCAGCGCAACACTTCCTTCGCCGACAAGGTAAGGTTGTCATTAGGATTTTCCCAGACAAACCAATTTCTAAGAAACCACTTGAAACCCGGATGGGTAAAGGGAAAGCAGATACAGATTTCTGGGCATCTCGCGTTAAACCAGGGACAATCCTTTTTGAAATAAGTGGAGTACCCGAAGAAATGGCCAAGCAGGCAATGGCTCGGGTTGCACACAAAATGCCGGTGCGTTGCCGGTTTGTAGGTCGGAGACTCTCTGTCTAACGCGGTTGCGTTACCAGAAGAAGGAATGAAGATATGAAAGCGAAAGCAGTTCACAAACTAGGCGATGAAGAACTAGCAATCGAAGTAGACAACCTTCGTAAGAAGCGCTTCGAACTTATGACACAAGGCGTAACGGAAAAAATCCAAGATACTTCCCAATACAAAAAAATCCGCAAAGACATTGCTCGTTTGCTAACTGAGCAAACTGTGCGGAGCAAAAGAACAGGGAAGGCATAAGAGGTACCAACTATGAGCCACTTAAAAGAAATAATTATTCCAGAAAATGCATCTCGAAAAGTTGGTGTTGTAACATCAGACTCTCGAGATAAAAGCTGCAAAGTGGAAATTCAATTTTCCGTGAAGCACCCTAAGTATGGAAAGTACGTACGGAAACGTACTCAAATTCAAGCACATGATGCAAATAATGAAGTCAACCTTGGAGATAAGGTTGAAATTGCTGAGTGTAGGCCTATTTCAAAAACAAAATCGTGGGTCGTAACCCGCGTTGTTGAGGCTGCGATTGTTTAACGCAGTTGATAAAGGAACAGATCGATGATCCAAAAAGAATCTAGATTAGAAGTTGCTGACAACAGCGGAGCAAAAGAGGTGCTAGTGATTAGTGTCCTTGGCGGCTCAACTGCTCGTGGCAAATATACTCGGCGTACTGCGGGTGTTGGCGATCGTGTTGTATGTGCTGTAAAAAAGGCATTGCCAAATTCTCAGGTAAAGTCAGGCGACAAAATTCGTGCAGTTATTGTACGAACGAAATATCCAACACGACGAACTGACGGTTCATATGTTAGATTCGACTCAAATGCTTGCGTTTTACTCAATGAAGATATGAACCCAACTGGTACACGTATTTTTGGCGCTGTTGCTCGTGAACTTCGCGAAAAGAATTACATGAAAATAGTTTCACTTGCATCGGAGGTGGTGTAATGCCTAGGCATATCCGTAAAGGCGATAAAGTAGTAGTAACCGCAGGCAATGATAAGGGTGCTGTCGGCGAGGTTCTCCGTGTTCTCACGAAGAAGGACCGTGTCATTGTGAAGGGAGTTAATGTTCGTTCAAAGAACATTAAACCATCCCAAGCTAATCCAAATGGCGGCGTGATTAAGCAGGAAATGTCAATCCACATGAGCAATGTAAGCCCAGAAGTTGATGGCAAACCAGCAAGAGTCCGTTATGAAACTCAAAAAAATGGCGCAAAAGTACGAATTGGCCTCGTTCGAGATGATAAAGGCAAAAAGGTAGAGAAAGTCATTTGCGAGATTCACTCAGCAGACGCAAGAGGCAAAGGAAAGTAAAGCCATGACCGCAACAATTGACAAACCAAGATTGCAAACTCGTTATAACGACGAAGTTAAATCAAATGTACTTAAGGAATTTAAGTTGGGTAATGTTAGTAGAGCTCCAAAGCTTGCCAAGATTACCGTGAATGTTGGCATTGGCCGATTCCTTGATAACCAAAAGCTTAAACCAGAAATTCGCGATACTGTGATTTCAACATTGAGCACTATCTCAGGGCAAAAGCCAATCATGTTGATGGCGAAGAAATCAGTCGCGAACTTTAAAGTTCGTGAGGGTGCTCCATCAGCATTCATGGTGACTATGCGAGGGGATCACATGTGGCACTTTCTAGATCGATTAATTTCATTAGCAATTCCGCGAATTAAAGACTTTAGAGGGTTAAAGGACACTGCTTTTGACCAAGCGGGGAATTATTCGATGGGTTTAACAGAACAAGCAGTGTGGCCAGAAATCAACATGGCTGAAGTGAACTTCTCCCACGGAATGAACATCAATATCGTATTTGAGAACTCAAATCCAGACTTGAGCAAATATGTTTTAAAAGAACTCGGTATGCCTTTTGTACGAGACGAGGAATAAGGAACGAACATGGCAAGTAAACGTGTATTTGAACAAATGAAACGAGAACCAAAGTTCTCAACTCGCAAGAAAAACCGATGTCAGATCACTGGTCGTGGTCGTGGTGTCTACCGAAAATTTGGCATCAGCCGAATCATGCTTCGCCAATTAGCGTTGGAAGGCAAAATTCCTGGAATGCGTAAGGCAAGTTGGTAAATCAGAGAAGATATTGCATGGCTCAGAAACAAGCTATGTATGGAGTAAATATATGTCACAACAAGATCTAACAGCCGATATGCTCACACGTGTTCGAAACGCAGTGAGGAATCACGCACCTACCGTTTCTTGTCTTAATAACAAGTTAAACCGCGGAGTTGCGCAAGTTCTCGTTGACGAGGGCTTCATTAACAGTTTTGAAGTTATAGATGATGGTCGTCAAGGGAGACTTGACGTTCATCTTCGTTACGGTGAGCGAGGCGAAAAAGTAATTAACTCAATCAAGCGCGAGTCCAAACCCGGATGCAGGGTCTACCGAAGTGTGGAAGATCTTCCACGTCCTCTTGGTGGTCTTGGCATTGCGATTGTTTCAACAAGTAGTGGCATTATGAGTGATCGTAAATGCCGTAAGGAAAATGTTGGTGGCGAAATTGTTGCCACAGTCGAGTAAGGCGAAAGAGGACTAGATTATGTCACGAATAGGTAAACAATCAATTGCAGTTCCATCAGGTGTTGAGGTAAATCTCAACACGAACGATCGCTCGATCGGTGTAAAGGGTCCAAAAGGAAACCTCTCATTTGATTGGCGCAGTGAAGTGGATGTGAAATTCGATGATGGTTTGATTAATTGTGTGATTGCTGAAGGCGCAGAGGTTACACGCCAAGCGAGAGCATTATGGGGTACAACCCGTAGCCGTATTAACAATATGGTTGAAGGTGTCACAAAGGGCTTCACGAAGAAGTTGAAAATAGTAGGTGTTGGTTGGAACGCAAAAGCGCAAGGACAAACAATTGTTCTTAGTATCGGCTACTGCCACACTGTTGATATTCAAGCACCAGATGGTGTAACGTTTGAAATTGAAAAGGATACTGAAATCACTATTACTGGAGCAGACAAGCAAGCTGTTGGTCAGTTTGCAGCAGTAATCAGATCGAAACGTGAGCCAGAGCCATACAACGGCAAAGGCATCATGTATCACGATGAAATCATTATTCGTAAGGCAGGGAAAGCATTTGGCGTTTAAACGCAATTAGGTACGACCAAGGAACATAACGATGAATCGAATTACATCAAGAATTAAAAGATACACAAGGCGTAAGCGAAGTGTTAGGAAGAATATCTTCGGAACACCATCTCGCCCACGTTTGTCAGTGACTCGAAGTGGCAAGAATACATACGCCCAAGTTATTGATGACACATCGGGTCGCACGATTTGCTCTGCGTCAACGATTGAAAAAGACGGAAAAGTAGAAGCTGGTAGTAATTGCACTGCTGCAAAAGAAATCGGGGCACGCATCGCAAAAAAAGCAAAGAAGGCAGGCGTTGAAAATGTCATCTTTGATCGAAATGGATACCGTTTTCATGGTCGAATAAAAGCACTCGCAGAAAGCGCTCGTGAAGCAGGATTAAAGTTCTGACGAACAGGATAGTTATATATGATGAATAAACAATATGATGATGATAGAGGTGGCGTTGACACGAACACGGTTGGCGTTTACCGAACTGCTGCAACCGTTAAAGGTGGTCGCCGTTTTAGTTTTTCTGCGATGGTTGTCTGTGGTGACAGACAGGGTCGTGTTGGTCTTGGGTATGGAAAAGCTAACCAAGTTCCAAATGCTATTGAGAAAGCTCAAAAGAAAGCAAAGCGAGAAATGCGTGAGTTCCCTTTAACAGGAACAACCATCCCTCATGAAGTAACAGGACGATTTGGTGCATGTAGCGTTCGGCTTGTTCCAGCATCACCAGGTACAGGTGTTATCGCAGGTGCAGCAGTTCGCGCAGTTCTTGATCTTGTTGGTGTTCAAGATTGTCTATCCAAGGCATATGGTTCAACAAATAATAAGAACTTGTCAAAAGCGGTTATTGATGGTCTTCGCCAATTGCGTAATCGTGAAACCGTTCAATTACTCCGCAAGGTTGAAATTGAAAAAACACATACGGAACAATCGCACGAAGCGGTACCAAGTGTTGTTGTAGAAGATAGTGCGAATGATGAAAAAACTGAAGTGAGTACCAAGGAAGCGACTACATAACGTCGTTCTTTGATTTGGAGATTAAACGTCATGATGATTCATGAAATAACTGAAAAAGCAGGCAAGTACAAATCCCGAAAACGGATTGGACGCGGACATGGTAGTGGCTCTGGTAAGACAAGTGGTCGTGGACATAAGGGTGCCCATTCGCGTTCTGGTTTCTCAAGACGTCCAGCGTTTGAGGGTGGCCAAATGCAATATTTTAGGCGTATCCCAAAGCGTGGTTTTACCAATGCGGACTTTAAAACTGTCTACCACATTGTTAATCTTGCTTCGATCGCTGACAGGTTTAAAAAAGGCGCAACTGTTGATGCTTCCGCGCTTGTTGAAGCAGGTTTAATTCGAAACTTCAACAACCCTGTAAAAATTCTTGGGCAAGGCGACATTGCCATTGCACTCAATATCACTGCAGATAAGTTTTCTGCTTCAGCTGTGAAGAAAATTGAAGCAGCTGGCGGAAGCGCAACTGTAATCGAGAAGAAAAAATGGAAACGTGCATGGCCTGCTAAAACAAAAACAAAGCCAGACGCGAAAGAAGAAAAACCAGAAACAATCGTAGAAGATAAAACTGAAACTCAACCAACCGAGTCATCAGAAGAAGAATAAAGTGAGTAGGACTACACCCTAATGATTCAAGCCATCATTAACATTTTCAGAATTGCAGAACTGCGAAATCGTGTGTTCTTCACTATGACGATGATTGCAATTTATCGCATTGGCTTCTGGATTCCACTTGCAGGCGTAAACCAGCAGCAGATGGTCGAAGCAGCCCAAAAAGCAACCGAAAGCTCAAGCGGGTGGGGAAAATTCCTTGATTACGCTTCAATTTTCTCTGGTGGTTCGTTTTCTCAATCAACCATCTTTGGTTTAGGAATTATGCCGTACATCACGGCTTCCATTATTTTCCAACTATTGCAATCAGTGATGCCTCGCTTGCAAGAACTCAAGAGAGAGGGTGCTTCAGGGCAAGCAAAAATCACAGAATGGACACGATATGCCACTGTTGCAATGTGTTTCATCCAAGCAATGATGTGGTTGAAGTTTATTGCTAGTCAAGGACTAATTAGACCAGAGTTCTTAAATCCAGGCGGAATGATAGTCTTCTATCTTGCCGGCGTTACAGCACTTACTGCAGGTAGTGTTTTCTTGATGTGGCTCGGCGAACAAATCGATAAATACGGAATCGGGAATGGCGTTTCCTTAATTTTGACCGCCGGCATTATTGCCCGAATGCCTCAAGCCCTTACATGGGTTTGGGATAACTTTAGTACATCGCAACAATCCGCAGGAAGCAATATAGGCATCATTGGAGTCTTGTTCCTCATTGGAGCATTTATCTTTGTTGTTGCAGGCGCAATTCTTATTACCGTAGCACAAAGACGGATTCCCATTCAACAAGCCCGTCATACTCGTGGTCGAAAAACATATGGTGGTGCAAGGCACTACTTACCTCTCCGGGTAAATCACGCAGGTGTTATGCCCATTATTTTCGCGAGTTCACTCCTGATTTTTCCATCAGCTTTCTTTGGATACCTTCAATCAGCAGCGTCCGCCTCACCAGATCCATCTAGTTGGTGGTTAGCAACAACATCATTCTTAAACAGTAATTTCCAGATGGGTGAATATCCTTACATAGTGCTTGAGATTATTTTGATTTACTTTTTTAGTTATTTTTGGACGACTATTGTCTTCAGTCCCGAAGACATGGCAAGGCAACTTCGGGACAATGGAAGCTTTATCCCTGGCTTGAGACCTGGTCCAAGGACTGCAGAATATTTAGAAACAGTCGTTGAACGAATTACGTATGTTGGTGCAGGATTCTTGGCAGTAATTGCTGTTATCCCGTCAATCGTATCAAAAGAAATGCAAATCCCGTTCTTTGTATCAAGCTTCCTCGGTGGAACAGGTTTGTTAATTGTTGTGAGTGTCGGTCTTGATTTAATTCAACGAGTTGAAGCAAACTTACTCATGCGAAATTACAAAGGATTTTACGACTCATCAGTTAAAACACGAACTGGTGGGATATCTAGGAGAACAAGTGGAGCATAGACAATAATCGAATGGCTAAAGAAGAAAAAATCACACTCGAAGCTGAAGTTGTTGAGGCCTTACCTGATGCAAGGTTTAAGGTTAAACTTGAGAATGGGCACGAGATTCTCGCGTACATTAGCGGAAAAATGCGACGTTTTTACATCCGTATTTTACCCGGCGACAAAGTAACCGTCGAGATTAGCCAGTACGACATGACTAAAGGTCGAATTACATATAGACACTAATTCACTAAGAATTAAGAGGTAAGAATTATGAAAGTTAAAAGTAGTATTAAACGAAGAACAAAAGATTGCCAAATCGTCATCCGAAAAGGCAAACGATACGTTATCAACAAGAAGAACCCACGATTGAAAGCTCGTCAGGGCTAAACCCCTATGAGATTGGAGAACTAATATGCCACGTATTGCAGGTGTAGACATCCCAGAAAACAAGAAGGTGCGATATTCGCTCCGTTATATCTATGGCATTGGTCCAAAGATTGCGGACGATATTCTAGAAGATTCTAAAATCGACCCAGACACAAAAGCTCGTGATCTTACTGATGACGAGGTTGGTCGAATAGCTCTTTATCTTGATTCAAATTTAATCGTCGAAGGTTCACTCCGTCGACAGGTAAAACAAAATATCCAACGCCTTCGCGACATTCGTTCGTATCGTGGTGAGCGCCATCGAAAGGGCTTGCCTACAAGAGGTCAAAGAACGCGATGTAATGCACGTACACGTAAGGGCCGTAAGAAGACTGTTGCTGGTAAGAAGGGCGTAAAAGGATAAAGTAGCGTAATCGATACTCTATCGATTATGTTCGCAAGATTCCTCTGTGCGTAATACAGAGATTCAGGAATCGCAAAAGCGTAAAAGGAAAAAATAATGGCTAAGAAAAAGATTAGAAAAAATATTGGCAAGGCAATCGTCCATGTCAAAGCAACATTCAACAACACGATTATCACGATGACTGATTTGAGTGGCGAAACCCTTTGTTGGGATTCTGCAGGCACTGTAGGGTTCAAAGGTGCTCGCAAGGCAACACCATTTGCCGCAGCAAGAGCAGCCGAAAAGGTGGCTATAAAAGGCCGCCGCATGGGTGTAACTGAAATTGAAATCCGGCTTAAAGGTCCAGGTGGTGGTCGAGATTCAGCGGTTACATCTCTCGAACAAAATGGAATGAATATAACTGCTGTTGAAGATCACACAGGAATACCACACAACGGATGCCGTCCAAAGAAGCAACGACGTGTGTAAATAAGAATTAGTTCGCTCCTTGGAGATGGGCGTGGAGAGCCAGCAGTCCTTCACGATCCGATTCTGAGATAAGCGTTTTTTAAGAAGGGCAAAAATTGCCCAGACCACTGCTAATGTAAGAAGGAACAGAACAATGATGCACGTACGATGGCGAGGTTTAGAACTTCCAGCAAGTGTTATCCTCGAAGAAAAATCAGCAACCGAAACATTTGGTCGCTTTATTGTAGAACCGTTTGAACGCGGGTTTGGAACAACGATTGGTAATAGCCTTCGTCGAATATTGCTCAGCACAATTGAGGGTTCTGCGATTACATCAATTCGAGTCAAGGGTGCAGAACATGAGTTTTGCACTATCCAAGGTGTTCAACAAGATATGGTTGATATTGTGCTTAATGTCAAAGGTCTTATAGTTGATGTTGACTCAGATGAACCAAAAGTACTACGCCTTTCGGCTTCAGGTCCGGGTGAGGTTACAGCAGATTTGATAGAATCTGATTCATCGGTCACTGTGTATAACCCAGACCATGTCATTGCAACTTTGACTGACAAAATTGATTTCGAGATGGAATTGACACTAGAGCGAGGACGTGGGTATGTGCCTGCAGCTGAACAATACGCAACTAAAGACGAACAAATTATTGGGGAACTTCCAATTGATGCAGTCTTTAGCCCAGTACAACGAGTTCGATATCGTGTAGAGAACACTCGGGTTGGTCAACAAACAAACTTTGATCGATTGATTCTTGATATTTGGACAGATGGAACAGTTAGCCCAGAAATGTGTCTGGTTGAATCTGCAAAGATTTTACGTAAACACCTTAATGCGTTTGTACAGTTTGACTCTCTTGGCAAGGCAGTTGTCAGTGCTGAAGCCGCTGCAGCCGCTGCTGTTGATGAAGAACTAATACGAAAATTAGAAATGTCCACAGCAGACCTTGATTTGACAGTACGATCATCGAATTGTATCGAGCTTGCACAAATCAAAACCGTAGCACAACTTGTTTCTTTGAATGACCGAGAGTTGCTTGGGTTGAGAAGTTTTGGTCGAACATCGCTACGTGAGATTAAACGAAAACTAGAAGATCTTGGTTTGACACTCGCAATGCAGATGCCACCTGGAGTTGATGGTTTTGTCGATTTAGAAAAAGCGATGGGCAAAAGCGATGACGATTCTTACGATGATGCACAAGGATTTGAAGCAGAAATTGAAGAAATTGAAGAAATTGAAAATCCAACCCCTAATCCAGAAGATGAAATTATTGGTTCTTCTGAAGGAATGGAATAATCAGAAGACGTAAGTCTTTTGTAAAGGAGTACGACCATGCGACATCGAATCCATGGAAAACAATTGTGCAGAGATAGTGAACATCGCACTGCGATGCTTCGAAATCTCGCTGCTGGACTATTTGAACATGGGCAAATCGAAACTACATTGCCTAAAGCAAAAGCAGTGCAGCCATTTGTTGAAAAAATAATTACTATTGCAAAACGTGGTGGATTTAATTCAAGAAAACGAATTGAGCAAATGATTAATGATCGCAAAATCCATTCTTGGGTTGCAGATCCAAACGTGCCTGATTCAGCGAAACAGAACGACCACTTCGACTTGCCTAGCGAGAGTGACATTGAGTTTAACCGATACGGTGAAGTTCGAAAAGCTCCCCGACTAGTACAACATATTATGTCGGTTGTAGCTCCAAAGTTTTCTGATCGAGATGGTGGATATACCAGAATTATCAAAATTGGTAAACGTCGACTTGGTGATGGCACCGACTTAGTTATCTTGCAACTAGTGGGCGAAGAAGAAGGACCTCAACTTGGTGGTGGAGATTCTCGTAGGCGATCACAGAAACAGCGCCGACGTGATTTTGCTGACAAAGTTCTTGTTTCTACTTCCGTAGCACAGGATGCTGATGAGGATGTTGCCGAAGAAATCGTCGATGAAACGATTGCTGCTGAAGCAAGTGAAGAGGTGACCGAAGTAACAGAAGTTCCAGAGGAAACTACCGAGGAAGCCCCTGAAATTGAAGCTAGTGATGAAACCTCTGAAACCCCTGACGAAACTCCTGAAGCAGACGTTAAGGAAGAGTAATCGGTGTACATATTTGATACCCAATGGGGAAACCCATTTTAAAGCCGCCCCTTCTTGGGGCGGTTTTTTTAAGTACCTGTTCAGCCCCAATTTCCCTCCGCCCTCCACCATTTGCCTCCCACCATTTGGTCCACACATTTGGCTCTGAGCCAAATGGGGACAGAGTCTTGGTACTATGCACGAATGCTTGAGACACTCGATAAACTCCAAGAAGATGCGATGGGAGAAATTGTCGCTATTGATTCTGTCGATGGTCTAGAGTCATGGCGTATTTCATATCTTGGCTCAAAAGGGCGTCTCAAGGGTGTGATGCCAATGATGAAGGATGTATCTAAGGAAGACAAGCCCGCAGTCGGCAAACGACTGAATGAAGTGAAAACTGCTCTCGAGTGTGCGTTTGACGCACGTCAGCAGGAACTTGCAGGGGGTACCTCTGCCCGCCCACCAATGGATGTGACTGAGCCAGGCAAAGATGTTGCTCAAGGCCGCCGGCATGTCATCAGTAAAACAATCGATGAAATCACCGAAGTCTTTGGACGAATGGGGTTCTCAGTCGCGTATGGCCCCGAAGTCGAAGACGAATATCATAATTTTAATGCTTTGAACATTCCCCAAGACCATCCTGCACGTGACCCGGTCGATAATTACTTTATGGGTGGTAATCGAATGTTGCGGAGTCAGACATCGACCGTACAAATTCGTGTTATGGAATCAACTCCTCCTCCAATCAAAATTATTGCAGTGGGGCGAGTCTATCGACCAGACACACACGATGCGACACACTTTAGTATGTTTCATCAATGTGAAGGGTTGTTAGTCGCTCCAAAAGTTTCCATGGTTGACTTAAAGACAACTTTGTTTCAGTTTGCAAAAGCGTATTTCGGTGTAGAAGCCGAAGTGCGGTTCCGTCCTAGTTTTTTCCCATTCACCGAACCGTCTGCAGAAGTTGATATGAAAATGAAAATCAAGGGAAAGTGGCAGTGGGTTGAAATTGGTGGTTGTGGTTTGGTTGACCCAAATGTGTTTGAACAAGTGGGATACGACAACGACAAATGGCAGGGATATGCATTTGGATTAGGTATAGAACGAGTTGCGATGCTCAAATATGGAATCCAAGATATTCGATGGCTCTTTGAAAATGATGCACGGTTTCTTCGCCAGTTTTGAGTGAAGATATTCAATATTCCGCAACTTGGCCAACCACCGTCGGTGCGTGTTGTATTATTGTTGGTGGGCTATCGCTTTTTGGTGGTTGCCTTGCATTTACTGGTATGGCCGAAATAGAACAACTGCACACAGCAATTCCATTTGGTAACGGGGAACTTAGTGAAGAACTTCTTGAGCAACTAGATGCAACTTCACCTCCTCAATGGATTGCATCACTTGCCTCCACCCTCCACATTGTTTTTTCAATAATCCTTGTTGTAGCAGGCATGGCGCTTCTCCAACGTTCTCCCAGGGGAAGACCAATCCTACTCATTTGGTCGCTCCTTTATATTTTGTTTACATTTGGTGCAGCAGTAGCGAACTGGATTCCTCGCATGGACTTAGTGAAGCAAAATTCAGAAGTAGAGGGGATGTTCCTCGCTCAAATTGTCATTTCTATGCCGATGTATCTTGTCTTGCCAGTATTTTTGTTGATTTACTTGAATCGAAAACAAACTCGAAACGAGGTCGCTTCTTGGCGGTAAACTGCTCACATGCAATTTTTAGATGAACTCAAATGGCGAGGGTTACTCCACCAAACAACGGGCGGTGATGAGTTGCAAAAACACCTTGCTTCTGGAAGTAGAATTGCATACTGCGGTTTTGATCCAACAAAAGATGCACTCACCATAGGCAATTACATGCCAATAAAAATGTTGAGACACTGGCAACTCGCAGGGCACAAGCCAATTGTGCTCATGGGTGGAGGTACGGGTTTGATAGGCGACCCATCAGGAAAAGATTCAGAGAGACAACTTCTTTCCAAAGAGCAAGTCGCAAAGAATATCGAAGGTCAGTTGAGGTGTTTTACAAAAGTGTTAGATTTTGAAGGCGAGAATGCAGCTGTAATTGTGAACAACGCAGACTGGCTTTGCGAACTTGGATTTCTTGATGTGTTGCGCGATGTCGGAAAACACTTTTCAGTGAACACAATGATTCAAAAAGATTCCGTGAAAGATCGATTAAATAATCGTGAACAAGGAATTTCATACACAGAATTTAGTTACATGATTTTGCAAGCGTACGATTTTTTACATTTGCGACGTGAGATGGATTGCACAATACAAATTGCAGGAAGTGATCAGTACGGGAATATTATTGCTGGGATAGATTTAATTCGACGTGACATGTTGGAAAAAGATGGCACAATATTTCGCGGTGCAGGGATAACCAATCCACTTGTCACAGCAAGTGACGGAAGTAAGATTGGAAAAACAGAAGACGGTGCAATCTGGCTTTCCGAAGAGCGCACAAGCCCCTACGCGTTCCATCAATATTGGTTAAATGTTCCAGATGAAGATGCCGGGAAATTTCTTCGGTGGTTTACATTTTTAGATCAATCCACGATTGAATCGATTGAGAAAGAGCATTCGGAAGCACCACATCAACGCGCGGCGCAACACGCATTAGCAGATGCAATGACGGAAATTTTCCACGGAATTGAAAATGTAACTCGATGTAACGAAGCCGCAAAAGCATTGTTTGGTGGTGACATCACATCTCTTGATGTTCAAATGCTTGGTGAAGTATTTTCTGAAGTGCCAGCGGGAGAGTTTGCAAAAGGCGCGCTCGGCGGTGAAGCGGCGTCACTTGTTGAATTGCTGCCACAAACCGAATTGTGCAAGAGTAAACGTGAAGCTCGCGAATTTCTCCAAAACGGCTCAATATCCATTAACGGTGAAAAGATACACGGTGAAGAAGCTGTGAATCGTATTTTGACTGCTGATGATTTACTGCATGGCACAACTATTTTGCTTCGTCGCGGTAAAAAAGCATGGTTTGCTTCCCGCTGGAATTGAACTAAATCACGACGGGTCTTGACCATCGTATGTTAGAGGATGGTGCGACACGCCGTAACCGTGTTATGGTGCTGTGGGTATGGGAACCGGTTCAATTTGTAACACAACGTTAAGCGAGGCAGCGTCCTCAGGTTTTGCTTTCACTTGGACTCCTGTGTCATCGTCGAGCATCGCCATAAACGAAGTGACGAGTTTTGTTTCAACTCTCTTTTCCATATCTTGTGAAGCGAGCCGGACAATTGCAAAAACCGTAACATCGCCTGAAGAAATTGATGCAATTAATTCTTTGTCGGCTTCAATAGTGACATTTGGAATAATCTTTACAGGCAGCGCAACAGAGTATGCTGCATAATCCTCCGCAGGAGCAGCAATCAGAACGCGGACTTGAGGGAGAGTTACTTTGTCAGTTTTTGATTGAATTTTAAATGAAAGTGAAACTCGATTCGGTTCAATGATAACACCATGTTCGTCTAAGACTTCAGGTAATTGAATGGATGCATCTAGTGTGTGAACAACTCCTGGTTGTAATTGTGCCAATACAGTTTCACTGACAATTGCGTTTACAGTTACCGCCTCTGGAAGCGTTCTTTGAAGTTGTTGTGGAATTCGTAATGTGACAGTTGCAGGGTCGACAGTGACATCGCCACTTACCGTAACACTTGGAAGCGACGGAACGACAACAGCATCAACAAGAACCACTGTTTGAACTTCAACGGTTAATGAACTTGGGTTAACAGCAACAATTTCAGCACCAGTTGATCTGATGACATCAAGTTTGTTAATTTCCGATGCAAGATCAATTGGAACTTCTCCATCGTCAGCAGTGATTGAAACTGAAATACCATCAAGGCAAGCTTCGTCTGCAGCATTGAGCGCCGATCGAGGCCCCTTGAGCGACAGCCGAACTGGTTTTATTTGTGGAGTAATCGTACTAGATGAACCTTCGGGCGCCACGAAATACAGGGTTGTGTTGATGTTTCGCTCATCTTCCGTTCGAGCCGCTGCCCAGAGCCAAATAAAGACAGCCAACACAGTGACAAACAAAATAGCAAGGGTGTCATCTTTACGCTTCATTTGGTTGATTCCCCTGGAGCGATGCTCGTCGATGATGTGACATCTTCTGAATCAGTATTTTGTTCTTGGGAAGAGGTATCAGATTTTGGATTGAGTCGTTGCGCTAATTCAACTTCAAGATCGTCTCGGTTAATCGTGGTAAGCACGCCATGCTCAGCAAAAGAGATACGACCAGTTTGTTCACTAATGATAATAATCAACGCATCACAACGCATCGATAAACCTACTCCTGCACGATGTCTTGAACCAAGATCAGAAGACAGCATCGCAGAATCATCTGCTAAAGGGAATTGCACACTTGCTGTAACAATTCGATCGCCTCGGACAATGCATCCAAGATCATGCAATGGATTATTCGGCCAAAAAATTGATTTCAACAAAGGAGAGTTTACTTCTGCATCTAATGATTGTCCGCCGACTACGTGATCGTTAGTACTATTGTCTCTTTCAATTGCAATGAGCCCTCCGAATTGATTGCGGCTAAGGAAAACAGAAGCATCAGCTATTGCAGAAATAGTTGTTCCGCCAACTGATGGTGTATTTCTAAAACGCGCAAAAAGTTCCGACTGGCTAACTCGAACTGCAGCTTGACGTAATTCTGGCTGGAAAATAATAATGAGTAATAAAAAAACGTAGGTCAAAAATTGCTCTGCGAAAAAATCGAGGCGATCAAAATGACCTGTCCAATCTGCAAGTACTTGGAGAAGCCAGAGGGGGAGGAGAAGCACAACGAGCCCTCGAATAACACCGCCTCCACGAGTCCCTTGGAGGAATCTGAATGCTAAAAAGACACTCAGCCAAATGATGAGTAGCTCGATTATTGTCTCAAATACGTCGTAACCAAAAATTGTCCACGTCATGTATGTCAAAGTATACGCGGATACCGTAGGATTCTCATGTATGTCACGATTTGGAAATTCACAAGGCGTCTCTCGACCAACTGGAGTCTGCGCTTCTACAGGCGAACCACTCGAGCCAAACACATTCGCAATAGCGGCATTATGCGAAAGGGAGGAAGACGAGGGGTTTACAAGATTTGATTATTGCCAAGAGGCATGGAATCAAGGAGACCGCCCAGCCCGATTATTTAGTAATTGGAAGTATATCGTCCCTGAAGCTGGTAAAAAGCCCGATATTTTGATTGATGATGAGGTTCTCATAGATTTGTTTGAACGATTAGCAGACGACGAAAAGCCACAGCGGATCGCATTTCGTTACATTTTGGCGCTCGTTTTACTGCGTAAACGAAAGCTTCAACTCGTGGGTCGAGAGGATTTTGAGGGTGGAGAACTTTGGTTATTGAGGTTTAGGGGGACTGACGGGGAGCCAGTGAAGGTGAAAAATCCAGGAATAGCAGATGAAGAAATTCAGGATTTATCTGAGCAACTAGGTGAAATTCTGCAGGGCGACCTATGAATCCCAATTTTTTTACCATATTTTTTTTGTTAATTTTCGTAAGTGGTTGCGTGGCAAAGGTCACTCCCTCGAATGAATCTTTGGACATCTCAACGATACAAACGAATCAAGCACAACGGACGTCTCAGTTCGAGAACCTAGTTGGTAGAGGAGTGATTGAGTTTCGATGGACTGACGATAAAGGTACCCACAAAGAGCAGGGCGACTTAGATTTTTGGAAGCAGGGCGATTCAATTTCACTCCGCATTTCTAAACTCGGCGAACTCATCGCATGGTTTGGAGGCGAGGGAAAAAACTTTTGGTTCTTTGACATGATGGGCGATGAATCAACGCTCACAATAGGTGGGGAGCAAGGTATGTTTAACGATATCGATGTAGCTTTGATTTTGCTTGGCTTGAATCCACTTCCTGAAGGCGAGACGACAGTGCATGATGGAATCATCACCATAATCGATTCAGTTCAGCGAACATGGACCGCGAGTTTTACACAAGATGGCAATCGACCGCTGGAGTTAAGTGTTACAAAAGAAAAACGCGTGATGAACTCATTGCATCGCAGAAGCATTCGAGTTGAAAAAGAAAATCTCCATGAATTACATTGGCCAGAAACTGGTGGGCTCATTGATTTTACAGATAATCAAGGGGGCACAGAAGTTAAAATAGATTTTTCGTTTTTGTCAACTCTTGTTGATGAAGAACCAATGGACCGCGTGATGGACCTTGAATATCTCAAAGAATCTTTGCAGCCAAGCAAGATAAGAATGGGCACATGAGTACGATTGGAATCCTTCTTTGTTTATGTTCGGCGCAACCTCTCGCATCAATTGGAAATGGCAACGAAGTTTGGTTTGTAGGAGATCAAGATCCAACGGTTTTGAATTTTGATTCGAGTACTAAAGGGTTTGACTATTCAATCTGTAGGCGGATTTCAAATGACGCTTTCACCCCAGTTCAACGGCTGAGTCGTCGGCCTGTAGATATGGTTCTTCATGAGGGAAATATTTGGTTTGTTGACGATGTGTCTGGCACATCGTTGTACACCTTGCAACTTACGAGAGAGAATCGCCAAGCTCACTCAAGGAACATTTCGTTACAGAGCGTACTTGAAGTTGAAGAGACCCCAACGGGAGTTGTGTCTTTGGGAAGTTCAATCGTCGTTTGTTATGGCGGGGACACTTTACAACTTCACTCATTTAATGGATCTGTCTGGGAGGAGCTTCCATCACTCAATCTTGCAAGTGCGAGTGTTGCAAGTCTAGAGGGAGAGCTTCTTGCGGTTGCCCCACACCAACTAGGAGCAGAATTATGGTCGCTCATCGAAGGGAAGTGGCAGGGAGGGGAGGTTGTGGAGATGCAAGGCACTTTTAGAGAAGTACTTATCAAAGATCGATGGCCCTTATTGATTTTCACAGAAGGCCAACGTGGCCAAATTATTGGCCTTCAGGAGTCAGCCCCAATCGAAATAGGGTCTTTTGACGTCCCAAAAGGACGGTGGTCAGTGGTGGCTTCACCGCTTGGGCTAAGTATTCTTGGTGTGGAGCGAAACGGCACAACTTCGGTTGTTGATATTGGGTGGCCCTCTGGAAGAGAGGTAGGCAGAATAGAGTTGAAGCAAGAATTTCTTTATGGATTGTCCTTTCTTGAAAAATATCCGTTTCTGATAGCCGCACTTCTACTTTCTTTATTTATACTGTTGAGGACTCGAAAGGCGACCTTAAAAAAACAAAAAAATGAAGGTTCTTGATATATAAACGCCGATGTTAAGTAACGCAGTGCACGGATGCATTGATAATGTCTATCGCTCATTGAATACATGAGCACGGAGAGGATGATTCGTAACAGACAATATGACACACAAAACGACATTAATTGAAGAAGAGGGCACCCCGCGCTATGAATAGCCAACTCAAAAAATCACTATTCGCTTTTGGTTTTATTGGTTTCACTGCTGGAATTCTTTGGTCAGTTAATATCGACTATGAAGATCAGGTTACAGATGCGAACGACATTGAATCATCATCTACTCATTTTGCAATGGATGAAGAGCAAGAAGAAACTAAAGACAAACCGTTTTGGTCACAATTAATGCCCAAGACATCGATTGAGAAAAGGGATGAACTTCGATCATCGAGGCAACGAGAAATCGCATCGATGATTGACAGTCTACATGGTGTTTCAAATACAACCGTTGTACTTTCAGATAACGAGGTGACTGGAATAGGAACCCCACGACGCCCAATGACTGCATGTGTATCAGTTGAACCTACAAATGGCATGCTTCCATTTGCAACAATCAAAGCAATTCAAAAACTAGTGTCAGGGGCTACCGCTGGCTTGTCAACAGAACAAGTCACCGTAATTGATGCCTTCACTGGTGCCGAGTGCTCAGATGTTACCCTCACAAGAATGCCACAAGTGAAAACGGATTTGTTACAGAAGAGAATCGAAGCCGCGCTTGGGTTGAGCACCGCGAAAGTCACAGTTTTGTTGAAAAGACCCGATTCATCAGAAGTTTTAATTCCATGGAATGATGACGCGAAACCATTTATTCAGATAGCATTGCCAACCTCGTGGATTGTCAACAAAGGGAAACAAGTTGGCGGTGAGAAAATAGCATTAGACACGCTTCGAACAACCGTTGCATCTATCTCTCCTGAATCCAAAGTTGAATTTC
The DNA here is from genome assembly GCA_014381555.1 of Planctomycetota bacterium. Lineage (GTDB taxonomy): Bacteria > Planctomycetota > Phycisphaerae > Phycisphaerales > SM1A02. The sequence continues at coordinate 34,776 of JACNLO010000075.1, read as the reverse complement.
AAATTGTTGATGACCAACTTGCTTCAACTGGTCAAGTGCCTGAAGAAAATTCAAGTGCTAAACAAGTTGCGCTAGTTATTGGCTTGCTTGCTCTTTTAGTGGCTGGTTTTATTGCTGATCGTCGAAGACGACCCCGTGAAACAGTTGTTTTTAAACAGATAGAACATCCATATGAAGAAGCAAGGCAAATTTTAGCGATGGATTTTGAGGTTGCTAAGAAGACAATCGATGCATTGAAAGGTCCTAGAAAGTTCAAGGTTTTGCAAGCAATTGTAGAAGCAGAAACAGACGCTACAGAAATTCCTGTTGTTCAAGTTCAAAAACAAAAGAACCAAAAACAAAAGCAAATGGAACTGATTAAAACAAGTTAAGAATCAGAAAATGTGCTTCGGGTTAACATTAACTCTAATGTTTGACAGACAATCGATACCTCGCGGTGCGTCATCGTAGTGTAGAAGGGGAGCGCAATCGTTCTCTGAGATAATGAGTCAGATACTGGGCAGAGATCGGTCTTGTTCTGGTCTGAAAAAAGAGGAAGCGTCGGCACGGATTGATAATAATCAGCAGCCCCAATTTCATGACGATGCAACCCTCGGATAATTTCGTCACGATCATTCCTACTAAAATTATCACTTAGACGTACAACAAAACCGTCCCAGCTCATTTCTACACCGTGCTCTATAGTTGGGCACATGATTCCTGGAACACCCCCAAGTCGTTGTGTATACCATTGAGCAATGGTATCACGACGTTGCATTATTTCTTCGAGACGTTTCATCTGTACGGTACCTACTGCTGCGTGAACTTCACTGAGTCGATACCCATGCCCCATTGTTCTCATTAGCTCGTCAGTTCTAACTCGATGGAGTTCATCAATTGAGAGTGACGGGTCTACAGAAAATCCGTGGTTACGTCGTAATCGACATTGTTCTGCGAGCGTATCATCATCAGTTGTAATCACTCCACCCTCAACACTTGTTAATTGTGTTGTTGAGTGGAATGCAAAAATAGCTACTCTTCCAAAGGAACCAACTTGGCGATTATGAAGTTTGCTTGCTATCGCTTGGCTTGCATCTTCAACAAGCGGTAATTCTGCCTCCTGCGCAACCCGGGCGATGTCATCTATCCCAGCAGGATTCCCAAAAGTATGCGACGCAATTATTGCTTTTGTTGCAGGCGTAATTTTTTGTGAAACATCACGAGCATTCATGTTCAGTGTTCTAGCCTCACAATCAGCAAAAACCGGGGTTGCTCCCATGCGATGAATCGTGGATGCAATTGAGGGGAAAGAAAATGCAGGCGTTACGACTTCATCGCCAGCTTGTACACCAAGTGATTCAAGTGTAATGTGCATCGCACTTTGAGACGAGTTTGTCGCAATGCCAAAAGAACTATTAGCATGCTTAGATACAGCTCTCTCAAAACTTGTCGTCCAGGGTCCCAAGACAAGTTGTTCCCCACGAAGAGCATCACTAGCAGCCCGTATTTCACGGTCAGTGATATCTGCACAACATAATGGTATATTTGAAGACACGATTAAATTACTGTGGTCTGACAGCAGCGAGAGCCTTGTCCGCGAGACCCATTCTTCTGAGATAAAGCCAAGCTGCTTGTGTTTCAAGGGCAGGAGAAATATGTCCGCCACCCGCAGCGATGATTCCTAAATACTCTTGGTCATTTTCTTGAAGTGGTGTTGGTCCCCGAGCAATGAGAAGTAGCGTCATGATATCCGCCTTGTTCAGGCCAATTCTTCTTAGTTTAGTAGCTTCATTCACAACGCCATCGTTAGAAATTTGAAGCATGGCCAATAGTAATAGTTGTTGTTGATCGCTGTCATCTTTAGCTGCTCGTAAAATTTTCCAAGCAGATTCAGGGGAGATATCAATGAGATTAGTGAAGGCTTCTGCAGCGACAACTTTTCTCCGAGGATTAGTCGATTCAGGAATTGTTGCAAGTGGTATATAAAATGATTCAGCTTGTGAATTTGTAAGGCGATTATCTACGACTCGAAATGCCCACTCAACAGAAGAACGATGCCCCTGTTCAACGAGTAGAACAAGGTTTTCAATGTCTTCATTAGTTATTTTTGATGGGTCTCTATTGATATTTCCGGCACGAACCATGAGACCAAGAAGTGGGTCATCAAGATCGATTTTCAACCGCTCTATATGTTTAGTGTTTGGAACAATTCCCGATTCAAGTAGGAGCAAGAGGTAATTAACTTGGTCGATACGTTCTGGCTCTGTTGGAAAAGCCCTTTCCCATAAGTCCAAACCTGCTTTGGTGTCAATAGCTAGAAGGGTATAGAGCGTCCAATATCTTTCTTGATCTGTTAAGGCAACGGCCCTTTTCTCGAGTAATGCCTGAAGCCAAGCGCTCGCACTCGTCAGTTTGTACTGGCGAATTAGTTGATTCGTTCGTTGTAGAGCAGTACTGCGATCACTCTTTGTTGCTCTTCGGAGGATTTGAGTTGTTTTCTCAATGCTCTTGGCGTCACCAGAAAGTAATGCGGCAAACATGGCTACAGTAAGATCTGTATTGTTCGCAAGTTTTTGAAGCTCCTCTTTGTTGACAGTTCCAGTTAGGAGTTGCAAATCTGCAAGTAGTAATAACCTAGGAGAAGTTTCAAGAAGTGGCCATTTTAAGAGTGCTTCAATTTGTTCTTGTTGAAAAAGACCATCATCAAGTGCTTGGGCTACGACATGCTCGCGTGCAGTAGGAGCGATTTGTTGGACGAGCCATGGGTCGATGGTTTGATCTTCGCTCAGTTCAGCAATACCAAGAACGGCGTGAACTTGAACGGCCCATTCGGAGTGTTGAGAAAATTGTTGGAAGAATGGTCTAAGGTCAGGATCGCGCAATGTTCTAAGTGCAGCGAGACTTAACAAATGTTGTCCGCCACGTTGCGATTTTGTCGCCCGATGAAGTTGTCGAAGCGCTGCCTCAGAATGGTCGCTATCGTTCAATCCAATTGCACTTGTACCAACAGTTGATACTAAGACAATAGCAGCAATTCTAATCATGAAGCACATAGGTGTGATTGTAGCAACATAATCAGGTATGTCAGTCTTAAATTGGCTCAGAGAAGCAGTCACATCCTGTAATCTGCTTCTCCTCACCAATTCTAGTGTGTCCAAATCCTTTCGGAACCACTTTTATTCCCCTCTCTTCAAGTGCGTTCATTAGCCTTTGATCGTATCGCCCAGGTCAATTGGTCGATAAGTTCCTTGACATCAAACTTTTCGCCATTTAGCGATGCAATAGTCGTTGGTTGTTCAAGCAACTGTGTAATTCGTTTTACCGCTGCGTGGACAGTGGAGTGGTTTTTTCTGCCAATTGCGATTGCGAGTTCTGGATAACTATGTTTTGTAAGTTTCCTTCCAAGATACGAAGCAATGCTTCTCCAGAACACAATATTGGATGCCCGTGATGGACCCTTGATATCTTGGATGCTTAGACCAGAGCGGTTTGCAGTTACTTCTATAACATCAGCAATTCGAATTGGGAGCGAGGTTGGGGGTGTTGATCGTAGGAGGCGTTCAACGGCATCGATACCAATCGTGTCACTTTCATCGCTACAGAGCAGAACAGCTGTGGCACGCAATCGAGTGACCGTGCCCTCAATCTCACGAACTGAGCCAACGGCTTGGCTTGCAAGGCGATCAACCGCGCCTAAAGTAATCGCAATGCCATGTTGGCGAGTTAATTTGTGAATAATATTACACCTTGTATCGCGGTCTGGACGTTGGATTTCTGCAATCATTCCCGCAACAAGGCGATTTGTAAGTGCTCGATTTAGACGCCGAATATGTCGTGGGTCTTCGTCAGAAGCGAGCACGAGTCTCGCCCCAGACAAACCAGCAGAATCTATGGTGTGCAGAAGTTCTTCTTGAGTTTTAACTTTGTTAGCAACGAAATGGACATCGTCGATTGCAAGAAGATCGAGGGTGCGATATCGAGATCTGAACCTACTAAATTCACCGCTTCGAGAACTTGCAATGAATTCGTTCGTGAACTGTTCTGCGGTTACGTAGCGAACTTTTCCGGGAGTGGTCTTTGTTGCGTGGCTACAAATTGCTTGGAGAAGGTGCGTTTTACCTACACCACATGCTCCGTGAATAAAGAGTGGTGAGATTACTTTCCCATCTTCTTCTGTGATTTGTTTTGCCGCAGCATGAGCAAGTTGATTACAACTGCCAACAATGAAATCCTCAAAGCGTAATAGTTTACGGTTTGTTCTCCGTTTAGTGGTTGGATTGTGGGTACGTTCAGGAGCGTGTGGTTTTGAATCTTGTTCCGCTGTTTCATGGAATGAAATATGTACAGGGACTTTCTGACCAAGTGCTGCATTTGCAGCATCTTCAATGACAGCGGTGAACCTATTTGAAATCCAATTTGCAGCAAGTGGAGTTGCTGCAACGATATTGACACTATCTTTGCTGCATGTCATGTCAGTGTTTGAAAACCACATTCGGTATGGTCGCTCTCCAATGGTGTTGCTCAGTTTTTCTCGGAGCCGTTGTTCAATTGAGGAGGCGAGTTGTGGGGACATGAAAGGAGCAATACCAATCCGCGAATGCGGGCAAAAACAAAGTTGGAATAATGGGTCCTTCCGACTTCCGCCCCCAAAAATATGTTGCGATTTATGCAACAAATTCTCGGCACCTCTCGTCCCTGAGCGGTCTGCGAAGAATACAGAATTGGCTGTACTTTTCAAGGGTTCTTTCTCGATGGTTGTCGTTTTTTGTCAACTCGATGCACGTAACTCAAGTGTTTTACTAGGTCAACAGAGATGAAGAAAAAAATATTTTGTCTTTGTGCACAAATGTCAACAATGTGTGGACAACTTCAGTACAACTTTTGAATCATTGTTAATCGCTTGCGAGTTGGATGAAAATTCCATCGTTTATACAAGCCAAGAGCTGGCGAATTCGTTGAATCTACGGCGAGTGTTATTCTTGGTAGACCGTATGCTGCGGACTGTTCAATAGCCAATTTCACAAGGGCATCGCTCACACTTTTTCCGCGAGCAAAAGGCGTGCACCCTAGGTATGCAAGTTCCATACAATCTGCTTCAGGAACAGGATTCAACAGAAGAATGCCTGCTAGGGTTGTTCCAAGTTCAGCAACAGTCCAGAGTTGCGCATCGTGGATACCTTGACCTCGATGTCCTGCAACGATATCTTCAATTTTTCTAAGCCCGTGAATTTTTGGACAATCGAGTGAATCAACATACGTTTCTAGAAGAGCGGATTGAATCTGAGAATCCGAAACATTTGTCGATGGAGTGAATGTTAGAAGAGCGTGAGTTGAGTTATAAGTCTGTGCAGTTTTTGCTCGCTCCATGTATGTTAAAATAGCGAGTTTATCGAAGCCGGCATGGGAATATGCTTCTGCAAGTAGTGGCTCGTTATTAGCCATAATCGTTTGAGCAAGTTGCACGTTTCTGCCCTTGAGGGTTTCTAGCCCTTCTTGGATGAGTGTTGAGATACGCTTGACCTCTTCGTGTTTTTTGGGTGGAGTGACAAGGCAGGATGTAGTTGCTCCGGCATTATGTATAAAGAGAATGGCACGATCAATCTTTCGACTGGATTGAGCGACGAAATGGAACGTACTGGAGTTCCTTGTTTGAAGGGTATCTAGCAGTGCTCTAGCGTGCCTTTTGTTGCCGAGTATGGCTATGGCAGCCTCTTCGTGTCTATTCTTTTGAACAATCATCACAATTTTGGGAATCCTAGTGCTAGAATAGCAAGTAGTTTAGAGGATTAATTATGCGAACACTTATACTAATGCTTCTTCTGGCCGCCTTTACTTCGATTGTACAAGTGGGTCACGGATACCCAAAAGCAACGGATCGAGCAGATCGATGGCAACTTCGCCTCGATACTGGTGATCTCCGGTTCTATCGAGAAGCCGATACTGGAGTTGGGTATTGGACATTGGTTTATGAAGTTACCAACGAAACAAAAGAGAATCACCGATGGATTCCTCAGTTTGACCTTGTTACAGATAAGGGTGAAATAATTCCTGATGGGGTTGGAGTCCCTCGCAGTGTTCAACTTGCTATTTTAGCAATCTATGGCGACCCTTTGATGTTAACACAATCCGATGCCAGCGGTCCTTTGCTCCAAGGAGAGGAAAATGCAATTCGCAGCGTTGCAATTTGGAAGGCAGGGCGAGAAGATGTTCGCGAAATCCAAGTTTTTGCAGGGGGTGTTAGTGGCGATACGGCTGAAATTACTCACCCAATCTCCGGCGAGAAAACAAAACTACACAGAGTCCTTCAATTCTCATGGAGTGTTAATGGTGAAATTGATGACATCATCATGAAGCCACTACCAAGACGTCCAGTGGATGGCGGTGTGAGCATCAGAACCCCACTTTCAAAAGAAGGTGTCAAAAGGAAGTGGATTTTTCGTTAAATCAATGGGTTGAATCAAGCCCTTTGGCTTGATACAATACGGGGTCCTCGTATGTTGCGAGGTGTTTTTAAGGAGTTTTGCTGTGGCCCATAAAAAGAGTGGTGGATCAACCAATAACGGACGCGATTCAAACCCGCAATATCGTGGTATCAAACTATATAGTGGCGAAACTGCGAAAGCTGGTTCTATCATTATTCGCCAGTGTGGAACTAAGTTCAAAGCTGGATATATGGTTCGGCGTGGCAACGATGATACATTGTTCGCAACAGAGCCCGGCACAGTTCGATTCAGAGGACGGTATGTTGATATCGTTCCAAGTGACGAATCGATTCCGCAGTTTACAGCCGTAAACTAATCGGTCAAACCGTAGTAACAAATGTTAGTCGATCGAGCCAGAATCTTTGTTAGAAGTGGCAAAGGTGGTGATGGATGCATGAGTTTTCGCAGGGAAAAATATATCCCAAAAGGTGGTCCCAATGGCGGTGATGGTGGTGATGGGGGCGATGTTATTCTCGTTGGTGATAAAAGCGTGGATACTCTATTACCAGTCACACACCGCCCGCACTATCGAGCAACTCGTGGCATTCAAGGCAAGGGGAGCCAAATGCATGGAGCCAATGGCGAGGACTGTGTTGTCAAGGTTCCATTGGGAACCATTGTTCGCCTTGAAGAAACAGGTGAACTGCTAGCGGACATTTCACAGGACGGTCAACGGTTGGTTGTTGCAAAGGGTGGCAAGGGGGGCTGGGGAAATGAACACTTTAAGTCAGCAACGAATCAGGCCCCAAGGGAAACAACGCCGGGTGAGCCAATCGAAGAACATATTCTGAATCTGGAATTGAAACTGATTGCAGACATCGGCTTGGTTGGCTTGCCAAATGCTGGGAAGTCGACGTTACTATCGACTATTTCTGCAGCACGACCAAAAGTAGCAGATTATCCCTTTACGACTTTGCAACCACACCTTGGAATCGCAGAGTTGGATGTGAATCGCAGGTTGGTTGTTGCTGATATTCCGGGTTTGATCGAAGGAGCTGCTGATGGTGCAGGGCTTGGACATCGGTTCTTGAAACACATTGAACGCACACGTGCCATCCTGCACTTGGTCGATGTGATGCCCGTTGATGGGAGTGATCCTGTCTCTAATTACAAGGCAATTCGTAACGAACTTGAACGATACTCAGGCGAACTTGCAGCAAAGGATGAAATTGTTGTCTTGAATAAAATAGACTTGCTTCCACCAGATGAGCGGGACTCAATTCTTACTAGCATTGCAAACGACCTTAAACTCGATTCGGTTATTTCGTGCTCTGGTGCTACTCTTGATGGTGTTCGTGATGTCCTTGAACACTGCTGGACACTAACAAAAAACTAATTCGGCTCAGACAAATTCAATGCAGGTGTATACTGTGGGAGTATTAGGAGGCAATATGTTGAGAAAAGTGATCAAGTGGGGATGCGTAACGTTTGTGTGTATCGTGTTGGCATATGTCGTTTGGGTGGCGATTGCGATGAACAGATCGGTGACAATCTCGGTGGATTATGTTGCACTGTTGAACGAAAAGTCTGCAGCTGTTCCAGAAAATCAGCGAGCTTGGCCTCTCTATAGAGACGCAGGCATAGCACTTCGAAAAATACCAATGCCAGGTGAAGTTTATATTGAAGAAGAGATTGAAGAACCAAATTGGCCAGACGAAGAGGGTTGGAACCACGTCAACGAATGGCTTTTGCAACACCACAAAACGTTGGGATCTATTCGCAGCGCAAGTGTCTTGCAAGGCATGGGATATATACTTGATGGTAAAGTAGCAGAAGAAGACAAAGAACTTTTTCCCTATCAATATGCTTCGCAGCAAACGTTGCCATCACACGATGGATTTCTGGTTTCAATACTACTTCCACAACTTTCACCAATGCGGAATTTGGCAAAACTAGTTGTAGCGGATGCCAAAGACGCTGCGATTTCTGGCGATGCATTACGCTGCGAAGAGGACTTGAGAACTATGCTTTTGCTTGGAACTCATGTTCGTGAGCATCCATTACTTATTAACGATCTCGTTTCTTTTTCCATTTACAACCTTGCATTTACCACGCTACAAGAAGTGCTTGATAAAACACCTGAATTACTTTCGCAAGAACAACTAGATCGACTTGCAAACGAGTTGCAAACACTCGATAATCACCTTGCAATTCAGTTTGAAGGTGAACAAATGTTCCTCCTTGATTTGCTTCAACGCATGTATACAGATGATGGGAATGGCGATGGCAGAATTGCCCCACTTGATGCTCGGGATGCGTTTTCGCAACTCGAAGCAGTTACTGTTGAAGTTAAAAGCATCTCACTCGTGCCTGCTCTTTTTGCACCAATTGCGGATTTGTGCTTCGCTTCTCGCAAAGAAATGCGCGAAGAGTATGAACGTCGAATCTCCTATTTTGTTCAAGCGCAAGAGGAAGCTCTTGAGAAACAACCGGGAGAATATGTGTTTCCAACAGAACCGTGGGTTCAGCCAACGTCCATTATTAATCCCTATTTTTTAATGGACTACCTCACCCCCGCTTACAATAAAGCAATAGAACACGCGGTAACAACCAAAAATAATCGGGACATTCTTTTGGAACGAATCAAAAAACCACTATGACTACAAGATTAACCAAAGAGCAATTGCAAGCGTGGTTCGATAAGGCCGCGGACTACGAGGAGTATCTCTCAAATGCAGGCAACAAAGCAGCGCCATGGTATGCCATTGGGAAACAAGCGCAGATTAGCGAAACGCAAAAAGAATTACTCGCAAGCTTTGTTCGAGAAATGAAAGTACTTGTTATTTCGGGAATATGGTGCGGTGATTGCTCTGCGCAAGGACCAATGCTTGCAGCCATTGCAGAGGAATCTCCAAAAATAGATTTGCGATGGCTCGACCGAGATGATTCGATTGAACTCTCTGACCAAATAAAAATAAACGCGGGCAATCGCGTGCCAACGGTTTTATTTATGGCAGAAGATTTTGAATTTGTAAGTGTGCTTGGAGACAGAACCCTTTCTCGCTACCGTGCAATTTCGGCACGGCAACTTGGTGATGTTTGCGACATCCCCGGTATAGCAACTCCTCAAGACGAGTTCGACGCCACATTGCAAGAATGGTTAAATGAGTTCGAACGCGTACAACTATTGCTACGACTTAGCGGTCGCCTTCGTCAGAAGCACGGCGATTAAACGATCCCGCGGGTCGTTTAATTACCCGCGAGTACTGGTATGAAAATAAACCGTTTTATCTACCGCTGGTGGATTAATTTGCTCGGTTAGCAAGATCTCGCAACAACTCAAATGCTTCCATAGGGGAGAGTGCATTGATGTCGAGGTCTTTGAGTTCGTCGACGAGTGGATTTGTTAGATATTCTGTGAATAGGCTCATTTGAGGAGCGGGTGGAAGATGCGAACTTTCTACACCAGCTTGTTGAGTGTGGACTGTGAGGCTTTCAAGTAATTCATTTGCTCTCTTTACTACATCATCGGGAACACCAGCAATTTTTGCGACATGAATGCCGTAGCTTCGATCAGTGCGACCCTCTTTTATGCCGTACAAGAAAATAATTTCATCTTGCCATTCACGCACGGTGACGTGCAAATTAGTGATAGCATCTTCTCGATCAGCAAGGGTAGTAAGTTCGTGATAATGCGTTGCGAATAATGTTCTGCATCCTCTAAACGCAAGTTTCTCAGCAATTGCCCACGCAAGTGAAAGTCCATCAAGCGTGCTCGTTCCTCTGCCAATTTCATCCAGAATAACTAAACTTTTCTTTGTAGCATTGTTAAGAATGTTCGCTGTTTCTACCATCTCCACCATAAAAGTAGATTGCCCAGCGTGCAACTCGTCACTCGCACCAACTCTTGTAAATATTCGGTCAACCATTCCAACCGTAGCAGATTTAGCTGGTACAAAACTTCCAGTGTGTGCGAGTAATGTAATCAACGCCACTTGCCGAATATAGGTTGATTTACCAGCCATGTTTGGGCCTGTAATCAGTGCAAGAGTTGAACTATAGAACGAACAATCATTTGGAACAAACTTTTCCTTAAGAAGACGATCAAGCACTGGGTGTCGCCCATCTTTAATATCAATAATAGATTCATCCACTAGAGTAGGCCTGACATAATCGCAACGTTTCGCTGTATCTGCGAAGCTTGCAAGTGTATCTATGGTTGCAACTACATCAGAAAACGAACTAATTGAAGCGACATGATTTGCAATTTGTCGAAGTAGCGTGTCGTAAAGTTCGTGTTCTCGATTGATGGCTTTAGATTCTGCACTGAGTACATTATCTTCAAACTCTTTTAATTCGGGTGTGATGTATCGTTCAGCATTTTTTAAAGTCTGTTTTCGAATAAAAGTGTCTGGAACATTTTTGGTTTGTGCGTGTGTGACTTCGATGTAATATCCAAATACTTTATTGAAGCCAACCTTCATAGTACTGATACCGATTTCTTCACTTAATTGTGACTGGTATTTTGCAAGCCAGGATCCAGCATCGCGTTGCAATTCGCGTGCCTCATCGAGTTCAATATCGATCCCGTCTCGAAAAAGCCCACCTTCACGCATATGCGCTGGAGGTGTATCGGTGCATTGGGTTTGAATTATTTGCGCAAGAGGTAACAGTGTTTTTGCAAGATCATCAATTTGTTTTTTGATGTGAGAAATCGCTGGAGAACAAAGTACATTTGCGAGTTCTTTGCACAAATAAATAGATGCCCCAAGTGCAACAACATCACGAGGCGTAACGCGTCCCATCGCGACTCTACCAGCAATACGTGCAATATCTTGTATTTTATCGAGCGAACTTTGTGTATCTCGGAACATTTCGCCCTCATCGATAAACGCCTTCACGACTGCTTGACGTTTTTCGATAGCAACTCTGTCAGCAAGTGGTTCACAGAGCCACTGCCTGAGCAATCGTTTCCCCATTGCCGTTTTACATCGTTGCATAACCCAAAGCAATGAGCCCTCGACAACATTGCCACGGATAGTTTGTTCAATTTCTAAACTGCGAAGAGTTGTTGCATCAAGTGAAACAAATGAAGTTTCATTCCTGATTGAAGGTGGACGAATGTGAGACAACGAGGCATCTTTGGATTGGGTGTGTTTAATGTAAGCGAGGAGAGCGCCTGCAGGCCCAATTCTTGGGTCATTATCAGATAGACCAAATCCCTCAACGGTTGTGACTCCGAACTGCTTGGTGAGTACCGACTTTCCCTCATCAATATGAAACATCCACGCAGGACGAAGGGTGAGTGCAATAGCAAACCTCGCTGCATGTTGTTGCAATTCCTCTTCATCTTCACCAACAATAACTTCAGATAGCCCAAGCCGTTCAAGGGTGTCACCAAGTCTATGCATTGGACATTGATGCAATTCAAAAGTCCCTGTAGAAAGTTCTGTAGCTGCTATCGAGACGTTCGTTCCATCGCTCCGAATTGCGCCAAGCATATTTGATTTTGTTTCATCAAGTAATGATTCATCAACAAGTGTTCCAGGTGTGACGACTCGGGTTACGCCCCGTTTCACAACGCCTTTTGCTTGGGAGGGATCTTCAAGTTGTTCGCACACTGCAACGCGAAAACCTTGCTCTACCATTCGACGCATGTATCCCTCAGCAGCATGATGTGGCACACCCGCCATGTCCAGGCCATTGCCCCGTTTTGTAAGTGTTAATCCAATTGTTTTTGAAACAACCCGAGCATCTTCATCAAACATTTCATAGAAATCACCCATGCGAAAGAAGAGAACACATTCTGGATGCGCTTTCTTCATTTCGCGATACTGTTGCATCGCGGGTGTGGACCATGGATTGTTCTGGGGCTTGTTTCTCTTCTTGCCCGCAGTTATCTGCGTCATAAGCATATTCTACATATAATCTACAATTCTTTAGATTGAATTCTGACCACATGCTGTACCTATTTTCAATAATTATTGTCCTCGCATCATTACTAGGCGGCGCTGTACCCATGTTCATCGAGCCTACTCACCGCCGAATGCAACTTGCGATGAGTTTTATTGGGGGTGTTATGGCAGGGGTGGCGACGCTTGATTTGCTCCCAGAATCATTGAATCTTGGTGAAACGAAGCATGTCATGCTTTGGCTCCTTGCAGGTTTTTTAGCGATTTTCCTTCTTGAGCGGTTCCTGCCATCACACTGTCACGATGTTTCAGATAAGGAACATCACAGTTGTGAGCATGAACACAAACTTACATGGGTCGGTACTTTAGCAGGACTTTCTCTGCACAGCGTCTTAGCGGGCGTTGCACTTGGCGCTGCTTGGGTTGCTGGAGGGGTTGAAGTTGCCTTGGGTGTTTTTGTTGCAATCGTATTGCATAAGCCCTTTGATGGATTAACTCTTATTGCGATGATGCGAATTGCTTCAGTCTCAAAAGCGCTAACGCTATTTACGAATTTTATTTTTGCCTTTGGTGTTCCAGTTGGCGTGGCATTCTTTTACTTTAGTGGTGGCGCAAGTGATACCGCAGTCTCTGCAGCACTTGCATTTTCTGCTGGGATGTTCCTTTGTATTTCACTGACAGACTTGCTTCCAGAATTACAATTTCATAGACATGACCGGTTCGGTTTGACTATTGCATTACTCTTGGGTCTTGCAATTGCGTGGGGTATTTCTTCACTACATTCGCATGACGATTCACACGCCAATCACGACGAATCGAGTATCCTGCACGAACATTGAAGTAATTACTATGACACAGACAACGCCAAATTACAAGAAAACATTGAATCTTCCAAAGACATCATTTCCGATGCGTGGAAATCTTGCACAAAACGAACCCCAATCAGTAAAACGATGGAATAAGGAAAATTTGTACGATTCGATTCAGGAAGCCAGAGCTGGCTCAGAGCCATTTGTATTCCATGATGGGCCGCCATATGCGAACGGTTCGATTCACGTTGGCCACTTACTTAATAAAGTATTGAAAGACATCGTTGTCCGAACGCAGTTAATGTCAGGGAAAAAGTGTCCATTTACTCCAGGCTGGGATTGCCATGGACTCCCAATTGAACACAAGGTTATGACGGACCTGGTTGAGTCCGGAAAGATAGAAAAATTTAAAACCCTAGATGATGATACTCGAAGAATCGCTATTCGCCGCGAATGCAAAAAGTATGCTGAAAAATTTGTAAAGTTACAAACTGCTCAGATGCAAAATTTGTTGACGCTTGCTGATTATGATGACCCGTACCTAACGATGAATCCGAAGTACGAATCCTCAGTGCTTGAGGTTTTTGCAAATCTTGTAGAGACTGGCGTGGTGTATCGTCAATTGAAGCCAGTGCACTGGTCAATTGCAAACGAAACTGCGTTAGCAGAGGCGGAACTTGAATATGAAGACAGAGAGGACCCATCCATTTTTGTGCATTTCGATGCGGTAGACAAGGAGCCATTGGAAAAAGCGTTTGATGTTTCAATCACAGAAACACCATCGTTTCTCATATGGACAACAACACCGTGGACGCTTGTCGCGAATATGGCAATTACCGTTTCGCCAAGATTTGAATACTCTCTTGTTCAACTCGATGATAAAGTTGCAATAATCGCAAGTGAACTAGTAGAAAAAGTTGCGAGTGTGGCTGGTACTACACCAAAAGTACTTGGAACTTGCAAAGGGGATGCGCTTGTTGGCATGCAATACGACCACGTGTACTGTAATAGATCTTGCCCGATAATTGGTGGTGACCATGTGACTTTGGAGGATGGCACTGGTTTAGTACACACAGCTCCAGGTCATGGCACAGACGATTACATCGTTGGCCTTGCCAACAACCTAGATATTTATTGTCCCGTAAAACCAAACGGTGAATATGACGAAACAGTGCCAGACTTTTTATTGGGCTTATCTGTTTGGGATGCAAATGAAGTTGTTGTGAGCAAGTTGAAAGAAACCAATCATTTGTATCACGTTTCGATGTACACGCACAGTTATCCACACGATTGGCGGAGTAAAACGCCAGTTATATTTCGCTCGACTGAGCAGTGGTTTGTTGCAGTTGATACCGAACTTAGTTCAGGAAAAACGCTTCGAGCGATGGCACTTGATGCAACAGAAACCGACATCACTTTTGTCCCAAGCTGGGGACAAAACAGAATGCGAGGTATGCTTGACTCAAGACCAGACTGGTGTTTATCAAGGCAACGAGCGTGGGGTTTACCGATTCCTGCGTTTGTGCAAAGTGATGGCACTTTTTTGCTTACACCAGAAACCGTCCGGGCAGTTGCGAAAGTTTTTGAAGATCATGGATCAGACAGTTGGTTTGCACAACCGCCTGAAGTATTGCTCAAGCACTGGGAAAACCCAGACAATATTGATTTGACAACGCTTGAAAAAATGCATGACATTTTTGATGTTTGGTTTGAATCGGGAACTTCTTGGCATGCAGTTATGCAGGCAAGAGGGCAGGGATACCCGATGGATTTATACTTAGAGGGAAGCGACCAGCACCGTGGTTGGTTCCAACTCTCCATGCTTCCAGCTCTTGCTACTACTGGGCGATCTCCATTTAAATCAGTGCTTACACATGGTTTTATGGTTGCTAAAGATGGCAAGAAAATGAGTAAGAGTGGTGGCAACGCCTTAGATGTGGACGATCTTTTGAAAGATTTTGGCGCGGATGTATGTCGTTGGTGGGTCGGATCGCTTGCATACGACAATGACATCAAAGTAGACATGTCATTTTTTGAACTTGCTGCTGATAGTTATCGTAAAGTTCGAAATACATTGCGTTTCCTTCTTGGTAACGCCGGTGATTTCGAAATTGAATCTGTTACGCCTACATCAATAGATGCATGGGTTCTCGGGGAACTTGCAAAAACAGTGGACACCGTGAGCGCTTCGCTGCGTTCGTATGAATTCAGGGTTGCTCAGCAAACCATCTATGATTTCTGTAACCATACACTTTCATCTATCTACTTAGCCGCCGTAAAAGACCGCCTCTATTGTGATAGTGCAGATTCTTCACGAAGAATTCAAACAGAGTCTACCATTCGAATTATTTCAGATGTTCTTGTTCGTTTACTTGCTCCATTTATTCCTCACACCGCCGACGAGGCTTGGCGAGCATTGCATGGTGATGATGCTGCAAGCGTCCACCTTCAAGAATTCAGAACGGTTGATTTTGTGTGCGATGACGGTTGGGAGATTGTTATGAACGTTCGTGACCAAACGCTAAAAAACCTAGAAGAAGCCAAAGAGCGCGGCATAGAAAATCCCCTTGACGCCGGGCTCATTCTTCCCGAATCGCTCAATGGCTTCGTTGCAGATGACCTTGCTGATCTTTGCGGAGTTTCCCGAGTTTCATTTGGTAGCGATGCTATTGAAGTACAAGATTTGCGGGAAGAGCTCAGATGCGATAGATCATGGAAACGAGATGGGACTGTTAGAGTACGGAGTGATGGTGGAACTCTTAGTGACAGAGATGCAAAAGCGGTAGGTGTAGAGTAGACTGCTAGGAATATGACAGATTTTTTACCCCAAATAGCGTACGAAGAATTTGCGAAGTTAGACCTTCGCGTTGTTACTGTTACTAAAGCTGAATTACATCCCGATGCTGATCGACTTTTGAAATTGCAAATTGATGATGGAACACCAGAAGGTCGACAAATTTGTGCTGGCATGAAGGCATGGTATGCACCAGAAGAATTAGAGGGTTCTCAAGTTGTCATCGTGGCAAATCTAGAGCCAAGAAAAATTCGTGGTGAACTAAGCGAGGGAATGGTTATTGCAGCAACAAAACGAAATGGTGAAGAGGCGGAAGATGTTGCTGTTTTGCGTTGCGATCGCGAGATGCCAGCTGGATCAAAAGTTAGTTGACCTCAACTTCAATGTCTTCAGTTTCTACGTCAACATTCTGAGGTCCACGTTCAAAATTGTGCCTCGCTGCAAGTGCTTCGAATGAAAAAGTATCGCCAATAGATTCAACCCCACCAAGTTCATCATAGGCCAAAATCGTTTGAATGATAGCGGTAGTTCCACCTGTAAAGGAAGAGGCGAGCTCAACACTCGCGGGTGTGGATTGAGAGACTCGCACAAGGACAAGCGCCATATTTTCTGGAGATTGCACGATGAAAACTTGTTGGTCGATAGGTAGAGAAGTGATTGGCACATCGAGTGGGTACTCATGTGTTCGATTCATTATTTCTTGTATGAGCTCGGGGTCATTCTGCTCCAGTTCAGGAATCGTAGTGGACATGTCAGAGATGCTGTTCCCAATTGCAATTCGTTGTACAACAGATTGTGCCATAATTGGTCGTGCAGTTTCAGAGTCAAGGATTGAGGGTACACCTGTTTCAATCATTGAGACTGTCATTGGTGAACTAATATCTGAGTTGTACTTTAACGAAGCGGCAAGCATTCCCTCGGTGCGTGCGTGTTGTTCAATTAAATCAGACTCAGCTTGAAGCGTTTCCCAGCGTGCGATGCGCCCTAGGTCGTAAGAGACCTGATCTGCAACTTCAGCAATGTTGTTTGGAACGCGTGCGGCATCAGTTTCTGTAAGTCGAAAGAGGATGAGGTCGCCATTGTTATTTTCGAGCACAGGGCCCGCAATACTTTCTTGAACGCGAAATACGCCGCTTCCATCAAATTCT
Source organism: Planctomycetota bacterium (assembly GCA_014381555.1). GTDB lineage: Bacteria > Planctomycetota > Phycisphaerae > Phycisphaerales > SM1A02. Next base: position 17,712 of record JACNLO010000075.1, on the reverse strand, counting down.
TTACAAGAGGAAACAAGTGTTCTGAAGTCAACTGGTGTATCGCCTTGGTTCACTGCGAGTACTTCGCCGATTACTGGAGTTGAATTAGCATCATCTGTAGATGTCCAATCTGCATTTGCTCCATACTGAGGTAACGCAATGCCAAATTCTTCCTGTAATGATGTTGCAAGGTCGACAAAGGAAAGTTGTTGTGATGACCAATCTTCTGGAAGAATGAGTAATCCATTCGCTTCATCTAAGCCTCGGCGTGGGTTTCTCAAATGTTCTGAAGCACTGCGAGCAATCTCTGTGCGTTTTAATGTGGCAAGTTTTTCAAGGTATGCGTTTGAAACTTCTTCTGGAATAGATGATGAAGAGTCAATTGCAGGAAAACGTGGGTCATTTTCATTTCTTCTCCAGAATTTACGCTGTTCTCGAGAAGAAAAATTATCACTCTTTCGAGCTGTTTCAGTGATGGAGTCGGAAGGGATGACTAGCCATTCTGTTTTGAACCTGTCAGGAAGTTTATAACCAAATCCATGGTCGCCCTCGCCATAAGGTGTGTTTGCCCATGCATCAAGCTGAGATTGCATTGCTTCTTCAGAAAATGACCCGTTGTCTTCGGGTCTTGCAGGAATAACTATTGTCTCTATAGATGATGTTGAAAAATAATCATCTGCTGCTTTGTGTAGGCGCCTATCTGAAAAACGTCCGGCGCTTTTGTACATTTGAACAAGTTGTTGGACGCCCTCTAAGTGTGCGAAAGCATCAAGAACTGTTTTAGGACTTGATCCTGTTTGCCTTGCAATATTGAGAAGAGTTTGTTCATTAAGCCCAACGGTTTGAATAGGAGGAATTAGGCCTGCAAGATCTGCTTCTCGAGTGAGAAGAAACCAGTGGGATGGAGATTCTACAGCACCGACTCCTGGAATCGAGCCGCCAATCCTATCGATAATTTGTGACTCGATTACATTTTGTTGCCATTGTTCGTATCCAACTTCTTCACCATCGCCAACCTTAGCTTGAACAGTTCCTGCATAACCAGCTTCTTGTGCAAGTCGTTGAATAACGTTTGGAGCAAGGAATGCGATAAGCAACAGGGTACCACCGAACCCGAGGATCCAGACGCTGTACTTGCGAAGGAACTTAAACATGAGAAGGTCGTCCTATCCGATTATTAATTAACGGTAAAATTCAACAATTAGGTTTGTGTTCACATCGAATGGTATTTGATCAGGTGTTGGTTGTGCAACAACCGTGCATGTCAGTTCAGATGGATTCATTGTAAGCCAATCTGAAACAATGTGACCAGCGAGTGTTTCCATATTCGTACGGGCGAGATCGTGTACCTTTGGTTGAAGCGTGATGATATCTCCAGTGGAAACTGCAAAACTTGGACGGTCAACTTTCTTCCCATTCACAAGAACGTGTCCATGTACAACCATTTGTCTTGCAGCCCAAATAGTTCTAACGAAACCAGCTCGGCGTAATACGTTGTCAAGACGTTGTTCTAAAAGTTGGAGGAGAACTTCACCAGTGTTTCCACGTAGTCGACTCGCTCGTGCGATGTATCGACGAAACTGTTTTTCAAGAATGTTGTAGTGGTATCGAAGTTTTTGTTTTTCAACAAGTCGAACTCCATAATCCTTTAACCTACGACCACGAAAGCCATGAGGTCCCGGGGGAGTAAGTTGCCGTTTTGCAGTGTGCTTTGGAATGTCTGCAATCGGAACACCGACGCGACGAGAGAGTTTGACTTTGGGTCCGAGGTAACGAGCCATACGATAATCACCGATTCTGAAAAACATCACCCAGAGAAGCAATCGACCATCGATCGCAAACCCTAATAATGGGTGTGGAACGGCGAATTAGACCAGAAAAACACTGATTTTGCAACCCTCCAACCACCATTCATTCTCAAATCAAAGCAACGTCCGATAATACCTCGCACGACCTCTGTGTCTTCCTCTGTGTCTACCTCTGAGGTAACCTCTGTGTCTACCTCTGTGTCTACCTCTGTGTCTACCTCTGTGTCTACCTCTGAGGTAACCTCTGTGTCTACCTCTGAGGTAATCTCAGAAGAAGCAAAAAATGTTACGGGTTTACGTATCAATTCTCGCTTTTAAAGATATACGACTTATACTTAATTGATAGTAACTTCATACAAAATAATGATATACATACGATTCATCCTGATTCTCCTCTCCAGCGTTATCTATTCAGATATTGGATCCGCAATGCAACGTAGTGGTCAAATTGATGAAGGGCGGTCGTTGAATTCGGATGATTTTTTCTACTTTACGTTGTATGAAGAAGTTGAGGACAATGTTTTTATTGAGATTAATGTTGAGGGGACTATTCACACCCTAGAAAATGGAGATTCTTATGTGACGTGGATGTGGATTATTGAGGATGATAACTCAATAGAATTGATTCCCATTATTCCAGATGCACTTGGAGAGCCATATTACGAATGCAACTTCTTTACAATCGGTTCAAGGCTAGTTATTGATATTCGAGCTGTTAATTACGGGTCAAAATATCCATTAACTACAAATCGTAAAGGGGTTACTGCTCAACCGATTCCAGACGGAGTTGTGATTCTTGAACGTCCGCCGATGTCAACTGCCAAGGATGGATGGAATTGGGGTGGCTGGATGGTGAGTTTTTCATACTTAGAGGGCGAGGACCGTGGTGACAGTGGCTCAGAATGTGCGCCTCCAAACCCTGGGCCAAATGGAGAGCGGTATACGATTCCGCTGAACGAACGCGAAGTGTTGATTATTATTATTACTGAGGAAGGACTGATTACAGTCTTGCTCTATAGGCTTGGCGAAGATGGATGCTGGCGTTTTGGCGCATCTCCATCAATACCAACACCACCACCAGGCCTCTCAGTTCCACAAACGATGCCATTAGTGCGGATCGAATATCTCATTCAAATGCAGAATGGACACTTCCATAATGCGCCACCATTTCCAATTTACTGATTAGTTTTTTGTTGGATATTCCAGGTTCTAATTTTTCCATCAATTGAAACTGCACAGAGAGTATGCCCATCGTTGATGAATCCAGTTGCAGCGATTTGTGTTTGCGGCCAATCGATTGTTAGCAATGGCGTGTTGTTCTTGTTATCGAAGATTTGAATTGAACCGCCTTTAACAATCGTTGCAATGCGTTTGCCATCGGGTGTAGTGTTCGAGGAGTTGGTCGTATCAGGCATAACATCAACCTCTGTTATATCTCCACTTTCGAAGGTGTATTTGTAGTATCCCGTGCCTATGTCCACATAAAGTGAAGTGTTGTTTATTGTTGCAGATTTAATGCCACTCCATATTTTGCGTTCATAAATTCTGCTATTTGTTGAGCGAGAACTAGTAGAGCCGTCGCTTTGCCGAATGAAAACCTTGTCTGCATCAGTTGAAAATGAAACGGTTGCCATTTGCTCTTTTCCCATTATTAGTTCAACGATTGGTGGTCTCCCGTCGAGTGGAGTTATTTTCATAATTCCGTTACTATCAATAGAAGCCAACAAAGTTCCATCATGCGATAGGTCAACTGAAATTATTCCACGGTCGTGCACAATAATTGGTGAGTCTTTTATGGGAAGCATGGTTTGAATTTTCAATATTTTTATATTTGAAGTACTTGAGCCAAGACTTGCAACCGCAATCATTTTTCCATTTGGATGAATTGCAATGGTGGAAGGAGTGCTTGACACTTTAAAATCTCGGCGATCAGTAATCTCATTGAACCTCCATACAATTACGTTTCCAAAAATAGATGATGCAATCGTAGTTCCGTCTTCAGCAACATCGATTGCCGAATTTGTATCCAAAATTCTATTGTGCAATTGGTCATCCAAGTAAACGTTATCCTCCACAAGGTTGAACCCTAAGATTCTAGTTTTTGCATCTATTGTGCTAAGGTCCATAGGGTCAAGAGTTGGAGTAAGCGCAATTACAAAGTGGTTCCCATTATCAGAAATTGCCATTGCGGAAATATTCGGGATTGAGGTGTCAGCATCAATTTTTCTGGGTTTAGTGCTGGGGTGTTCGGGGTTTTTAATCGAATGAACATATAAGTCGCCGTTTTTTTGTTGTGCTATTACGGTCGAACAATCTTTGGACATTAACGCAAGATGTGGTTCTGGCGAAATTTTGTACACAATTTGACCGCTGCTTAAATCAAGGACATCACCATTTGGGAGCACAGCAATAAGTTTTCCCTGTTCGTCAGATCCAACACTCAACGTTTTGACGGGAAGTTCTCCCTTTGTGGCGAGTTGTTGTAGCCACTTCCATTCCCAGTTCCGAAAAGTTTCATCACATTCTTCAAGTGAAGTAGACATTTGACTTAGATTCCCACCTTCATACGCGACCTGTGCTTGCTGAATGAGAGATGCATATTGCATCCAATTTCTTGTTTGTAACTGATTAATCGAGAAACAAACCGCAATGACAATTACACAAAGGAGCGAAGTAATAATTTTATGTCTTTTGACCCATAATGATGCGGAATAATATAGCGAAGCGCGTTTTGCTTTGATTGGCTTACTTAGAAGCCACCTTTGCAAGTCATCTCTAAATTCTCCTGCGTTGTTATATCGTCGTTGCGGAAATTCATCAGATGCCTTCTTGGCAATTATTCTCAAATCTGCTGGTGATTTTGCGTCTAGTAGTTCTTTCAGCATCACTCCGAGAGCGTACACATCGCTTCGTTCATCAATATTAGAACTCCCACTTGCTTGCTCGGGGCTCATATATTTTTGTGTGCCAATTACAGCACCAGTTTGAGTGAGTAATGTGGAATCTTTCCCACGAGTTACTCGTGCTACTCCAAAATCCAGAACTTTTGGTTCACCCTCTTTTGTCATTAATATATTGGCTGGTTTTAAGTCACGATGAATAATGTGGTTCGAATGAGCGAGTTGGACAGCGTCTCCAATTTTTTTCATGGCGCAGGCAATTTCACGTTCGCCCGCGTTTGTTGCCCACTGGTCAAGACGTGCACCATTGATATATTCCATCGCCATCCAGGGTGATCCATCCTTCGTCGTGTTTGTTGCAAACACAGTTGCGGTATTTGGGTGGTCGAGTTTTGCTAGAGTCTCTGCTTCTCTTCGAAACCGTGTTTGTTCATCGGTTCCCATGGCGCTCGCACGAAGAACCTTAATGGCAACTTTTCGTTTTGGTTCGTGCTGCGTTGCTTCATACACAATACCGCTTGCTCCACTTCCGAGTATCTTAGAAATGGTATATCCATCAACAAGGTGTTCTTGAACAGTCATTCCCTTTTCGGGAGTTTGAGTATCAGAAAGTGAAAAGTTGTCGCCGAGAGCTGGTTTATCAAGAAATGTGTCTTCATGATCATTATCAAGCAAAGTACGCACTTCTTTAAGTACAAGTGGATCAGAGGTTTTAGATTCAATGTAGGAAGACTGCTCTTCTTTTGTCATCTTTCTTGATGCAGAAAACAATTCACGGATTTGCTTCCACTGATTTGGATTCATTACTCAAGTCGTCCTCTGAGCCATGCTTTTGCGGTCGTCCAATCGCCCTCAACAGTGCGTTTAGAAACGCCAATAACAGTGGAAATTTCTTCCATATTAAGACCGCCAAAAAAACGAAGGGCAACAACGTTAGCTGCGCGTGCATCTATTTCTTCTAACTCAAGTAGAGCAGAATCTAAATCAAGGATTTCGACCTCGGTTGAATCACAAATCCCAACAGCGTTTTCAAGTGGAACTCGGCTTCGGTTTCCGCCACGTTTATCAGCATACTTTTTTCGAGCATGGTCGATTAAAATTCGTCGAATTGCCTGAGCAGCTGCTGCGAAAAAATGAGCACGACTTTGCCATTTTGCTTCTTCTTGATGCCCTAGCCGTAAATATATTTCATTAACGAGGGCTGTTGCTTGCAGAGTGTGACCAGCACGCTCATGCCTCATAGATGCTTCAGCAAGTCGCCGAAGTTCATCGTACACCTCTGGCATCAATTCATTAAGTGGTTGGGGAGTCATAAATGGCGAGTATACCTTGTGATTGGCTAGTGTTGCGGGTTTTGTTGGTTGTGTACGCCTGTCCTTAAGTAACCTCGAACCATATTTTAGAAAGGAATGAACAATGAATATCACTATAAAAACCCTTATTGTTTCTCTTCCCATTGGAGCAGTAGTGCTATTTTGTTCGTCTCAATTAGCTTCTGCCACCCACACAAACCACCACGGCAGCACTATTCAAGGAATTGCACCACCTTCAGGCGGTGATATTGATGGAGAGCCAATTGGAGGTGGTGGTCATTATGAAGGTCCTGGCGACACTATTCCACCTTGTGATACATGTACTCCTCCACCTAGCCAATGCACTATGTCATTGGGGTATGTGTGTGGTGGTCCTGAATGTAACAATTTGGATTGGGTCGCAGATCAACTTGTTTGTAAATATCCTCAGTTTGGTAACACTGGGTTTCGTGTTTGGTCACAGGGATGCATGGTAACTTTGGGCGATATCATCGATGCTTTACAAAATGGAACTGCATGTATTGATGAATACGGTAATGTTACGATACGCGTTGATTCTCCATTCCCTGTTGATGAAGTTCATGTGTTTGAGTCAGGTTGGATTAATGGTTATGAACCAGCACCGATTAGCCAATCAGTAAGTGCAACAGTTTGTTTTGATGGAACGCCAACGATTGTTGGGTGGGCATTTAACCAAGTTGCCTTTGATTACGATTGCGAATTAGCAACCGTGAGTATTACCTTTAGCGCTGCGTGTATGCAGCAAGCGCTTTTGGGCTGGTATTGGAATGGAACGGATTTGGGTAGCAACTCGGACAGTTGGCTCTTCTATGTTGATTTCATAAGCTGCGATCCTTGCGAAGATGAGGATGACGATTTTGTAACTGGAGTAGTCCCTTGGCAACGTGGCGTATACAAAGGCATAGGCGACACCGTTCCACTCCCAGAATAATTTATTAACTCTTTCTCTCCCTTACATCCCGTTCCTCGCGAAGCCGACCTTCGCGAGGAACTTTATATCCATTTTTACCTCTGTGGTAGCCTCAGAGGGTTACACAGAGGTAACCACAGAGGACGACACAGAGGTAACCACAGAGGTAACCACAGAGGACGACACAGAGGTAATGTTGGATTCAAGCGTTAGATAGAGACCTGCCGATAGGGATGGGCGGAACACGAAAAGAGGTACTCAAAAATGATTGAAACAACCGTTGATTATTGGACATGCATTGAATTGGCGAATGCTCTTGAACAAACTATGCAAAATGATTTGTGGCCTACTGCAAAGCGTATCGCAGAAACGGCATCTCGAATCACTAAAAAACCAGAAGAACTTGTTACTGCTTTAAAGAAGTTTGATATGAAGAAATCCGCAATGGAAGCGGCAAAGGAAGTTTCAAGCTCAGCTCAATTATCTAAGGCTGGGTAATTTTGGTATCCTTGTGCTATGGCACGGGTGAAAAAAAGTTGGTGTGAAAAATTAGAAGACTCTAAAGATCTTCCAAAAATCATTAAACCAAAGGGGAAAGGTGCATTGCATTTGGGTCATCGCATGCTTGTCCCTTCACCATTGCAAGTTGACGCGCAGATGAAAAAAGTTCGCAAGGGCAAGGTGATGACCATTGCACAAATGCGAGAAAAACTTACAAAAGAAAATAACGCAACTAGTACGTGCCCTCTCTGTAGTGGCATCTTTGCTTGGGTTTCTTCTCACGCAGCACAAGAATTAGAAGATCAAGGAAGAAAACGAATTACGCCTTGGTGGAGAACTGTCAAAGCGAAGGGGAACTGAACCCAAAATATCCGGGCGGCATGGAAGAGCAAGCTAAGCGGTTACGCAAAGAAGGGCATAAAATTGAGAAGCGTGGTAAGCGGTGGTTTGTTGACGGTGTAAATTAATACGCACGCTTAGCGTCGTCACCAGCAAACCAGTTTAGATAGGCACGATTGACAACAGTGTTACCACCCGGGGTTGGGTAATTCCCAGTGAAGTACCAATCTCCTGTGTATGCAGGCATCGCAGCGTGCAATCCTTCTACGTCTTGGTAAATAACATCAAGTTGTCCGTTCCATGCAAGGTCGCTTGGACGGACGAGTTCTGCAATTTTGCAGGATATTTCTTTAAGCGAAAATTGTTCGTAGAGCGCCTTCACTTGATTTTGCATTTGCGAAACAGGAAGTTCTTCTTGCTCTTTACATTTCTGTGCAATCTCATCAAGAATTGCTTCGTTCCCCGCATCTTTTGTTAATGAAATCGCTGCTTCAAACGCGATAAATTTTCCGATTTGGCTCATGTCAATTCCGTAACAGTCTGGATACATGATTGGAGGTGCTGAACTAACAATCACAATCCGTTTTGGATGGAGTTGCGATAAACTAGTGATGATAGATTCCCGCAAGGTTGTCCCTCGAACAATAGAATCATCAACAACCACAAGCGTGTCGTCTTTTTCAATAAGGCCACGAGTAATATCGTAGATATGCGTGACTAAATCGCGGCGGGCAGCATCGTGAGTAATAAAAGTACGTAACCGTTGGTCCTTGTGCGCAATAAGTTCCGCTTGCACCCTAGTGTTGTTGAGTTTTGTGAGATCTGTTCGAGTGACCGATCCATCTTGGATTTTGTCCCATATTACATCGGCTTCAATTGAACGCAACGCACCGCCAACTGCTTCAAGCAATCCTAGAAAACAAGTTTCCGCAGTATTTGGAATGTAACTAAAGAAAGACCTTTTAATATCATCCCCAAGGACTTTCATAATTCTTGGAGCAAGATTTGCACCTAGGCGTTTGCGCTGATTATAGATTAGTGGGTCATTGCCTCGGCTAAAATAAATTCGTTCAAAAGAGCATTGCCTTGTTTCAAGTTGCTCGGTGAAGGCGACTTCTTCGATGGTGCCATTGCGTTTAATAACGACAACGTGTCCGGGTTCAACTTGTTGTATCTCATCAGGTGAAACATTAAAAACGTTGGCAAGCGCGCCACGTTCGGAAGCGCACGCAACTACTTCATCGTTTATGTAGATAAATGCTGGTCGAATGCCAGCAGGGTCTCGGCATATAAACGCATCCCCGTTACCTATTAACGAAGCAAAAACGTATCCACCATCCCAGTATTGAGCTGCTTTTGTAAGAAACTTTCCAATATCAAGTTCTTTAGAAATTGTCTTGGCAAGGTCTCGACCTTCAAGATTGCCATGTTTCTTGATAAGCCGTTCGTGTTCGTCGTTGAGGAAGTGGCTGATTTTTTCAAGAATAACTTGCGTGTCGTTATCGCCAACTGGGTCGAGTCCGTATTCAACAAGGCGGCGGAATAAATCACTTGAGTTAGTCATATTAAAGTTGCCAGCGAGGGCAATGTTTCGACTTGCTATGTTGCTTTTGCGAATAAACGGATGACAGTTCGCCATGGAATTGTTGGAATGCGTTCCGTAACGAAGGTGCCCAAGATACGCTTCTCCAAGAAAGCGACAAGTGCGTTTTGCGTCCATTTCAGTTTCTGCTGAAATCGATTCACCCAATCGTTCAGTGTCTTCTGTGATTACATCGAAGATGCGTTCAATCGCGTTGTGTTTGTCAGACCGAACTCGAAGAAGAAAAGGATCACCTGCAGGCATATCGAATTTGACAACCCCAAGACCAGCACCATCTTGCCCACGGTTGTACTGTTTTTGCATGAGTAAATACGTTTTTCGCAATCCCCATGCAGCGTCACCATACTGCTCTTGGTAGTAGTGCAGGGGCTTTCTAAGCCGTACAAAGGCAAGGCCGCATTCATGGGTGAGTCGGTCGCTCATCTGATGGGCGAATCATACCCGTATAGGCTCTAGTACACACGGAGAAAAACAACGTTTTTCTCCGTGTGTACCTCGACCAATTAATACCGGTAATGCTCGGCTTTATAAGGACCTTCAACAGGTACGTCGATATAAGCCGCTTGCTCAGGTGTAAGTTCAGTTAACTGCACGCCGAGTTGGTCAAGGTGCAAGCGGGCAACCATTTCGTCGAGTTTCTTGGAAAGCGTGTAGACCTTGTGCTCGTAGTTGCCGTGGTTTGAGTGGAGTTCCATTTGGGCAAGCACTTGGTTTGTAAAGGAGTTGCTCATCACGAAACTTGGGTGGCCAGTTGCACAGCCAAGATTTAGAAGACGGCCTTCAGCAAGCACGATTATCGAATGACCATCTGCAAACTTCCATTCATCAACTTGCGGCTTAATGTTGATTTTTTCAATGCCATCAAGTTTTTCAAGACCAGCCATATCAATTTCATTATCGAAGTGACCAATGTTGCCAACAATTGCGTTGTGCTTCATCTTGGACATGTGAGAAGCAGTAATAACGTTGAAGTTTCCAGTTGTAGTAACAAAGACATCAATGTCACTAACAACATCGTTCATGCGTACGACTTCGTATCCCTCCATCGCCGCTTGCAACGCGCAGATTGGATCGATTTCGCTCACCATGACTCGGCAACCTTGTCCCTTGAGTGCTTGGCAGCAACCTTTGCCAACGTCGCCGTATCCAGCAACGAGCGCAACTTTGCCAGCAAGCATCACATCGGTTGCACGCATGATGCCGTCCACGCATGAGTGCCGACAGCCATAGAGATTGTCAAATTTACTTTTCGTAACGGAATCATTTACATTAATCACAGGGAATAACAATGTATTGTTATTCGCCATTTGGTACATGCGATGAATACCAGTCGTGGTTTCTTCGCTTACGCCGTTGACTTCAACTGCATATTGTTCCCAGAATTTATTGTTCCATGTTTGCACGTCGGCAAGCAAGTCAAGAATGATGCGTTCGTCTTCACTTCCAGCGCCTTCGCTTGAGGGCACTGTGCCTGACTTGTTGTATTCAACACCTTTGTGCACAACGAGGGTTGCATCGCCACCATCGTCAAGAATCAAGCTTGGTGTTTTTCCTTCTCCCCAGTGTAATGCTTGGAATGTGCACCACCAATATTCTTCAAGAGTTTCACCCTTCCACGCAAAGACGGGAATGCCTTGTGGGTTTTCGGGAGTTCCATTTGGCCCAACAGCAACTGCAGCAGCCGCATGATTTTGGGTAGAGAAAATATTGCAACTTGCCCAGCGTACTTCTGCTCCAAGAGCGACAAGGGTTTCAATTAAAACCGCCGTTTGAATTGTCATGTGCAACGAACCAGTAATTCGAGCGCCAGTAAGCGGTTTGGATTCGCCGTATTGCTTTCGAAGTGCCATCAAGCCGGGCATTTCATGCTCTGCTATTTCGATTTCTTTGCGACCATACGCGACGGTTTCAGGAGATAAATCAGCCACCTTGAAATCGCAAGGGGCGAAGAGGTCTAAATTGGTGTTAAGAAAAGTAGTCATTGTTGGTGTTTCGGTGGTCACTGTCCGTCTCCTGTTGTTTAATTGCAAACTGACTGATTTATCCATATATCCGGATTCTCGGATAAAGTGGCATTGTATCAAGACAAGTAGCTGTAAGAAAGCGTATTGTGCTGATTTTCGGTATCATACCCCGCTTCGATTCACCCTTAGTTAATAGGATAAACCAGTGGCTGACACATTCCCTTGCAAAATAGTAACTCCCACCGAAGAATGCTTCGACGGGCAAGCAACCTATGTTTCATTCCCATCATGGGATGGCCAGTACGGCATGATGAAGGGTCTTGCGCCACTTCTTTCAACACTTGCCCCAGGAACCCTGAGAATTGATACTGAAAATGGTTCACAAAGCTACCTCATCGTAGGCGGTTTCGCGCACGTTGATGGGGAGGGACTTTCCCTTGTGACTGAAGGAGCAATTCCTGCAGAAGGTCTAAATCTTGAAGAAGCAAAAGCAGAGTTGGCTGAGGCAAACGCACGAGTGACAAGCGATGAAAAAGATCGACTCGCAGTAGAGCAAGCTCAAAAAATCGCAACAGCTAAAGTGGCGCTCGCAAGTAAATAATGTCGGAATCTCAAGGCAGTTTGGATTTGCAACAGACACCTTGTTCTAGCATGCCACTTGAGCAACGAGTGGAGGCACTGCTTTTTGCAAGCGAACGATCGCTTTCTGAGACAAAAATGAAAACGATTCTAGGAATCGAAGACGAAGATGCAACTAAGCAAATAAAGGCATCGATTGAATCGTTGAACACTTCGTACGACAAAGACAATCGCGCCTTTCGAATCGAACGTATCGCAGGTGGGTACCGCGTCATGACACGCGAAGAACTTGCACCACTTGTTTCGCGTTTGCACGAACAGCGCCAGCAACAAAAACTATCTCAAGCAGCACTCGAAACACTTTCGATAATTGCGTATCGTCAACCAGTCATGCGTGCTGAAATAGAAGTTATTCGTGGTGTTGCATGTGGCGAAGTGCTTCGCGGTTTGATGGAACGACGGCTTGTAAAAATCGTTGGGCGTGCTGAAGAACTCGGTAGACCAATGTTGTACGGAACGACTAAAGAGTTTCTATCTATTTTTGGTCTGGCAAACTTGAACGACTTGCCAGATGTACAAGGCCTTGTCCGGGAACCATCGTGGAAACCCGCCACTTCCGAAGATTCTCCCAAAGAATCTAAAGAAGAAGTTTCCGAATCAACGGAAGTTGTTGAACAAAACACTGAATAAAACTTGTTCCTGACATATTATTCGGGAGATGAAAAAAAGCACGAGTTCAATTCATCCAACAATTATCTTTATTATATTGGTGTCTCTTGTTGCTCCATCAGCCTTCCTACAAAGTAAGAACCTGCCAATGTGGCTATTTGGTGCAATGTTGTCAACAATGGCAATTACTCTTGTTTGGACAAAACTTGTATTGCGTCGAATTGAAGTTCGAAGAGTTGTTCTTGAACCAGCAAAAGTAGGTGAGCCATATATTGTTCGATATGAAGTAACAAACACAGCTAGGCGAATTGCTGGGTTTAGTTTGTGGATTGAAGAACAGAATGCATCACGAGCGACTTGGTCACATTATTTTAGAAAAGCGCGTGGGTGGGTGATGGAAGTAGGTGCAGGAGAAACAGTTCACGGTGAAGCAATCTTTTGGCCAACAAAACGTGGTGAAGCTATCTTCGATCAAATTCGTGTTACAACAAGTTTCCCGTTTGGGATGATCCGCTCAAAAAAAATAGTTTCCCAACATGCCTCTGTTCTTGTCCATCCAAAAGTAGAATTGCTTCAGCCATCAATTATTAGTGCAATTGTTTCAAGTGGGCTACTTGGACAACGTAGTAGCCGTCGAGGTCGAGGAGGAGATGATTATTATGGTCTTCGTGAATTAGTGAGTGGCGATAGGATTGGCGACATTGCTTGGAAAGCATCTGCGAGGCGTGGTGAACTCGTGTGCGTCTTGCGAGCTAGACCCACACTTCCAAAGATGAGAGTTGTTCTGGATCTAACAACACCAACGGATGAGTTAAAGTGCAGTGGAAACCAACGTGAGTTGGAAGAAAAAGCAATATCATTCTGTGCCTCAATACTTAGTGAGGCAGTGCGACAAGATCAAGAAATTTCGCTGTCAATTTTAGGATTTGATTTGCCTGGAATCGTTGGTTTTCACAGTGGTGCTAGACATCTTGATTGCTTGTTGTCATCTCTGGCAACAATTAATCTTGATGAGACTCGTCACTCAGTTTCAGCTCGACCAGTTGCAGACATGAAACAGGTGGGCTTGTGTGTTATACGCCCTGACCGTTCAAAACCGTTGGGCTCTTTGAGTGATGCTTGGTATTTCCATGCAGATCAACTCGAGGAACTAATACTTGAACACTCGAAAAGAGAATCAGCGTGAAAGTTCTGAAGTCATATCGTCTACTTCGCTTTTCACTTGTGTTATCAGCAATCCTTGCACAGTGCGTAGCATTAAATGCAATTTCCGTGCTTGTTATAGCAGGAACACTTGCAGCTCTAAGTTGGTATGTTACGGAAGGGCCCCGTGGCAAATCGATACCAGCCTGGCTTTCTCGGATACTCATAATCGTATGGTTTTTTTATTCCTTGTTCGATGCAATAGTGATACAAAGTCAACTTCCAGAAGTGCTTGGTAGATTTGTTGTTGGGCTTACGGTAGTAAAAATGTATGAGAAGCGAACTGTTGAAAATGAAGCACAGTTATTGCTGTTGAGTTTATTGCTACTTGCAGTCGGTACGCTTTATGCCACCAGTGTATTCTTTGGGCTTTTGCTCATAGTTTGGTCGGGTTTAGCTGCATGGGTCTTGTTGCTTTATCAACTTCATCAAGGCATGGAAACCATGAGAAGCGAGAGATATGATGCGGTTCCAATCAAGTACCCAACTCCGTGGACAAGACCGATTACAGGATTGCATGTACGAAAAACATTTCGTCGAAGCGCACTATTCTTTTTACTATTTGGGTTTGTTGGGTCGGTGATATTTTTTGTTTCTATTCCTAGGAAGGTGTCAGATTTTTCAATCGAACAACTTATAGCGATGGATGAAACCCTTGAACGAATGGAATTGAAACCAGATCAAGATATTCAACTAAGTAATAAAAAAATTATGTCGGTTTCTCTTCGCAACAAATTTGGAGAATCAATTCGGTTGCCAAAGGGTTTGCGTTTACGAGGGGCAGCGTTGAATGAATATCAGGGAGAGGGTGTTTGGGAAACAGGAACGCATTTCAAATCAAGCGTAGAGACAGTCTCTGATGTATTCACCCCGTTAACTGCTACTGGTAATCGAGAAGATGCTCTAGTCATGGAAGTATCACTCTTCCAACCAATGGGCAAGATTTATTCTATGTACAAGCCAGTTGGAATTGAGACAGATCCTCCGACAACCGTGACGATGAATTTAGCGAATTCAACCATGGGGATTGTGCTCGGATCAGCTCCATTGCAGAGTTATCGTGTTCAAATTGATCCCGAAGACATAATAGTTTCTCCATATTCGCAGAGACAAAATTATTATCGAAACAAAGATGTGCTAGCACTAGCGTTAGAGATTATGAAAACAAATTCAATTGACCCAGGTGGAGTACCAACTTCTTTTGAGGCGAGGCGAATTGTGGCTCTAGCGTTTGAATCATATTTACACTCAAATGAATTTTCATATTCGACAAGCAGCTCTGGTGTTCCAATTTTAAGAGAAGCAGCGATGCTTCGAGCAAACGACCCAACCGCAGAGTTTCTCTTGAGGATGAAGAGGGGGCATTGTGAGTTTTTTGCAGCTGCAATGGTTGCGATGTGCGATACCGTGGATATACCTTCAAGGATTGTGACCGGTTTTTATGTTGACCGTTGGGAAGAATCAAGTGAGTCGTATATTGTTCTTGGGCGAGATGCACATGCATGGGTTGAAGTAGAAACAGGTCCGCTGGCGTGGGAAACATTTGATCCAACTCCATCATCATCGAACTCACCGATTGTTCAAGAGCCTATGACGCTTGCTCAAAACATTCGTATTAAATGGGATTATCTAGAAAGCATTTGGCAAGAGTATGTGTTCGGTTATGACACTTTTATCCAGAGCCGTTTTGTTTCATCTGTAAACCCAAATTGGAAAGCACACCTGCAGGAAGTAACGAACTCCTTCAAAAACATTCTGAAGAGTATTTCAAATTGGTTTGATATCGGTGCAGGGGGCAGGTTATGGATAAATCTTGTAATGGGTGCCGCGATTCTATTTGGATTCGCATTACTTATAGTTCGTTGGCGGAGAAAACGAACATCACAATTGTTAAATTTGTTAAAAGACAACGAAGAAAACGTTGCGGTAATTAATGTAGAGTTTTACGCTGAGTTACAACGAAATTTCGCACGGCTAGGTTTTATTCGTCCAAGTCATATTCCAGCAATGACATGGGTGCAATCGTTAAACTTGTCGAAAGAATGTGTTATAAGTGCTTTATATTTATCATCGAAGTATTACGAGATACGGTACGGTAGGTATCGCCCAAGCCGCAGTGAGCGAATAGTATTATTGCAAAAAGTTCGAGAACTCGACATGTTGCTAGGAAAGGAATCTCAATGAATGAATGGCTTCCAATGGATGAAGAGCAATCAAAGGTTCAGGTAGAAACAATACTTAAATTGCTTGGCGATTCTTCATGCGATGTTGTTGATGTTGGATGTGGAGATGGCCGCATTTTGATTCCCCTTGTAATTGCAGGCCACCGAGTTGTTGGAATTGACAACGACCCGAATGCAATTGATGCGTGTGGGAGGCGATGCGCCGAGATTGATGTTGATGCGAATTTACTAGATGCAGATTTGTTTGATGCTTTGCCGCTTTCCTCGCCGGTTGATGCGGTTGTGTGTTGTGGACAAACGTTTATGTTGCTCTGGGATGTTGATGATGCGGTTCGAGCACTCAAACTGTTCAAGCAATCGTTGAAAAAAGGGGGTGTAGTAATTATGGATGACCTACCAGGAGATTTATGGCCTGAAGTCGCGCAAGGACGCTGGGCTAACGGAGTGAATGAAGACGAAACCTTGCAACTTGTTTGGGCGAAGAATGATGCAGTTTTTACAATTCGTGAAGCAGGGCAAGTAGACTCACAGTCATGGGAGTTTCAAGAAAGCGACTGCCCAATTCGTTTGTGGACAATGGGTGCCTTGAAAATGGCAGCTAAACTGGCGGACTTATCGGCACCAGATGTACGGGTTGAAGGGGCCATTCTGGTCATGCAGGCGGTTTAGAACTGAATATTACATATGAAGTAGTGTTGAACTTGATTGTGTTTTTTGAGCGGACGATGTGTTGACTTCACCTTCCTCTAACTTAACGGAGAACCGATATATGCCAGCACATCGCTCACGAACTACTGGATGGCGTCGTTGCCTACAACAGCTTGTTGATCACAAGGGATCTCTGCAAATTGCTCTTGAACCTGATGGGCCCACGGGCCAAGATTTTATTTGGAGGGCGAAGTTAATATCTACATCGAAAGACGAAATACTGATTGAAATGCCAACAGCAGCTGGTGAACCACTCCCTCTTGATGAAGGAGTTCGATTGCTCGGAATTATTGCGATTGGTCAAAATCGTTGGATGTTCAGAACGGTTTGTTTGGGGAAAATTTCATATCGTGCCAACGGTAGAGATGGCATTGGAATGAAATTACAAATGCCAACCTCTGTAGAACGATGTCAACGACGACGCGATTATCGAATTAGTACAGATACTTTGGTGATGCCGACTGTGTCATCATGGCCATTACTTGACCCTAGGTCAGTCGCCTTTCCTGAACGGATGTGCCAATTGCAGATGGAGCGTTACATTTCTGGCGATACTAAGCCGATGGCTCTTGAAGATCAGGATGCGATGCCAGATGTTGGGCCACCAATTTCAGCAACATTGGTCAATATTGGCGGTGGTGGTATAGGATTACAAGTTCCTGTTGGTGAAGCTAGTGGAGTAGGGCGGCATAGATTGCATTGGTTACGTTTTCCACTTCCTGGTGTCGATGGTCCACAACTTTCTGTTACTGCAAAGTTGATGCATTGGCATCTTGAATCTGGTGGCACCACATACATGGGAATGATGTTCGACTTTTCATATAACCCATCTCACCGTAGGTTCGTGGTCCAACAAATAACACGTGCAGTGGCAATCCAACAACGCACGCAACTCCGCGCCGCCTGATTTCAGCGACTTTGTCCCTTCCCACATCAATTTCTACGCTTTTAGACCACCTGAGTTTACCTCAGAGGTAACCACAGAGGTAGACACAGAGGTGACCACAGAGGTAGACACAGAGGTGACCACAG